>CAVJHV010000023.1:0-27430 GCA_963649315.1 Treponemataceae bacterium | reverse complement strand
GGCCTGATTTGAACGACTTTTTTCAATGAAATTGCGAACAAATCTTGACGCTATCGATAGGTAAAAAGAATGAGTATATTTATAATTTATTCCATTATTTTAGTTTCGATGAATCTTATAGCTGTATGTTTCCTGCGAATGACGGCTCTTGCTTTTTTCTATAACAATTTAGGCCGTTTCTTTGGTTCAGGATTTTTCACAACCCTGGGTCTTACACTGGGACTTTTAGCCATAACGTGTTTTGCAGCATATTTTGTAACAAGACCTTTTGATTCAATCGTAAAAAAAATCAAAAATGAAAATTACATACCCACCGAAGAAGAAAAAATAAAATGCCTAAAATGTTACAAGCTTTTAAACCGCGCCACCATTGGAGTTTCCTTTGTAGGATTTTTTGTAGGTCAGTTTGCACAAATTTTAATCGGCGTTTACAAGGGTCTTTATGACTTTGAAACAACAAGAATCACCCTCATACTCCTTCACGCACTTTCCTTCGGAATTACTTCATGTGTTTCTTCAATTTTACTCCTTGACATACTCCTTGAAAAATTCCGCAAACTCTTAAAAGTCCACACACTCGAAGGTTACGAAAAGGCACGTTCGGCAAAGCTTTCAGTTACAATCATTCTTACATCCCTGGCATGTATGTACATTCTTGCCATAAATTTAATGGCAGTAACATGGGGTACAATCCACCTGGGACCGGACTTTCATCCTGCAAAAAAAATATTTCTTGCAGTTTTCACTTCTGTGTGGATTTCAGCATGCCTTGTCACATGGTTAATCATTCTGATTACAAAACGCATTTCTAAAGTAGCCCTTGCCCTGGACAAAATTACCAAAAAGGGTGATTTAACAAGACGCATTTCCATTTCCACACTGGACGACTTTGGCGACCTGGCCTCATCTGTCAACAAAACAATGGATAAAGTTTCTTCAATGATAAGTCAACTCAATTCCAAAACAAATGATGTTTACACAGCCGCAAATCTTATTACAGATTCGGTAGCATCTGCCGGCACTGCCTTAAATCAAATGTCAGACACCTTGAATAAAATCAATGACAATTCTACAAAGCAGAATTCTTTAGTCCTTGAAGCAGACAAAAACATTCTTAACCTTGTAGGATCAGTAGAAAACATAAAAAAGCAAGTTGCAGAAGAAACGCTTGCTGTAGAAAACATCAGTTCTTCCGTTACAGAAATGACGGCCAGCATCGCAACAGTAACAAGTACTGCAAAAAAAGCCCAGGAAACTTCAGACCTTTTAACACAAACTTCTGCCCAGGGCCAGCAGTCCATTACAAACGCCGTTTCTACCATGAAAGAACTAAAGGAATATTCTGATCAGGTAACGCAAATTGTAAAGGCCATTCAGTCACTTGCCCAGCAGACAAACCTTCTTTCAATGAATGCGGCTATTGAAGCAGCCCATGCAGGTCAGTTTGGTGCAGGTTTTGCTGTAGTTGCAGATGAAGTCAGGAATCTGGCAGAATCTTCTGCAAACAGCGCAAAGGAAATTCAGGAACAAATTTCTCTTATGACAAAAAAAATTGATGCGGGTGTTGATGCCATCACTTCTGCAGGAAATTCATTCAATGAAGTTGCAGAAAAAGTTGGTCAAAATGCCCAGCTTGTCAACCAGATTTCAAGCGCTATGGAAGAACAGAATGCCGGTGCCGAAGAAACTCAGGCTTCTACCATTCAGGTTGTAAATGCAGTAAAGACAGTAGACTCTCTTACACAAAGCGGTGCAGATGCTGCACAAAAGTTGAGGAATTTCATGGCAGTAGTTGTAGATGCTTCGGATTCAACAATGACCGCAGTAGAAGAAAGTTTTGATGCAACCGAAAACTTGAAAACTTCCATCATGGATGTAAACAAAAGCGCCAACGAAAATAAAACTTCTGTTGACGAAATCAAAAAGGAATTTGAACAGTTTAAGCTGTAAAAAATTAAGATCCTTTAAAAGAAAAAGACCGCCTTAAAAAAAGACGGTCTTTTTTATCTCAAAATAACAAAAGGACTATGCTAAACAGACATTGCTGCCTGTCACCGACAAAGCCAGTAAAATCAGCCGCCAAGATAGGCCGCTTTTACAGAAGGATCCAAAATCAAATCCTTGGCCAGGCCTTCCTTTACAATGTTGCCTGTTTCAAGAATGTAGGCGCGGTTAGCAATAGACAGAGCCTTAAAGGCATTTTGTTCTACCAGAAGAATTGTTGTTCCTGCGGCAGAAATCTTTTTTACAATATCAAAAATTTCGTCTACCAGAATTGGAGCCAGTCCCATAGAAGGTTCATCCAGCAAAAGCAATTCCGGTCTGGACATAAGAGCCCTGCCCATAGCAAGCATCTGCTGTTCACCGCCAGACAAAGTGCCTGCCATCTGGCGGATTCTTTCCTTTAAACGGGGAAAAAGACTGTAAACCCAGTCCAAATCTTCCTTAATTTTAGAAAAATCCCTTCTGGTATAAGCACCCATTTGCAAATTTTCTTTAACAGACATGTTTGCAAAAACGCGGCGGCCCTCCGGCACTTGAATTAAATGCTGAGTAACAATTCTGTCTGGCGAAAGGGAAGAAATATTTTTACCTTTAAAGAAAACCTGTCCGCTTTCCTTTTTGATGATATTTGAAATGGCGTGAAGGGTTGTCGTTTTTCCAGCCCCATTTGAACCAATCAAAGAAATAACTTCACCTTCATCAACTTTAAAAGAAATTCCGTGAAGAGCCTTAATTGCCCCATAAGAAACCTTTAAATCTTTTACTTCAAGAAGACTCATTTACTCACCCTCCACTTGACTTTCAAAGTCTGAACCAAGATAAGCTTTAATTACGCTGGGATTTTTCTGAATTTCTTCAGGCAGGCCTTCCGCAATAATTGAACCGTAGTTCAAAACAATAATTCTTTGACAAATACCCATAACCAGTTTCATGTCATGTTCAATCAGCAAAACTGTAAGATTAAATTTTTCCTTAATCTTACAAATCATTTCCATAAGTTCTTCTGTTTCCTGACCGTTCATTCCAGCAGCAGGTTCGTCCAGCAAAAGCAGTTTGGGTTCAGATGCCAGGGCACGGCAAATTTCCAGTTTTCTCTGTTCACCGTAAGGCAGATTCTTTGCAAGTTCAGCCTTTTTTCCTGCAAGACCAAAAAGTTCAAGAAGACTCAAAGCCTTTTCTGTCATGCGGTTTTCATCTTTAGTAAATCGGCCTGTCCTTAAAAGAGCATCAAGCGGTGTAATTTTCCTGCTTGAATGGAGGGCGATTTTTACGTTGTCCAAAACAGTCAGGGCGCCAAAAAGACGAATGTTCTGGAATGTTCTTGCAATGCCCATGTAATTAAGACGGGAAGGCTTTTTATTATTTGTAATATGAGGATTACCCCTCTTGGAAATAAAAGTGATTGTGCCGGAAGTCGGCTTGTAAACCCCGGACAACATGTTAAAAACAGTAGTCTTACCTGCCCCGTTAGGCCCAATCAAACCAATCAATTCACCTTCATGAATATCAAGATTAAAAGAATTTACAGCTTTAAGTCCGCCAAAAACTATAGAAAGATCTTTAGCGCTAAGAAGAAGTTTTTCCTCTGCCATTATTTTGCCTCCTCCTTTTGACTTTCAGATTTTTTTCCTTTAGAAAATAATTTTCTAAACATTCCAACCAGGCCGTTTGAAAATTTTACAATGCTCAATTCCTTTGTTCCCAAAAGCCCCTGAGGTCTAAAGAGCATTACCAAAATCAGGATTACCGGATAAATCAAAAGTCTGTAATCCTTTAAGAAACGAAGCATTTCCTGCAAAATAGTCAAAACGTAAGCCGCCAGAATACCGCCCGAAATTGAACCCATTCCACCAAGAACAACATAAATCAAGTGGTTAATTGAATTGTTGAATGAAGCAAGTTCCGGTTTAATAAAGCCAATGAGTGGAGCATAAAGGGCGCCGCCGATTCCTCCAATAAATGAAGCAATTACAAAACCAGTCATCTTGTATTTGAAAACGCCCAGACCGCTTGCTTCTGCCGCAATTTCGTCTTCGCGTACAGCAAGAATGGCACGGCCGAATGTGGAGCGAATAAAGTTATTCAGTAAAACCACAATAAGAACCAAAGACAGCATTATGACAAAGTAAGAAACTGTTGGTCCCCACTGCAAATTCTTCATTATGGTAAGGAACTGCTTTCCATTAGGGCCGCCTGTTATGTCCTTAAGGTTTGTAAGAACGATTCTGATAATTTCCCCAAAAGCCAAAGTTACAATGGCAAGGTAATCGCCTTCCAGCTTAAGGGTTGGAAATCCAATCAAAAATCCCAGTAAAGCCGCAATTAATCCGGAAAGAATAATGCTGGCAGGAAGAGGAATGTGGGCATTCTGAGTTAAAAGAATTACAGCGTATGCACCAACGGCCTGAAAACCTGCCTGTCCCAAAGACAGCTGGCCCGTAATACCACAAACCATGTTTACGGAAATGGCCATAATGGCGTTCACACCAGCCAGTGTCAAAATCTGTGCAAAATAAGCATTGATGATTTTTTCCTTAATCAGCAAAGAAGGCAGGAAAATCACCAGCAAAGAAGCAGCCAAAGGAATGAAAAAGGCTTTTAAATTTTTATTTTTATCTGACATCATAACCTCCATCAAACCTTAACCGTCTGCTTCTTACCAAGCAAACCTGCCGGCTTTACCAGAAGGATTATGATAAGAATTGAATATGTAATTGCATCTGCATACTGAGAAGAGATGTAAGCCTTTGTCATAGTTTCAAGGACACCCAGTAAAACACCACCCAGCATTGCTCCAGGAATGGAACCAATTCCACCCAGAACCGCAGCCACAAAAGCCTTAAGGCCCGGAATGTAGCCCATTGTAGGTTCAATTTTCGGATAGCTGGTTGCGTAAAGAATGCCGCCTACCCCCGCAAGTACTGAACCGATTACGAATGTAATTGCAATCGTTCTATTTACGTTAATTCCCATCAGTGAAGAAGCCTTTAAATCGTGGGAAACAGCGCGCATAGCCTTACCTGTGCGAGTGTAATTTATAATCAAAGTAAGAATAACCATAAGAGCAATTGAAAGCCCGATTACAAGAATCTGGATTGTAGAAATTTCTACATGGCCACCGAAAATATGGAATTTTGAACTATTGATTGTAGGGAATGAACGTGGAGTTGGTCCTGCAAAAGGCAAAACGCGCATTCCGTTTTGAAGAATCAATTCAACTGCAATAGCGGTAATCAAAGAATTCAAGCGAGGAGCATTTCGCAAAGGTCTGTAAGCAAATCGTTCAATAACAAGGCTCAAAAGTCCACAGGACACCATTGCTGCCAGCAAAGAAAGTGTAAATCCCAAAGGACTTGTTCCCAAAGCCTTTAAAACATAATAGCCCACATAGGCGCCAATCATCATAACATCACCATGGGCAAAGTTTATCAACTTTACAATACCATAAACCATGGTGTAACCAAGTGCGATAAGTGCGTAGATACTGCCTAAAGACAGGCCGTTTACTAACTGGTTAAGAAGAGTATCCACAACAACCTCCAGATTTTGCTAACTAAAAAAATAATCTAGTATTTGTCTCTAAAAATTACAATTTTTAGAGGCTCTCATATTTTTTTCGCCCACATTCTATACTAAATTTAAAAGAAAAAAAAGGTGCACCTTCTTAAAACTTTCACAGAATTAAGAAAAAGTGCACCACTTTGTGCCAGGAAAATGCCCCGGATCACACCGAAAGCATTTTAAAAATAGCTTTTTTATTGAACAGTTTTTCTACTAGTCCAGATCAACTGTTGCTTCATAAGCAACCTTAAGTGCACCTGCATCATCCTTGTAAATCTTTACCATAACAGCAGACTTTACAGGATTGTGCTTTTCGTCAAAGCGGATGTGACCTGTTACATAGTCACCTTCACTTGCTTCGAGGGCTGCACGTACAGCAGCTGGATCTGTTGTACCAGCGGCTTCAATTGCATTCTTATACATATACATTGAATCGTAACCCAAAGCTGCAAAAGAGTTAGGAACACGACCATTGTACTTAGCCTTAAATCCTTCTATAAACTTAACAACTGCAGGGTCAGTAGAATCAGCAGCATAGTGGTTAGAATAGTAACCACCTACAACTTCATCACCGGCATCTTCAACAAGTCCGTCCCAACCGTCAGCACCAACAATAGGACAGTCAAGCCCCTGAGCGCGAAGCTGCTTGGCAATCAGGGCAACTGTACCATAATAATCTGGCAGGTATACAACTTCTGGAGCTGCAGCCTTAATCTTTGTAATCTGAGCGTTAAAGTCAACATCGTTTGTAATATAAGATTCGCTGGCAACAATTTCGCCGCCAAGACTTGTAAATTCTTCAACAAAGTTTTCCATAAGACCTACAGAATAGTCATTTCCAACATCATAAAGAACAGCTGCCTTTGTAAGTCCCAGGTTTGAAGCTGCAAACTTACCGCCAATCTTACCCTGGAAAGGATCTGTATAGCATGCGCGGAAAATGTAGTTGCCAGCATCTGTAAGGGCAAGAGCAGTTGCTGCAGGGGCAATCTGAACAACACCCTGGGCCTGAGCTGTAGAAGTAATTGCAATTGAACAGCCAGATGTCAAAGAACCAATAAGCATTGTTACGCCATCTTGAGTTGTCAGTTTTGTGTAAGCGTTTACTGATTTTGCAGGATCGCCTTCATCATCTTCAACAAGATATTCAACTTTCTTGCCAAGAATACCGCCGGCTGCATTAATTTCATCAACTGCAAGATTTACACCGTCTGTACATTCAAGACCGTAAACTGCAACACTACCAGAAAGAGGAGCAATTCCACCAATCTTGATTGTGTCATTTGACTTAGAAGAACAGCCTGTAAAAAGGGCTGCCACTGCCGATAAAGCTAAAGTTACTGTTAAAAGTTTTTTCATAAAAACCTCCACTTCTTTTTAAGTCAAAATAGTATCGAATTTCCAAAAGTATGTAAATATACAAATTTTCACTTTTTTCTAAAAGATTTTTGTATATTTATGCATATTTTTCTATTTTTTTGGGCGCCTCCCTCCTTGAAATTTATTTTTTAAAAACCTCCAGTTTTTTTATGCCATTTTTTCTAAAAAAGCAAAGCAATTTTTTTAAATTCCGTCGGGCCGGGTCTTCCGGGATTCCGGCATCCGCCTTCAAAGCGGCTGTCAAATCATTAAAAAAAGAAAAGCAAATTTTGTAAAAAAAAGGCTTTAAAAAAAGAAAAATCCTAAAAGAAATGACAGCCACTTCGCCTGCGGCGTCCCTCCAGCCCCTGGCGCACTCACAGCCTTATAAAAATTTTAAAGAAAATGCCCGGAAAGTAGAAATATAATTAATAGTGCGTTATAATTCTAGGAAAGGGCTTTCAGTTAAAGAAAGGCTCTTTAAGTCAGCCTTTAAAAATTGCATCTTAAAAGGCTGCTTAAAAAAATTAATTTACCAAACAAAAAAGGAGTCTACCATGAAAAAGATTTCTAAATTATTACTTGCCCTGGCTTTAGTGCTGCTTACCCTTCCATGCCTTACCGGCTGTTCTGACTTCTGGGACTTAGTCTATGGCCCGACAGGCACACTCAATGTAGTTTTGGGCACTGCAGATGAAAGCACTTACAAAAACAAAACAATCGACTTGTCCATTGACATTCTTGATGCTGAATACAAAGTCATCAAAGAAAACTACTACACAAAGACAAATCTTAAAATAGGGGATGTCATTAATATTTCAAGTGACATTAAGGCAACAGGCTTTACAAAAATGCTCAGTGTAAAGGCAAAGTTTTCTGATGCAGAAGAATACACTGAATGTAAATACCACATGCAGAATGGTGCCTACGGTCCTGTAGGAGAAACAAATTACGGCACTGCTCCCGGCGGCTATAATCTTTACATAATAGTTCAAGACGGCGGTGAAATAGTTTACAACTGGCGGCAGTCTGAATAAACCCCAGTAATAAAAAAAACACCCTTTCTAAAGAAAGGGTGTTTTTTTTATTGTTTCGTAAACAAAAGACTTACTTTGTAGCAAGGATTGCAATTCCAGGAAGAGTCTTTCCTTCAAGGAATTCCAGAGAAGCGCCACCGCCTGTAGAAACGTGGCTCATCTTGTCTGCAAGGTGGAACTTGTTTACGGCTGCAACAGAGTCTCCGCCGCCAACTACAGTCATTGCACCGCGGCCAGTTGCGTCTGCTACCAGCTGGGCAACAGTTGCTGTTCCCTTTGCAAAAGCATCAAATTCAAATACACCAACAGGGCCGTTCCATACAACAGACTTTGCTGTAGAAAGAACTTCCTTGTAAAGTTCAATTGTCTTTGGACCAACATCCATAGCCATAAGATTGTCAGGAATGTCTACTCCGTCAACAGCAACTGGTGTAGCATTTGCATCAAACTTGTCAGCTGCAACGTGGTCTACAGGAAGAACAATCTTTACTCCCTTAGCCTGAGCGTCTGCAAGAAGTTTCTTTGCTGTATCAATAAAATCATCTTCAACCAGTGAAATACCAACCTTGTGTCCCTGAGCCTTCAGGAATGTATAAGCCATACCGCCACCAATTACAAGGGCAGAAGCATTCTTTAAAAGTGATTCCAAAACAGCAATCTTTGAAGAAACCTTTGCACCACCAATAATTGCTACCTGTGGCTTTGGAGGATTTTCTACCATTGGCTGAATGTACTTAACTTCTTTTTCCATAAGGAAGCCACCAACACTTTCGCAAGGCATAAACTTTGCAATAGAAGCTGTAGAAGCCTGGTCGCGGTGAGCTGTACCGAATGCATCGTTTACAAAAATGTCTCCGTATGTTGCAAGTTCTTTTGCCATTACATCACGTTCTGCACTGTCCTTAGAAGTTTCTTCTTTATGGAAGCGAACATTTTCAAGCATTGCAACAGCGCCTTCCGGCAAAGCATCAATTGCAGCTTTCTGCCCCAAAGCGTCCGACAGGAAAGTTACTTCTTTTCCCAGCTTTGAAGCAAAATAGTCAACAACTGGCTTCATACGGTTTTTGCCGTTAATAAACTTTTCGCTATCTGCGTCAGTCCATGTTTTGCCAGCCTTTTCAGCCTTTTCCTTAGCCTTTTTAACATCTTTGTTAGGATCACCCAAATGGCTCATCAAAACAAGAGAGCGAGGGCCCTGTTCAAGAATGTACTTAATTGTTGGCAAAGCAGCCATAATACGTGTGTCATCCTGAACGACTCCGTCCTTCATAGGAACGTTAAAATCAACGCGCATGATAATACGCTTACCCTTAAGGTCAACGTCTTTAACAGTTTTAATCATAATATTCCTCCATGGAATTTAATTACATTTCGATGCCAAAAATATACTATTTTACCCCGCAAAAATTCAATAGCGAAAAATAAAAGTTAAATCAGCAAAAATCAAATCATCAAAATCAAGAAATATTTTTTTTAGGGAGCCTTTAAAAATTGCAATTTTTAGAGACAACTATGAAAATTCTAAAGACATCTCTAAAAAATCATTTCTATTTTGACTTAGAGAGATTTTCTTTTTTTTCCAGAATGTCACGCAGGCGGTAAAGGCGGTTTACGTTATAGCGCAAAACCATAAATGGCAGCATGCTTAAAAAGGCATTTACACAGGCTATGGGCAGGCCAAAACAAAATATGTATTTTAAAGGATAGGCAAAAATCAGCAGAAAACCGCCAATAGCATTCCACAAGTGAATGCATGAACCATAATTACATTCAAGAATAAACCTTTCTACATAAGCCCTGTCCTGGGGAGCATAAATGCTTTTTTTGCTAAAGCCTGTAAAAACTCCCAATTCCAGGATGCGGTCCTTCCAGTCTTTTATCCTCAAAAAATCATAAAAAGCACATTCTTTTTTTGAAGCAGCAAATCTTTTATTATGGTAATCAAATTTTTTTTCCGGCAGAGCCCTGCGTATAAAAAATGCAATCAAACCGTCAATGGCAATTACTCCCACTGCCCCCAGAAGGCAGGCAAGCACAATATACAAAATGGAAAGATTAAAAAAATGCTTATTTACTAAAATGTTTACAAGACAAATCAATAAATCAGATCCCACAATAGAAATAATGTAAAAAGCCATATTTTTTCCTTAGCAGAAATTCCCTGCCCCCAAATTTATTTTTTTAAGTATTCAAGTGGAATGCCATAAGTTTCTTCGTAGCACTTTTTCCACTGCAAATAATTATTTTCTTTCATTTCTTCAATATTTTCTTTTAACGATTTATTTTTATCAGCTTCAATCGGATCTAAAATGTGAACGCTGTATTCCTGAACCGGAAAACCGTCGCTGTCAAAATATGGGGAATCATTCATTGTAATAAAAACAGGAATTACCGGAACGTCATTTTCTGTCGCGAAACGAAAGGCGCCGGGTGTTAAAGGGCGGGGCTTTCTGTAATTCCACCACATGCCCTGCTCTGCATAAACAATGATTTTTTTCTTTTTTTTAAGCAGAGTTTTTACGGCTGTCATAAATTCTTTCATTACCGCAAAAGATGAAGATAAAGGCAAAGTGTTGCAGTTTTTAAAAAGAGGTTCGTATATGCCGGGATTGGATGTAAAATTTCCTTCACGAATCACCCTCCACAAATACTGGCGGCCCAATGAAAGGCCAAAATATTTTCCCAGGTACCTGTCAAAAACAAGGTCTAAGGCAAAAGAATCAAAAGCATTAAAATGATTGCATGTGATGATTGCCCCCCGCTTTTTAAATGACTTCAGTTTTTCACAGCCAGTTGCATCCTTTAAAATAAAAAGATGGTCTTCAGAAAGTTTTTTGCAGAGTTTTAAAACCTTCCTGAAAGTTATGCGGGCCTTGATTTTATTAATCAATTTTTTCCGCAAATAATCACACTCGCCTTCTTTTAAAGGCCTTGTAGGAGGATCATCTTCAATGTCTTTTGTCCACCATTCATTTTTTTCATATTCGTCAATGCGCCTTAAAGCTTCCAGCCTGTCCGAACTTTTTGCAGGCGCTTCAGTTTTCTCTGCTTCCATAAACAGCCTTCGTGTAGAATTTTTTTATTAATGCTAAAGGGGGAAATTTAAAAATGAAATCAGCAAATGCCTTCAGTGCGGAAAAAATTTTGTAAGACAAAAAAGATTTTCTTACTGTATTCCAGTAGTTGTCAGGATTTTCTGCATCGCGCAAAGCCACTTGCCTTAGGCGCAGACCACCTTGTGCATCGCGTTCCCTTTCCTGGTCGGTGTAAGATTTTTTTATTTTCAAAATTTCGTCAAAGAAAGGATTTTTTTCTGCGTACTGCCAGAAGTCACTTTCGTATTCCACCCCATCATTCAGCCAAGGCTTCCATGCCATTTTGTAGTGAATGATTTTTAAGTTGGCATCATTAAAATCCGGATTTTTAAAAGCGGTTTTGTTCCAGCCCAAATCAAGATAATAAATTCTGTTTTTGCAAATCACATTTAAATAATCCTGATCCTGGGCAACATAAAATTTATACTTTGAAAGAAGATCAACAAATTTTTCTTCAACAGCTTCTTCGCGAAAAGCCTTAGTGTTAATGACAAGAATGCCGGCTCCAATATAATCGTCAGCTGCGACGCCCAGACATTTTTCACTGTAATTTCTAAAAACATCTTCCAGAAAAACAACTTCTTCTATAGCAGCCCCAATCAGATTTTTTTCCAAAGGAGCATTGTACATCTGGGAAATATCCCCCTTAACAATAATATCACAGTCAAGATACAAAACCTTGTCGTATGAAGGAAAAAGTGCTGCTATAAAAAAGCGGTAATATGTTTCCAAAGAATAGTAGTCGCGGATGTGAAGTTTGTCTTTCATCTTTTCCAGTTCGTCATTTACGTTCACAAAATCAAGGCTGGAAAAATCAGAATATTTTTTTGCAACCTGAAGAAGTTTTTCTTTGTGGGCCAAAGACAAATCCGTAACTAAAACATAAATCTTATATTGATAATCCCTGCTGGCATTATCAAGCATAGAATCCAAAGCAACGCCCAGGTATGGTGCATAATTATCATTGACGGCAAAAAAAACAGGAATAATTTCCCTCATTCATTAACCCCTTTTTACAAAAAAAACTTTTTTCTGCAAGTTTTCGACTTTCTGCAAAGTTAGACAGTATAAAAAAGAAAAGGTTGCTGTCTGCAATTTTTTTCCCGGATTTTTATTTTTTTGGATTTTTATGATATTTTGAGATTTTGTAAAAATGCGGAAACCTTTTCCGCAAACAAAAGCGCCACTGTTTACGAGCCACCCCTTTCGCAAACAGAAGAGGCACTGTTTACGAGCCACCCCCCTCTCGCAAACAAAAAAAGCCCCCAGTTCACTGGGAGCCTTTTTTCTCAAAGAAAACCAAATTTAGCAGTTTTCTAAAGAAGTACTTAATTGTTCTAACCCAAGTTCGTAGCAAGTGCGTACGAACTTGCCGGAGCTTTCTCGAAGAGACAAGCGACCAGTGAAATAAGAAAGAACAATTAAGTACTTTTATTTCGCAAAGAAAGCGGCAACTGTTTACGAAACAAATCTTTCGCAAACAAAAGCGGCAACTATTTACAAAACACCCCTTTCGTAAACAAAAAAAAGCCCCCAGTTCACTGGGAGCCTTTTTTCTCAAAGAAAACCAAATTTAGCAGTTTTCAGAGAAGTACTTAATTGTTCTAACCATCTGTGATGTGTAAGAGTTTTCGTTGTCGTACCAAGAAACAACTTCAACCTGGTAAAGATCGTCACCAATCTTAGAAACCATTGTCTGTGTTGCATCAAAGAGTGAACCATAGCGCATACCGATGATGTCGCTTGAAACAATCTGATCTTCGTTGTATCCGAAAGATTCTGTAGCTTCAGCCTTCATAGCAGCGTTGATAGCTTCCTTTGTAACTTCCTTGTCTGTCTTGATAACAGCAAACAACATTGTTGTAGAACCAGTAGGTGTTGGAACACGCTGAGCTGAACCAATGAGCTTACCATTCAATTCAGGAATTACAAGACCAATAGCCTTTGCAGCACCAGTTGAGTTAGGAACGATGTTTGCAGCACCAGCGCGAGCGCGGCGAAGGTCACCCTTGCGGTGTGGACCATCAAGAATCATCTGGTCACCAGTATAAGCGTGAATTGTAGACATAATACCAGACTGGATTGGAGCAAAATCATTCAAAGCCTTAGCCATTGGTGCCAGGCAGTTTGTTGTACAAGAAGCTGCAGAAATGATGTTGTCATTCTTTGTCAAAGTCTTGTGGTTTACATTGTAAACGATTGTTGGCAAGTCATTACCAGCAGGAGCTGAAATTACAACCTTGCGGGCACCAGCAGTAATGTGAGCCTGTGCCTTTTCCTTAGATGTGTAGAAACCAGTGCATTCAAGAACTACATCAACCTTGAGTTCACCCCAAGGGCAGTTAACTGCATCCTTTTCTGCGTAAATCTTAAGAACCTTTCCATCAACTGTAATTGTACCAGCTTCATCATCAGCTGAAACAGTGTGAAGGTTTTCACCAACTTTACCACAGTATCCGCCCTGTGCTGTATCATACTTCAAAAGGTGAGCGAGCATAGAAGGCTTTGTCAAATCATTAATAGCAACGATTTCATATCCCGCAGCGCCAAACATCTGACGGAAAGCCAAGCGACCAATACGGCCGAAACCATTAATAGCAACTTTTACATCTGCCATGGATTAAATCTCCTTAAAAAAGAATTTATGTAACTAATTTAATGAATTTGAAGCAAATATTCAACAAGATTTTTTTGAAAGCTTTTCAAAAGCAGCCTAGCCGGCCCTGTAGTGGTTTGCCGAAGGCAAAGTGCAAAGCACCGAGGCGAATAGCCGAGCCACGAAAGGGCCGTTAACGTCAGACGGAATGCTTAAAAAAAATAAAAAAAATCAACTTTCTTCGATTAGTTTTTTCAGGTAATTTAAAACTCTTTTTTTGTCGGCGCACCAGGCGGGCTGGACAAGGAGGGACTTGGGGCCGTCGCCTGTGATGCGGTGGACTACGGTTTGACTTTTTAAAAGGGACAGGCACTTGACCAGGAGGCGGCCGTATTCTTCCAGGGTGAAAACTTTGAAGGGATTTTTTTTGAAATCCCGGGCCATTTTTGTGCCTTCTAAAATTTGCAGGAGCTGAATTTTTATGCCGTCAAGCGTGGGCTGTAAATCGGAAAGATATTTTACGGTTTCCAGCATGTCACTTTCGCTTTCGCCTGGCAGGCCCAGAATGATGTGAACGATTACTTCAAAATTATTTTCTTTTAAATTTTTGTAGGCTTCTTCAAAGACATTTAAATCGTAGGAGCGGTTAAATGAGTCTGCACTTTTTTTGTGAATGGTTTGAAGGCCCAGTTCTATGCTGACGGGTTTTATTAAAGACAGCCTTTTTAACATTTCCATGACATCCGGCCCCAGACAGTCAGGGCGGGTTGCTATGGACAGGGCACATATTTCTTTTTGGACTGCGGCTGTAGTGAAAATTTCTTCCAGTTTTTTTACAGGGCCGTATGTACTTGTAAAGGACTGAAAGTAGGCTATGTAAAGTCTTTGTTGATTTTGAATTTTTTTTGGGAACTTTGAGTCTACTCTTTTTTTTGCATTTTCAATTTGTTTTAAAATATCAAAATCTTTTTCGGCAAAATCACCGGAACCGGCTGCTGAACAAAATGAACAGCCGCCAAAAGATTTGCTTCCGTCACGGTTGGGGCATGTGACAGATGAAGAAAGGCTTAAGCGGTAAACTTTTGTGCCAAACTTTTTTTTGTAATATTCGCTTGAAGAAATAATTTTCACTTTCTTTTTTCACTTTTTGCAGGATTTATTTTTGGGAGCCTCTAAAAATTGCAATTTTTAGAGACAACTATGAAAATGCGAAGGCATCTGGTAAAAAAGCATTGAAAATGATTTTTTACCAGATGCCTTTTTACACCCCTTAAGAATTGCTCACTGGTGGAGTTGAAGATTTTGTCCTTGTGTCAAAGTAACCGCCTTCTTCAAGGTAGCGTCTTCTTGTGATTATAAGGTTGATTAATTCCTGATACATGTTAAAGTCAACTTCGATGGCCATGGGCAAAATAAAATATTCTGTTTCATCGCAGTAGCGCTCAATGAATTTTGGATCGGTTACGTACCCCAAAGAAATCATATTTGAAATACGGTCTGCGCATTTTAAAATCTTTGCCTTCTGGCTGCCGGAATCCAAAATGCGGTGAAGGAAAGTTTTTTTATCCTCGTCTTCGCGTCTTGTTACTTCAAGAACGAGTTTTAAAACTTCCTGGCCGTCTTCATCTGCATTAACAATCAAATTTGTGTCAAAGCCTGGAATATCTTCCACTGTGTCGTGGCAGACTCCGGCCTTTAATAAAACAGCATCTATGTAACCGTAGTCAATCAAAATGGCCAGCGTGTCCATCTGGTGGCGGAACATATTTCCACCTGCATGACGAGCCTTTCCTATCAGTCCTGCCGCCAGCTGCATGTAAGGAGCCAGGCGCATTTCTGACAGTTTCTGCATAGCCTTGTTGTCCATAACACTAGGCTTGTCTGTTCTCATTTCGTAATGCTGTTTTGATGCCATTTTATTCTCCTAAAAAGTCCGCACTAGCGGCAGAGAAGGTGGTCAATCTCCTGAAAAAAATCCCCCTCTGCCTTGCATTTTTACTTTTGCAAACTTTTGATGTAACCTTCCAGTTTTTCTACCATGGAAAGACTTTCCTTAAGCATTTCTTTTTCTTTTTCAACAAGTTCTGCAGGAGCATGCTGGGCAAAAGAACCGCTTAATTTATTTTGACTTCTTTGAGCATAAGACTTTTGTGTTTCCAAAGTTTTATTAAAGCGTTCAAGAAGTTTTTCTTTATTGATATTTTCATCAACCAGAAGGAAGGCTTCAAATCCACTGCCTGCTGTTCCAATTGCGCTTTCAGGTTCGGCTTCTACAAAATCAATATTTTTAATTCCGGCCAGCAGAGAAATAATGTCACTTTTTTCTTTACAAACTTCTGCCGGGCTGCCCTTTGTAATTAAAAGTGCAATGTTGATTTTTTCTGCAGCTTCAATTCCACATTCAACGCGCAGGGCTCTTAACTTGCCGATTAAATCTTTTAAAACATCAAAGCGTTTTGAAACATCTGCATTTTCCCTTTCAGCAATTTCTTCCGGATAAGGAGCATTTACCAAAAGACCCTGGTATGTTGAAGCAGAAATAATTTTGTTTTCAGGGCAGGCTTTTCTGTTTTTAATGATTTCTTCCAGCGGGAGTTTTGAATAAATTTCTTCTGTGACGAATGGAAGGTATGGATGCAAAAGTCTTAAGCTTTCTTCAAGCACGTTAAGCAAAACAGAGGCAGCACGATCTTTTTCATTTTCATCTCCGTGCCAGAAACTTAACTTGGTAGCTTCAAGGTACCAGTCGCAATAATCGTTCCAGAAAAATTCGTAAAGGGCAGAAGCGCCGTCATTATAGCGGTAACCTTCGAATGCAGAAGAAGCATCTTTTACGGCCTTGTTGAGTCTTGTATAAATCCAGCGGTCAATTTCCGTAAGATCACTGTCTTTTACGGAAATTAAATTTCTGCCTTCAAGATTGCCCAAAATGTAGCGGCTGGCATTCCATACTTTGTTGCAAAAGCGGCTGCCCATTTTAAATGAATCCTTGTCAACCAGAACATCCTGGCCCTGGGCGCACATGTAGGAAAGTGTAAACTTGAATGCATCCGCTCCATACAAATCAATTATTTCAAGAGGATCTATACCGTTGCCCAAAGACTTTGACATTTTGCGGCCCTGTTTGTCACGAACCAGACCGTGAATGTAAATATCATGGAAAGGAGATTTGCCTGTAAATTCAAGGCCTGCCATAATCATGCGGCTGACCCAGAAAAATATGATGTCATAAGCGGTAACCAAAGCTGTTGTAGGATAAAAATTCTGTAAATCACTTGTGTTTTCAGGCCAGCCCAAAGTAGAAAAAGGCCACAGCCATGAAGAAAACCATGTATCAAGGACATCAGGATCCTGTTCCAGTTGATTTGACTTACATTTTGGACAGCATGAAGGATCTTCGCGGCTTACAATCATTTGTCCGCAGGACTGACAGTACCAGACAGGAATGCGGTGGCCCCACCAGAGCTGGCGGCTTATGCACCAGTCACGGATGTTTTCCATCCAGCGGCAGAATGTATTTTCCCACTTTCTTGGATAAAAAACAAATTCTTCATTTTTCCATGCAGCCAGTGCTTTATCGGCCAGAGGCTTCATTTTTACAAACCACTGGTCACTTAAGTAAGGCTCTACGACTGTGTTGCAGCGATAGCAGTGGCCAACCGAATGAAGAATTTTTTCTTCTTCCTTAAAAAGTCCCAAAGCCTTTAAATCTTCAATAATAAGTTCACGGGCCTTTGCACAAGTCATGCCGCGGTATTTTTCAGGACAATTTTCGTTTAATGTTCCATCCGGATTTAAAATATTGATTACTTCAAGATTATTTCTTTGACCAACCTGCCAGTCGTTTGGATCATGGGCAGGTGTGATTTTTACCATACCAGTTCCAAATTCCTTGTCAACATAAGCGTCAGCAATGATTGGAATTTCGCGGTCAGTTAAAGGCAACTTTAATTTTTTTCCGACAATATCTTTGTAGCGTTCGTCTGTCGGGTTTACAGCAACTGCGGTATCCCCCAAAAGTGTTTCCGGACGAGTTGTAGCAATTTCAATTTTTGTAGAACCATCGCTTGCAGGGCCATCAGCATATTCATAATAAATGTGATACATTGCCCCCTTTGTGTCTGTGTGATCTACTTCATCATCAGCCAGAGCAGTTCCGCAACGGGGACACCAGTTTACCAGATAGTGACCTTTGTAAATCAAACCTCTTTCGTAAAGAGTAACAAAAACATCCCTTACTGCCTTGGACAAACCTTCGTCCATTGTAAAACGTTCCCTGTCCCAGTCAGTTGAGTTGCCCAGTTTTTTTTGCTGCTTAACAATTGTTGCATGATGGTCTTCTTTTACAGCCCATGTTCTTTCAAGAAACTTTTCGCGACCTAAATCGTTGCGGCTGAGCCCTTCTTTTTTCAGCTGACGTTCAACAACATTTTGTGTAGCAATGCCGGCGTGATCTGTTCCAGTAACCCAGAGAGTGTCATCCCCCTTCATTCTGTGGTAGCGGACAACAATATCCTGCAAAACATTATTTAAACCATGACCAACGTGCAAAACGCCTGTAACATTTGGCGGCGGAATAACCATTGTATATTTTGAAACAGTTTTATTTTTTGACTTTTCCAGATAGTTCTGGTGCAAAGGAGATTTTTCATCTGATGAAGGTTTAAAACAATTTTCCTCAACCCACTCCTTATAAATTCTGTCTTCAAATTCTTTTGGATTATAAGCTTTTTCCATTTCAATAGCTTTCATAAAAATGCCTCTTAAAAAATATCTAAGCAAAGATTAGGGCCTCTAAAAATTGGAATTTTCAGAGATTTCTATTATATAAATTTTTTTTCCTACATTCTAGTAGTTTTTTTTTACAGGGGCCTCTAAAAAAGCAATGAAAATGATTTTTTACCAGATGCCCTATAAGGAATTTTGAAGAAGTTCATGCCAGAAAAAAATGCTTTTATCAAAGTAAAATTTCAATGACACTTTCTTCCTTTAAAAAATCATGTCAGTTCAAAAGCGCCGGTGTAAAGTTTATAGTAGCGGCCCTGAGCTTTCATCAATTCTTCATGATTACCCCTTTCAATTATATTGCCCTTTTCCAAAACAACAATTTCATCTGCATTCCTTACAGTAGAAAGACGGTGAGCAATTACAAAAACAGTGCGGCCTTCCATCAAACGGTCCATTCCTTTTTCAATCAATTTTTCCGTTCTTGTGTCAATGGAAGATGTAGCTTCGTCTAAAATCAAAACAGGCGGGTCAGCAACTGCAGCGCGTGCAATAGCCAAAAGCTGTCTTTGTCCCTGGGATAAGTTTCCGCCGTCACCTGTAATCACAGTGTCATAGCCCTTTTCCAAATGGCGGATAAAAGAATCCGCATTCGCTAATTTTGCAGCGGCTAAAACCTGGGCATCAGAAGCGGCTAAATTTCCATACTTAATATTGTCACGAATTGTGCCTGTAAAAAGATGGGTGTCCTGCAAAACCATGCCCAGCGATTTTCTTAAATCACTTTTACAAATATCTTTCAAAGGTAAGCCATCAAAAGTTATCTGTCCCTTGCCTTCTTCAAGATCATAAAAGCGGGTCAAAAGATTTGTGATTGTTGTTTTGCCGGAACCTGTCGAACCTACAAGGGCAATTTTTTCACCAGGACTGGCATGCAAAGAAATGCCATGTAAAATTTCTTTTTCCGGAAGGTAACTGAAAAAAACATTTTTGAAAGCCACATCGCCCCGTAACTTAAGCAGTTTGGCCTGCCTGTCACTGGAGAGGGATTCTGCCACAAGAGGATTTCTTTGAATGTCAGGATTTATTTCTTCAGGCACCTTCCATGCCCACTCACCCGTATTTGCAAAAGTTTCCACTAAATGAATTTTTCCATCTACACAGGAAGCTGCTGCAGTTTCAATTGCTGTAACCAGGTTGATTTTTCCTTCATTCACTTCAGGCTTTTCATCGATTACAGAAAAAATTCTTTCGGCTCCGGCCAGGGCATTTAAAATAGAATTTATCTGCTGGCTCATCTGGGTAACAGGGCGGCTGAAACTTCTGGTGTACTGCAAAAATGCCGCAATGGTTCCCAAAGTCATTCCTCTTTTTATAACAAGCACTGCTCCCGCAATGGCAACAAGGGCGTATTGCAAATGCCCCATGTTGTTCATAATAGGCATAAGGGTATTTGCATAAGAGTTTGCGCTGCTGCCTGCTTTAAACAAATCATCATTTAAAAGATCAAATTCCTTTTTGCAGTTTTTTTCGTGATTAAAAACTTTTACAACTTTCTGGCCTTCCATCATTTCTTCAATGTAGCCGTTGACCTTAGCAATATTTTTTTGGTTTGCGCGAAAGGCTACGGCAGATTTTTTTCCAACCAGAGAAGCAATCAAAAGCATTAAACAAATGCAGACAATAACAATAGCAGTTAAAAGAGGACTTAAAAAAATCATCATTATAAAAACAGAAACTACAGTTACAATAGAAGAAAGCAACTGGGGCAAAGTCTGGCTCATCATGTCTCTCAAAGTGTCAATATCGTTTGTAAAAAGAGACATCAGTTCGCCGTGAGTGTGGGTGTCAAAATATCGCAAAGGCAAAGATTCAAGGTGACAGAAAAGATCTTTTCGAATTTTAAACAGAGTTTTTGTAGAAACAAAAAGCATAAGGCGGGAATTAATCCACGTACAAAAAGCGCCTGCAAAAAAGACTGCCATAATCTTTAAAAGAAAAATCAAAAAGGGAATAAAATCTTTTGCGACAAGTTTTGCATCTTCTTGTGTAACTTTTTCAAGCAAAGGCAAAATGTAATTGTCTATTGCCGGCTTTAACATGGAGTCACCAATCACCTGTGCCCCTGCACTCACAAAAACCGCAATCATTACAAAAATCAAAGCGGGCCAGAATTTTACAAGATATTTTAAAAGACGGCCAATCGTTTTACCCGCATTTTTTGGCTTACCCTTCACTTTCATTCTTTCAGCACTTTTACTTCCAGGTCCTCTCATTTCTACAAACTCCTAATTTTCTGACTGCTGAGATTCATAAACTTCGCGATAAATTTCATTATTCTTAAGAAGTTCTTCGTGACTGCCAAAGCCGTTTATTTTTCCATTGTCCATAACAAAAATGACATCCGCTTCCTGAACAGAAGCAATGCGCTGGGCAATAATAATTTTTGTGGATTCAGGAAGGGATGATTTTAAGGCGTGGCGGATTTTTGCATCCGTTGCAGTGTCAAGGGCAGAAGTGGAATCATCAAGAATTAAAATTTTAGGATTTTTTAAAAGGGCCCTTGCAATACAAAGGCGCTGCTTTTGACCGCCGGAAAAATTTGTTCCCCCCTGTTCAACGTGGCTGTCATAACCATCTGGCAAAGAAGTTATAAAATCGTCACAGGCAGCAGCCTTGCAGACTTCAACCACTTCTTCGTCACTTGCATTTTCATTTCCCCAGCGCAAATTATCTTTTACACTGCCGCTAAACAAAACATTCTTTTGCAAAACCATTGCCACACTGTCGCGCAAAGTAAGAAGATTATATTTTTTTACATCCAGGCCGCCCACTTTAACACTTCCATCAAGGCAATCATAAAGCCGCGGAATCAGAGAAACCAAAGTTGATTTAGACGAACCGGTTCCTCCAATAATTCCAACAACAGAGCCTGAATCAATATGCAGATTTATATTTTCCAGCACAAGATTATTTTTATCCTTAAGGTAAGAAAAAGAAACATTTTCAAAATCGATGCTGCCGTCTTTAACTTCCCTTACGCCACCATGAGGGCAGTCGTCACTGGCAGGAGGATTTTTGATTTCAGCTTCTTCATCAAGCACTTCCACAATGCGGGAAATAGAAGCCCTTGACAAAACCAGCATTATAAAAACCATAGACAGCATCATAAGGCTCATCAAAACCTGGCCAATGTAAGAAAGAAAACTAATCAATTCACCAGACTTCATTCCACCAAAAGTAACCATTCTGCCGCCAAACCACAAAGCCGCAATAATTGCCATGTAAATTACAATCTGCATGACAGGCATAATAAAAATTACAAGTTTTTCAGCCCTCACCTGCATGCGGCGGAGGGTATCTGCAGAAGTTTCAAATTTTTCCTTTTCAAAATCTTCCCTTACAAAACTTTTTACTACCCTGACGGCAATTAAATTTTCCTGAACTGTATTATTCAATTTATCATACTGGCCCAGCATCTTTTGAAAGCGCGGATAAGCACGGCTGGAAAGCAAAAACAAAACTAAAACCAAAAAAGGAATGGCAATTAAAAAGATTATGGAAAGTTTTCTATTGATTAAAAGAGAAAGGGCCAGGCCGCTCAAAAGCATAAAAGGAGCACGGATGCACATGCGGATAATCATTTGATAGGTATTCTGCACATTGGTAACATCAGTAGTCAGCCGGGTCACCAGAGAAGAAGTGGAAAAGCGGTCAACATTTCCAAAAGAAAAAGACTGAACTTTACTAAAAAGATTTCGCCTTAAATTTCTGGAAAAGCCCTGTGAAGCCAAAGCGGAAAATCTGCCGCTAGAAAAACCGCAGACCAAAGAAAAGATGGCCATCAAAATCATAATTAAGCCGGAAATGACCACATACCTTAAATTTTTATTAGGAATCCCATAGTCAATAATACGGGACATCATCAGCGGAATAAGAGTTTCCATCACCACTTCGCCAATCATGGTTACCGGACTCAAAACAGAAAAAACTTTAAAGCGCCTTTCAAGCCCCTTCATCATCTTAGAAATATTTGACATATCATATAGATATACTAAGAAAATCCACTTTCTTCAATAAGTAACCTTTCCAAAAAAAAAGCCCAGACCTTTTTCAAAAAAGACTTGGGCTGTAATTTTAGAGGCTCCCTTTACAGTCAGGGCCGGCCTACCAGTTTTTTACCATTTGGACTGCTTCGTAGTCTATGCGGATTTCCGGCATTTTTGGGATGACGGTGAATGTTTTTTGCATCCAGCCGCCGTTTTTGCTTTCGTCACCGTCTGCAGGATGATTTAAGCCGTCTTTTGGAGGGGCAAAGATGGTAAGCGGCAAGTCAAGGCATTCTTTTACCGGATTGTCAAAAAAGTATGACATCATGTCCAGGCATTTTACACCTGGCTTTTTGTAGAAAGTGTAAGTACCTAATTGAATGACAAGGTTTAAGTCAATCAAGTCTTTGTCAAAATAAAGTTCCGCAAAGTGAGGGACTTTTTCTATGTGCAGCATTGTCTGTAAGCCCTGGGCATCTTCTGAAGAAGCCCAGGACAATGTGGCAGGGAAAGATGCTTCTTCCATTACCTCTATTTTTGGACTGAAAAATTCCTTGTGGAGCATTTTGCGGTAAGAAGCAAGGAGTGGCTGTTCAATTCCTACTGAAGAATTATTTGGGTCTGTAATTTCAAGTCCCAGGCGGCCGTCATCGCGGAACTGGTACATTGTAAAGGCAGAAAGCCATTTTTCTCCATCATCCAAAAGACGCTGCATAAAGTGTTCCATAATTTCTGCCTGGCCGTAAGGGCCTGTAACGTCTCCGTCAGCATTTAATTCTGAAAGGACAAAGGGCTTTTCCTGTCCGGTAATTTCCTTTAAGCGTTTAAAGGTTGCCTTTGATTTTTCATAAACTTCATCGCAGTCATAGCAGGCAAATGAAGATCCGCCCTTTTTTGCAACATCAACTGGCCAGCCCCAGTGCAAAGCCAGGTACTGGTCCCCGGACCATATGTCACATTCTTTAAAGGCTTCAAGGAAAGTGTCTTCCATTTCTATTTTTCCGCTTGCCTTGTCATACATGCCGGCACAAAGAATGAGTTTTACGTTCGGGGCATACTGGTGAAAAACCTTACAGCACTTTACAAAAAAAGCTGCAATTTTTTCATAAGAGGCACGGCGGCTGAAACAAAACCAGGAGCCTGTACATTCATGATTTATTCTGAGCAAAAGTCTGCCGTAAGGACGCAAGTCTTTTGCAAGTGCAATTAAATGTTCTTCATCAAGTTCCGGGTCAATGGTGAGTGTTAAAACTACATCCTGGCCATGGGAACGGATTTCTTTCATAAACTTAAAAGGTTCCCCTTCCCGATTTCCATTTAAACCGCCTTCGTAGGGAAAGTAATCTTCGTAAGGGTAATTCCAGGCACCACTTGGCACTTTCTGAGGAAAAGCAATGCTTGCCCTTAAAGGCCAGCCCTTGTCATTAGGATAATATGTATACATAAGAGAAATGCCTCTATGGGTCTTTTTTAATTTCTGAAGGATATAATCCTGATTTACATAAAGGCCTCTTTCGCTTCCGTCGCCTAAATCCAGGGCACACGAAGCCGCTTTTAACAAAACTTTATTTACCAACATAAGTTCCTCACTGAATGGGGATTATATAAAAGAAAAGAAAGGGCTTCAATTTAGAAATTTCTTTTTTTTACCTACATTTCTTTTGATTTTTTGCACCAGTCGGATTGGAGGGCCACCGAAGGTGATATTTTTTATGAACAAAAGCAGATGCCCCTGTCCGCAGGAAAATCGAAGTGACAACTTTCACTCATAAAGCTGCCAGGAAAAAATCTTTTTCCATAAAAAATATTGGAGCAAAGCGGAAGCCCGGAAAGCCGTCTTTAAATGCGCCTTCTCCATAAAAAGAAAAAAATTCCTACTTTATTATTAAAGTCAAAAGGGATATAATCGGGAGGATTTTTGATTTGCACAGGAGTTTTTTATGTCTTATCCTTTTAAAAATATTGAAATTAAGTGGCAGAAGTATTGGGACGAAAACAAAACTTTTAAAGCTTATGAAGATGAAAGTGTTCCAAAAGAAAAAAGATGCTATGTTCTGGACATGTTCCCTTACCCTAGTGGCGCGGGCCTGCATGTTGGTCACCCGGAGGGTTATACGGCAACGGATATTTACTGCCGCTACCTTCGCATGAATGGTTATAATGTTCTTCATCCTATGGGATATGACGCTTTTGGTCTGCCTGCTGAAAATTATGCTATTAAAACTGGCACTCATCCGGCAACAACTACTTTTCAGAATATTGAACACTTTACCCAGCAGATAAAGGCTTTGGGGTTCAGCTATGACTGGGACAGGGAAATCCGCACATGTACTCCGGATTATTATAAATGGACCCAGTGGATTTTTTTACAGCTTTACAAAAAGGGACTGGCTTACGAAGCAGAAACTCCTATCAACTGGTGCCCAAGCTGTTTGACCGGTCTTGCAAACGAAGAAGTAAAAGAAGGTCACTGCGACCGCTGCGGTGCCCAGGTTACCCACAAGGTTATCCGCCAGTGGATTTTAAAAATTACCGCTTATGCTGACCGCCTGCTTGAGGACTTGGACAGCCTTGACTGGAGCGAAAGCGTAAAACTGATGCAAAAAAACTGGATTGGAAAATCTTTGGGTGCGGAAGTTGATTTTCTGGTTGCAGACAAAGATGGAAAGGCTACTGACAAAAAGATTACTGTTTACACTACAAGGTGCGACACCCTCTTTGGTGCGACCTACATGGTTTTGTCTCCGGAGCACCCTCTTGTAGAAGCAATCACCAGTGCTCAGCAGAAAGAAGCTGTTGCTGCCTACCGCGAAATGGCTGCAAAAAAATCTGACCTTGAAAGAACAGATCTGGCAAAGGATAAGACTGGTGTTTTTTCCGGCAGCTATGCAATTAATCCTGTAAACGGAAAACTTATTCCTATCTGGATTGCAGATTATGTTTTGATTTCTTATGGTACTGGTGCCATTATGGCTGTTCCTGCCCACGACACACGCGACTGGGAATTTGCTAAAAAATTCGATTTACCGATAATTGAAGTCTTAAAGTCAGAAGTGGATGTTCAAAAAGAAGCATGGACTCAGGATGGCATTCACGTTAATTCTGAATTCCTTGACGGTCTTAACAAAAAAGATGCTATTGAAAAAATGCTTTCTTTCCTTGAAGAAAAGGGCATTGGTAAAAAGGCTGTAAATTACAAACTGCGCGACTGGGTTTTCAGCCGCCAGCGCTACTGGGGCGAACCTATTCCTTTAGTTCACTGTCCAAAGTGCGGCATTGTTCCAATTCCGGAAGACCAGCTGCCTCTTGAACTGCCGAATGTAAAAACTTACCAGCCGACTGGTACTGGGGAATCTCCTCTTGCAGGAATTGAAGACTGGGTTAACTGCAAGTGCCCTAAGTGTAATGGGGACGCTAAGCGGGAAACAAATACTATGCCTCAGTGGGCAGGTTCATGCTGGTACTATTTGCGCTACCTGGATCCCCACAATGACAAGGAATTTTGCTCTAAAGAAAAGGAAAACTACTGGATGCCGGTAAATCTTTATGTAGGTGGAGCTGAACACGCTGTTTTGCATTTGCTTTATTCAAGATTCTGGCACAAGGTTCTTTATGACTGCGGAGTCGTTCACACAAAAGAACCTTTCCAGCGCCTTATCAACCAGGGAATGATTACAAGTTTTGCCTTCCAGAGAAAAAACAAATCTCTTGTTGCAGTTGATGCTGTTGAAGAAAAAGACGGAAAGTTTTTTGCAAAGGATAATGGCGAAGAGCTGGAACGCGTTATTGCAAAGATGTCAAAATCCTTAAAGAACGTTGTAAATCCAGATGAAATGATTCAAAACTACGGTGCAGATTCAGTGCGCATGTATGAAATGTTTATGGGTCCTCTTACGGTTTCAAAGCCTTGGAACACACAGGGGCTTATTGGCATTAACCGCTTCCTGGATAAAATCTGGGCTGTGAGCGAAAAGCCTGTTGAAGACATTGATGTAAGCGGAAAACTGGAAGACGAAAAACTTGTTTCTTTAAGAAAAAATTATGCAAAGACTGTAAAGAAAGTCAGCGAAGACACAAAAAATCTTGACTTTAATGTTGCAATCAGCCAGATGATGATTTTTATTAATGAAATTTCAAAATTCGACAAATTGCCTAGAACTTTCTGGGAAGGATTTGTAAAACTGCTTTCTCCATACGCTCCTCACCTTTGTGAAGAACTGTGGCAAAAGCTGGGTCATGACAAGACAATTGCTTACGAAGCATGGCCGACTTTCAACGAAGATTTTGCAAAAGATGATTGTAAAACAATTGTCGTAAGTGTTAACGGAAAAGTTCGTGCCAACTTCCAGACGGCAGCCGGTACTCCAAAGGAAAGCCTTGAAAAACTGGCCTTAGAAACTGAAGGAGCAAAAAAGTTCACCCAGGACAAGGAGATTGTAAAAATAATCGTTGTTCCGGATAAACTTGTTAACATTGTTGTAAAGTAATTTTTTCGGGGTATTTATTGTTAAGGAATGGCGTGCTGGTATTCAAAGGAAGTGATGTTTAGGAAAGCAGCGTCTGTTTACAAAAGCGGTGTCTGTTTAGGAAAGCAGTGCTTGTTTTCAAAAGCAGTGCCTGTTTTCACAAGCGGTGCCTGTTTACGAAAGCAGCGCCTGTTTACGAAAGCAGCGCTTGTTTTCAAAAGCAGTGCCTGTTTTCAAAAGCAGCGCCTGTTTACAAAAGCGGTGTCTGTTTAGGAAAGCAGCGCTTGTTTTCAAAAGCGGTGTCTGTTTAGGAAAGCAGCGCCTGTTTACAAAAGCGGTGCCTGTTTAGGAAAGCAGTGCTTGTTTACAAAAGCAGCGCTTGTTTACAAAAGCAGCGCCTGTTTTCAAAAGCAGCGCCTGTTTACGAAAGCAGTGCTTGTTTACAAAAGCGGTGCTTGTTTGCAAAAGCAGTGCCTGTTTTCAAAAGCAGCGCCTGTTTACAAAAGCGGTGCCTGTTTAGGAAAGCAGTGCTTGTTTA
>CAVJHV010000022.1:0-27621 GCA_963649315.1 Treponemataceae bacterium | reverse complement strand
CAATGATACAAGTATAGCATAAAATCATTGAAATATTAATAAATAAAAGCGCCCCCGCTTTACGAAAAAAATACATTCGCAAACAAAATCCCCTCCCCTACAAACAAAAAAGGCCACCTCTTTCATTACAAGGTGGCCCCATCAAAATTCCCCAAAGGGCGCCTCTAGAAATTGCAATTTTTAGAGGCAACTAAGAAAACGTGGCATTTTAAATCTTCATATTTAAAGACTTAAAAATTCGAAGGCAGCTCTAAAACTTAAAGCCCTTAGGCAGCTTCATTCCAGGAGGCAGCTGTCCGGCCAAAGAAGACAAATCCATTCCAGCCATCTGTTGCATCATCTTGCCCTGCATGCCCTTGTTGCGGCCCAGTTTTTTCATTGTCAGCTTTGTCTTTTCAAACTGCTTTAAAAGCTTATTCACTTCCTGAACAGAAGTACCGCTGCCCTTAGCAATTCTTTTTCTTCTTGAAGGACCAATAATCAAATGATTAGCCCTTTCCTTTTTTGTCATTGACTGAATGATTGCTTCCTGGTGCTTAAGGCCTGAAGTATCCAGCTGATCTGCACTCATGCCGGAAAGGCCTGGCATCATGTCCAGAATAGACTGCACGCTGCCCATCTTTTTTACAGACTGCAACTGTTCCAGCATATCCTGCAAAGTAAACTCATTGCGGGCCATCTTTTTCTGCATGCGCTGGGCTTCTTCCAAATCAACAGTTTCCTGAGCCTTTTCTACCAAAGAAACAATATCGCCCATGCCCAGAATGCGGCTTGCAATTCTGTCAGGATGGAAAACCTCAAAGTCTTCAGTTTTTTCACCAGTACCAATAAAAAGAATAGGCTTATCCGTAATTGATTTTAAAGAAAGGGCAGCACCACCACGGGCATCAGAATCAAATTTTGTAAGAATTACGCCGGAAAGCCCCAGTTGTTCATCAAAAGACTTGGCAATTTCAACAGCATTCTGACCTGTCATTGCATCTGCAACAAGAATAGTTTCCTGTGGAGCCATGGCTTTTTTTAGATCCACCAGCTCCTTCATCATAACTTCATCAATCTGCAAACGACCAGCCGTATCCAGAATAAGAGTATCAAGTCCATTCTTTTTAGCAAAAGACAAAGCATTTGACGCAAGCTTTACAACATCTTTGGCCCCGTCTTCCTTGTAAACAGGCACATCAATTTTCTGACCCAAAACGCAAAGCTGTTCCACAGCAGCCGGACGAACCAAATCGCAGGCAACCATCAAAGGCTTTCTTCCATCCTTTTTAAGTTTTGCAGCCAGCTTGTGGGCAGCCGTAGTTTTACCAGCACCCTGCAAACCCAAAAGCATAATAACAGACTGAGTGTCAGGACCCTTTAAAGCAAGATCCTTTTTTTCATCCCCCAGCATCTTTACAATTTTGTCATAAATTATTTTTGTAAACTGCTGGCCCGGATCCACAGCCTTTAAAACTTTTTCTCCCTTAGCCTCTTCGATTGTAGAATTTACAAAACGGCGCACAACACGCAAATTTACATCAGCCTCAAGCAGGGCCATTTTTATCTGTTCAACAGTTTCTTCAATATTCTTTTCAGTAATTTTTGATTTGCCACTCAGGGCACGAATAATATTGCTAAAAGTTCCAGTAATTTTCTCTAACATTGACTTCCCTCAAAAAAAAATATGCCTCTACTATAACAGTTAAAGGCATTTTTCTTCAATATAATTTTTTTACGGGCGCATCCTGGCAAAAGAGAGGACAAGCCCTCTCTTTTGCCAGAACCAGGCTTTCCGCCCTTCGCCGTCTTACGCGGCTCATCCCTGCGCTTTGCTCCGGGACTGCTTCGCAGGGGCTACAATCCTTTGCGCATTTTTTACCACCACCTGGTTAAACCAAGTTCGCGGCTGTCTACCTTCATTTGTACCAGTTCAGAAATTACCTGATCCGGCTGACATTCCTTGTTTAAAAGACGGTAAAGAGAATTACAGATAGGCAGGCGAAGATTTTTCTTTTCTGCAATCTGGTGAACATATTTACAGGCAATGGCACCTTCCGGCAAATAGCCTACTTTCTTTACATTAGCAATTAAATCATCCAGATCCTTAAAGCGGGACAGCATGTCTGTTTTAATAATGTCCTGACCAAAGCGGCGGTTTCTTCCGTATTTTGACTTACAGGTAACATCAAGATCGCCAACACCGGAAATAGAAGTGAATGTCTGGTAGTGGGTAGCCCCCATTGCAAAACCAATTGTCTGAATTTCGTTAAGGCCGGCAGCCATCAAAAGACTTTCAGTATTATCACCAAAAATTTCACTTGTTTCGGAAATGGCATCCAGCATACCGTAAATAACAGCAACAACATTTTTTACCGCAGCACACACCTGAACTCCGGCTGTATCAAAGGAAGCATAGCAAAGAATGCCAGGCACCCTCAGCAAGTCGCGAACCTTTACAGCATTTCTGTGATGGTTACTGGCAGAAATCAGCCCCGTAATTTTTCCCAGGGCAACTTCTTCCGCATGGCTTGGGCCCGCAATGTAAACAGTAGAATTTTTGTAACATTCAGGCAAAGCCATTTCCATTGTGTCCAAAACAAAGTGTGGGCCGTCATCAGCAGGCACAAACCCCTTGGTCAAAGCCGCAATAATAGTAGAACCGTCTGCCACATTCTTAACATCTGCAAACAGCTTGATTGTAGATGCCAGGTACAAGGAAGGGCTGCCCATAATAATGTACTCTTTGTCCAAAGCAGCCTTTTTTACATCCCCGGTAGCCTTTAAATTTTCAGGCAGACTGTAGCCCGGAAGATAGCGCTTATTTTCATGCTGGTCATTTATTGAAGAAACAACATCTTCTTCAAGAGCCCAAACTTCTACATCATGCTGACCGCGTGCAAGGGCTGCAGCCAAAGCAGTTCCCCAGGCACCAGCCCCTATAATTCCAACCTTTGCCATAATCTGTTTAACCTTCTATAAAAAAACTTGACTCCAGGGAGCCAGTAAAATCACTTTGCAAGTACCCTTGATTTTACACCATTGCCGCCTAAATGACAAATATCAAATCAAAGATACTTTTTTAATTCCTGATTTTCCACGCCGGCGTAAAGTTCCACCAAATCCTTTGCCGGACTGGAATTTATTTTTTGCAAAAGAACTTCTTCTATCTGGAAAAAACCAACATCCGCGCTCATGGTAACTACAATTTTTACAGGCCTTTCTTCGCCGCTTAAAATTTTTACAGATTCAATTGAATTTGCCGAATACTTGTGAATGTCACCCACGCTGGGCTTTGTACTGATTTCCATTGGGATTCTAGCCCTGCCCTTTTTCATGTCACAGCCATCTGCAATCAAAATAAGGCCTGCTTCAATAGAATGAATTTTCCTAATGCCCATGTGGCCCACAATTCCTTCCAAAGCCAAAGACCGTATGGTAACCCGCCTTTTTAAATCCTTTTTGTCATTCAAAAAAGTTTCCAGGATTTTATTTATAAGCGGCAGGGCAAGCATTGCTGAATAAAGTTCGTGATCCTGCCTGGCCATTGTCATTCCAAAGTCATGAAAAAAACTTGCAAGGATTACAGCCGTAACGCTGTCAGAAAAAGTGCCTGCCCCTTCCCTCTCCAAACTGGTTTTAATTTCTTTCTGGTAAAGGATTTTTAACATTTTAAGGCAATTGCGGCAAACAGTCCTCATGTGAACAGGCCCGTGGTCATTAAAGCCCAGCCTTACAATGGAAACATTATTTGCATAATCCTGGACAGCCTGAATTTCATCATCATCAATAAGATATTTTACAACCTTTAAAGGCAAATCATCTTTGTCAGGAGTTAATTCTATAATTTCCCGGGTGAGTTCTATAAGTTTCTGGTCTACGGAAAGTTCTTTTGGTGATTTCATAAAAAGCCTCTGTAAAAAAAAGGGCAAACCTGCCTTCACAAAGTGGATTTTTTAATGGCAGGACAAAAAAGTTCCCAAAAATCTGTAAAAAAAACAAAGGACTGTTCCTTTAAAAAATTCAGGAATCAGTCCTTAGATTACGTCAAATTGACCTTAAAAGCCTAGTACCAGACAGAAGCCTGGTCATCCCAGTCGATTATTTCTTCAGGCTTAAAGAAAAGACCAATTTCGCGGGCAGCACTTTCATCACTGTCGCTTGCGTGAATAATATTGTGCTGGGTGTGGCTGCAGTAGTCACCACGGATTGTACCTGGATGAGCATCTGCAGGGCTTGTTGAACCAGTAATTCTTCTTACCAAAGTGATGCAGTCATCTCCCTGCCATACCATTGCAACTACAGGACCACTTGTTATGTAGTCAACAAGTGGATCGTAAAAAGGTTTTCCCTCGTGTTCTGCGTAATGCTTTTTAGCAAGTTCTTTGTCAATATTCATTAACTTAAGGCCAACAAGTTTAAGACCTTTCTTTTCCAGGCGGCTGATTACTTCGCCAACAAGTCTGCGGTTTAAAACCCCAGGCTTTAACATTGTAAAACATCTTGTACTCATAGTGAAAGGAAAATAACAAAATTTAACCTTTTTTTCAATAGGTGATTTTGAAAAAAAAACGTCTTACAGTGATTTTTTTCACGATATTTACAAAATGCGCAAAGGATAGGAAGGCCGCCGAAGGCGTTCCGAAAGGAAGGCTTCAGCCTGACTGGAGGAATGGAGCGAAAGCGGAAGCCTGGATAGCCTGGCCCGAAGGGTGCGCCCAAAATATAAAAAAATGGGGGAAAAACGGGGGAAAAATTGAATTTTTTTACTTAATAAAGTAAAATCTTTGGCATGAAAACGCACACATTTAAAGGTGGAATTCACCCTAAAGAAATGAAGGAATTGAGCAACAAATGCCCGATAAAAGCTGCTTTTCCTTCAAGCAGAACTGTAACCATTCCGGTTACTATGGGCGGTGCACCTAATACACCACTAGTGAAAGCTGGTGATTTAGTTGCACGTGGACAGAAGATTGCAGACAGCACGGCTTTTATGTCATGTCCTGTACATGCTTCAATTGCAGGAAAGGTTAAGAAAATTCAAACTTGCCTTGTAACGGGCAGCGCTGAAGTTCCCTGCATTACGATTGAAGCTGATGATTCCGGCAGAGAAGAATTTATGGCTCCTTTAGATCCTTTTACTTGTTCTGTGGAAGATGCGCTTAAGCGTATCCGGGATGCTGGAATTGCCGGTATGGGAGGTGCTTCTTTTCCTGCCCATGTAAAATTTAATCCGCCTAAGGACAAGGATGTGGAATATGTTCTTGTGAATGCGGCTGAATGTGAACCTTATCTTACATGCGACGAACGCACTCTTCAGGAAGAAAGCCAGAAATTAATTGACGGTCTGGCAATCGCTTTAAGGATTACAGGTTCTTATGGTTACATTGCTCTTGAAGACAACAAAGCTTATATAAAAGAAATCCTTGATAAAAAAATACTTGAAGCAGGCTATGCTGATGATATGGAAGTTGCCCTTGTAAAGACAAAATATCCTCAGGGGTCTGAAAAGTTTATTGTTTCTGCTGTTCTGGGAGTTGAAATTCCTACTGCTTCCCTGCCGGCTGATGCTGGTGCAATTGTTTGCAACGTGGGAACTTTATGCGCCATTTCTGATGCTTTTAGAAAGGGTATGCCTCAAATTGACAGAACTTTGACAATTTCCGGCGGCGCTGTAGAAAATCCGTGCAACCTGAGGGTGCCTGTTGGTACCATGGTCAGCGATTTGATGGGAGAATATTTTTCTGTTAAAGATGACCAGACTGTAAAAATTATTTCTGGCGGTCCTATGATGGGTTTTGCCATGCCGTCTGCTGCTTTCCCTGTTGCCAAGGGAACAAGCGGAATCACTTTCCTTACAGAAAAAGAAAGTTACCTTAAGGAAGAAAGCCAGTGTATTTCCTGCGGCAAATGTATGGAAGTATGCGCAATGCATTTAAATCCTGTTCTTCTGGTAAGGGAATTAAAATGCAATAACATTGAAAAGGCTAAAAAACTTGGTCTGATGGATTGTATTGAATGCGGCTGCTGCGCTTACACATGCCCGGCCGGGGTAAAGATTGTTCAAAGAGTCCGCATAGGTAAAGATCTTGTAAGGCAGGAAATGGCCCAGGCAAAGGCAAGGGCTGCTCTGGAAAAGGCTAAGGCAGAAATGGCTCTTAAACTGGCAGAAGAAGCTAAGGCAAAGGCTGACGCTAATGGAGAAGGAAAATGACACAATTCAATAAACTTCATCTTTCATCAAGTCCACATTTTAAAAGTTCCTGGACAACACAAAAAATCATGCTGACAGTTTTAATCTGCATGCTTCCTGAATGTGCTGCAGGTGTTTACTTTTTTGGCATAAGGGCTCTTGTAACAATTCTTACGTCTGTTGCAAGCTGCATTTTATTTGAAGCACTTTTTCAAATTATTACAAAGCAGGAAGTTGTCATAAAAAACCTTTCTGCTGCAGTAACCGGCGTTTTGCTGGCTTTGGTTTTGCCTTCAACAACACCTGTCTGGATGACCGTTTTAGGCGCCTTTGTGGCTGTTGTTATTGCAAAAGGTCTTTTCGGGGGAATTGGATCTAACGTATTTAACCCGGCTTTAACAGGACGCGCAGTACTCTTTATTTCTTTTCCGGCAGTTTTGGGGGCCAGCTGGTTAAATCCACAGGCAGACATCAATAAATGGTCTTTTGCCCAGACTTCCCTAAAGAATCTGGACGCTGTTTCAAGCGCAACTGTTTTAAGTCAGATAAAGGCAGGCACTTTCCAGGCAAATAAGGAAATATGGATTACTTATCTTTTTGGAAACAGAAGCGGCTGTATTGGCGAAACAGCAATTGTTTTAATTCTCCTTTCATTTTTGATTCTGGCAGCTGGAAAAATAATCGACTGGAGGGCTCCTTTGGGCATGGTATTTACGGCAGCCCTTGCAACCTTCCTTGAATCTTTAGTAAAAAACCACCAGCTTGTCCTTGCTGCTTCTGACGTAATCACATGCCTTCTTACAGGCGGCTTACTCTTTGGCGCAACATTCATGATAACTGACTACGCAACAGCTCCTGTTACTAAGTGGGGCCGTTTTATATTTGGTTGTGGTGCCGGATTAATTACATTCTTAATCAGAAGTTTCGGAAACTATCCGGAAGGGGTTATGTTCAGCATACTCATAATGAATGCCATTGCTCCTTTCCTGAACAACATAACTGGCCGCAAGTACGGTTACGGTAAGAAAGGTCACCGCCGACCCCAGCCAAGAAAAATCGTTCAGGATTTTGATGTTAAGAATGCAAAAGAAGTTACTCTCAAAGAGGAGGCAGCTAAATGAGTTCTGCAAAATCTATGATAAAACTGGGCCTTGTTCTGGCAGCATACGCAGTTGTTTCATGCACTGTTTTAGCTGCAATAAATAATTTTACGGCTCCAAAAATTGAAGTAAACCAGACAAACAAGCGTACCCAGATGATGAAAAAAATCATGCCACAGGCAGATACATTCGAAAAGGTAGAAAACTTTTTGCAGTCAGATGATGCTTCCATTTCAATTGATTTTGTCTATGCTGCAAAAAAAGACGGCGATGTTGTTGGAGCAGTTGCCCAGGTAACAGGTCCGACTTATGACAAGGCAACAATCATTGTGGGGCTGGATAAGTCACTTACTGTAACAGGAATGGACTTTCTTGAACTGTCAGATTCTCCTGGCTTTGGACTTAAGGCAAATTCTTCAACTTACATCCTTAGCAGCGGAAAAACATTTTACGGACAGTTTGCCGGTCTGGATTCTTCCAAGGGATTTATTAAAGGCGAAACATACGACGCAATTTCCGGAGCAACAATCACTTCTGAAGGAGTTGCAAAACTTATGACAGCCGGAACAAAAAGCATAACAGCTTACTTGAAGGAGGCTGGAAATGAATAAAAAACTCGCAACCTTTACAAATGGTTTTATAAAAGAAAATCCTCTGTTGATTTTAAATATCGGACTTTGCTCTTCTTTGGGAGTTACGGTCAGCATTTTTAACGGATTTGGAATGGGATTGAGCATGACATTCGTTCTTGTTATGAGCGAAATTGTTATTTCACTTTTCAGGAAAAATATACCTTCTTCAATCCGCCTGCCAATTTTCATCATTATCATTGCGGCTTTTACAACGATTGTTCAAATGCTGCTTCAGGCTTACGTGGACAGTCTTTATTCTGCCCTGGGCGTCTTTTTGCCGCTGATTGTAGTTAACTGCATTATCATGGGCCGCGTTGAAGCTTTTGCTTCTAAAAACAAAGTTTCAGATTCCATTCTAGATGCTTTGGGCATGGGAATCGGGTACACCGCTGTCCTTGTAATTATTTCCTTTGTGCGCGAACTTCTGGGTTCAGGAACACTGCTTGACGGCACACCTTTTAAGGTAACATTGATCCCTGAAGATTACAGAATTGGTCTTTTTAATTCTGCTCCAGGCGGATTTTTAGTATTCGGTTCTTTAGGTGCCCTTATGCAGGCCATCAAAAACAGAAAGGAAAATGTTGCCAGAAAGGATTTAAAAGCTGAACAAGAATTTGCAAAGAAACTTGCAAATGACAAACCTCCTGTAGATTTAGAAGAAATCAGGGCGGGTGATAATTTAGAAAATGCTGAATCTACAAAAGAAGCTGGTGTAAATCTTTCAGCAAATCCTGAAAATCCCGCAAAAGATGAAAATTCAAAAAATGAGGAGGCAGCAAAATGAGTAACCTTCTTTCCATTTTTATAAAAGCAGCAATCATAGACAATGTTGTCTTAATTCAATACCTTGCCATCTGCCCTTTTATTGGCATGACAAGTGACACACAAAAAGCTTCAGGCATGGGACTGGCAACTACATTCGTAATTGTTCTTGCAACAGCAGTAACATGGCCTTTGTATACTTATGTTTTAGTTCCACTTCACCTGGAATTTTTACAGACACTTTTCTTTATTCTGGTAATTGCTTCCCTGGTACAGCTGGTTGAATTTTATTTGAAAAAATCAGCCCCTGCCCTTTATTCTTCCATGGGAGTTTACCTTGCCCTCATTACAACTAACTGTGCCGTTCTTGGTGTAACAATCAAGTGTATTTCAAAAAATTACAATTACGGTGAAAGTTTAGTTTACGCTTTGGGAACAGCCTTAGGCTTCCTTTTGAGCATGGTGATTATGAGTGGTGTCAGGACAAAGCTTAAATCTGCAAAAGTTCCAAAGGCTTTTTCCGGCGTACCAATTCTTTATGTGGCTGCAGGTCTTTTGAGTCTTGCATTCCTTGGTTTCAGCGGACTGATAAAGTAAGGTGAAGTATGAATGTTATTATTTTTACAGCAATAGTCGCTCTTGTAGTGGCATTTATTTTGGGTCTTTTACTGGGTCTTTTTAAAAAGATTTTTGCAGTTGATGTAGATGAAAAAGTTCAGCAGGTAAGAGATGTTTTACCAGGTGCAAACTGCGGTGGCTGTGGTTACCCTGGTTGTGATGGATTTGCAGCTGCGGTTTGTCAGGGGCAGGCTCCTGCTAACGGCTGCAGCGCCGGTGGTGGACAGGTAGCAAAAGAAATAGGACAAATTCTGGGACAGGAAGTTTCTGTGGAAACAAAAGTTGCCCTGCTTGCATGCAAGGGTTCAAACGAATGTGCAAAAAAGCGCCCGGCCTATGTAGGCGTAAAATCATGCAAAGCTGTTGCCCTTAGTGCAAACAATACAAAACTTTGTTCTTTTGGCTGCATTGGTTTTGGTGACTGCGTAAGTGTCTGCAAATTTGGAGCCCTTTCCATGACAAGTGAAGGGCTGCCAAAAGTGGATTACAATAAATGTACAGGCTGCGGATCATGCGCAAAGGCTTGTCCAAAGCATCTTTTTTCTTTAAGGAACACTTCTTTAAAAGGCGCCATTGCCCTGTGTTCAAGCCACAGTGACAACAAAGTGCAAATCAAAAAGGACTGCAGCGCCGGCTGTTTCAAATGCGGTCTTTGTGCAAAAAAATGTCCTAAAGAGGCAATAGACCTTGCTTCCGGCATTCCGCAAATTGATTACGAAAAATGTATCAGCTGCAGAATATGCGTAAAGGCCTGCCCGGATCATGTTCTTGAAATGATTCAGGATATTGTAAAATAAGAATTTCAATTTTTTACAAGGCGAAAACTGCCTGGAAAGTTCGAAAGAATTTTTCAGGCAGTTTTTTTTGTATTGGGGGAATTGAAATATTTTCATAGTTGCCTCTAAAAATTGCAATTTTTAGTGGCTCCCATATATTAAAAAATCTATTACCCAGTAATATATGGGCAAGTATATGTTACAATTGCCTGTCTTACTGTGGATTTGACCACCGGCGTTGTTGTTTGAACGGACAACTGAAGAATCGTTTACTTCCGGACAGGCAATTTTCATTCCACTGTCAGAAATAAAAACATCGTCTATACAGCCATCAAGATCTTTAAAACATTCTCCGTGGGTAAAGTCCGACAAGACCTTGTTTTCTGATTTTGCTCCATAGTTCAAATTTGAATTTTGAACAGTAAGCGGCTTTTTAGTTTTTAATACATCTGAAATAGCCTTTATTCCCTCGTATCCGTCTTTCTGTCCTGGAACTTTTACCCAACCATGCTTTGTTTTTTCATAAACGCCGCTTTTCCATACAACACGATCTCCTTCGTGATAATTGCTGTGTTTGTCTTCCGTGAGCAGTTTTTCTCTTACGATGTCAAAAATAGTTCTGTTCTTTACGATTTCAAATATTGTCATTATTCCAGTCCGCCGCTTCCAACTTTTACACCGTTTGCTTTTGCCCACTTTGTCCAGCGTCTGCGGATTACATCACAATAATGCGGGTCAATTTCCATTGTACGCGCTATTCTGTTTGTCTTTTCGCAGGCGATTAACGTTGTTCCCGAACCTCCGAAGGGGTCAAGCACGCTGTCTTCCTGTTTGCTTGAGTTTTTGATTAAGCGTTCAAAAAGTTTTACAGACTTCATTGTCGGGTAATCATCATTGCGAGCCGGCTTGTCTTCATAAATAACCGTTGACGGTATGTTTTCGCCGCGCAGTTTTTCTACTTCTTTTAAGAGTGATTCTTTGTCCATTTTCTTGTAGTTCGGGCGTTCATCAATAACCTTTGAAAGGTCGTGCCTGCCTTCCCAGTAATGCCCGCCGCCTTCTTTCCAGCCATAAAGGCAGGGCTCGTGTCTCAACTGGTAATCCTGGCGACCAATTACAAGACTGTTTTTTACCCAGATTAAGCACTGACACACTGTTCCGTTGCAGTTTTTAACCGTCTGCCTGAAATTGAACCCTTCCGAGTCTGCGTGCCAGATATAATAAACGCCTCCGGCTTTTAATGCTGTAAACATTGCAGAAAAGGCAGCGGTCAAAAATGAAAGAAAAGCTTTATTACCAAGACAATCATTTGCAATGTCTGCTTCAAGACGTCCGCCTTTACTCGGGCATACTTTATTGAATACTTTTTGTTTTTCACCATAGTTCACATTATAAGGCGGGTCAGTTGCAATTAAATCGGCTTTTGCACCGTTCATCAGTTTTTCAATGTCTTCTTTGTTTGTGCTATCTCCGCACATCAAACGATGAGGGCCCAGTTCGTATATTTCGCCCACTTTACTGTCGATCTCCGTTTGATCAATTTCCGGCAGTGCCAAATCTTCAAAGTCAATCTGTAAATCGCCTAAAAAGTCGCGTACGCTTTCCGCAGTCATCTGTCCGTAGTGGCTGTTTAATTTTAACAGTAATTCTTTTGCGTCCGCTTCATCTTTTGCGTTTACGTAAACAACGGGGAGAAGCGGCAGGTGTTCGCCCTGGGCTACCATTCGCTTTAATGCTCCGATTCTGCCGTGGCCGTCTAATACGTGATTGATTCCGTCGTGTTTCCATACGAAAAAAGGAAAGGCGAAGCCGTGCTTTTTAATTGATTTTGTGATTTTTTCAAAATCCGCGTCTGTGCGTTCTTTTAGGTTTCCCTGGAATTCTGTTAATTCAGATAATGGCAGGGTGTCGTTTGCTTTGCATTTTACTTCCATGCCTTTATAGTCATTTTTATGAAAGTAAAAAAATCCCGCTACATTCTGACAGAACATAGCGGGCAAAAAATTATTAAGGAGGTTTTCACTTATATAGTTACTTTACTTTTTTTAAATCTTCGGGATTATACAAATAATCTTCTCCAGATTCGTCTATAATTCTTATTGGCTTTCTGTATTTATTTATAAGGAAGTGGACTTTTCTAATTCCGCGCCCCCTTGCTATTGTTTCGATATTGGTAACTACTGAATCTTCTTTTAGTGTATAAATAAATTCTTTACCTTTTCTTACAGAAAAGTCAACCTTTACTCTAAATTTCCTTGCTCTTGCTCCAAGAGAACGCGGGACTTTCAGTCATTTTTTTTACAACTTCCCAATCGCCATTGACTTTTTCATGCAATTTCCCATCTGCCAATTTTCGAGGGGGTAAGTTTTCCACATACACGATGTAACCACTCTCGTAAGAATACCGTGGACGTTTTGCATAGTTAAATAAATTTTCCAAACTGATGAAAGTCATTCTGTCTTTTCTCTCCCCCTTATAGTTATCTACAAAATTCTTTTATCTCCTTCAAAATAATATCTGCTAAAAGGTCAAGGCACTTACCTTTGTTCATTCCTATGTTCATTGACTGATTGCAGGAAAGGCTGCAGACCATTTCGCCGTTTAGGGGGTGGTCTATGAAATACCAACCGTATTTTTCGCGGTTGGCTTTTGCCTTTGCTATTTTATGCGCATATGCTAAAATTTATTTGCAGGAAGACACTTTTAAAATTGCCCTTGAATAAAGTTCTAATTTCCTATATCATATTGTCACTTGCCCGGATGGCGGAATTGGTAGACGCAAGGGACTTAAAATCCCTCGATAGTTAAAATATCGTGCCAGTTCGATTCTGGTTCCGGGCATGTTTTTTGGAATCCTGCATGCGTTGCGGGATTCTTTTTTTTTGCTGAAGGAAATTAAAAAAACTAGAAGAAACTGATATTTGTATTTTAATTAGGAGGGAATAAAAAAAATTCTTTTTTAAAAAGATTCTTCTAAAAGAAAGCAGCACTAGTCCGCGCTGAAGGGGGCTGCCGAAGGCAGAGTGCGAAGCACCAAGGCGAATAGCCGAGCCCCGGAAGGGCGGTTAGGAAAAAAGTTTTCTCCATAAAAAAAGCACCGCTAAAAAGCAGTGCTGATTTTTTTAAGCGACCGGGATGCCGCAGCCTTTGTGTTCCTCTTCCCACTTTTGGGCAAGGCGGAGGATTTTTACTTCGTCAAACATTTTGCCGGCGAACTGAATGCCTACAGGCATGGCGCCTTTTTGCTCTGCTGTTTTTCCGGCCGGAATGCTGATGGAAGGAATGCGGGCAAGGTTCACGAATGTTGTAAACAAATCGCTCAAATACATTTCCAGCGGGTCGTCAACTTTTGAGCCCAGTTTGAATGCGGCGGTCGGGCATGTCGGGCAAAGAATTAAATCGTAGTTTTCAAAAAGGGCTGCGACTTCACGCTGAATGCGGGCGCGGACTGACATGCCTTTTTTGTAGGTCTGGCCTGAAAACTGTTCCGAAAGAACGTAATTTCCGATGATGATGCGCCTTTTAACTTCCGGGCCAAAGCCTTGCGAACGAGTGTCCACGTAGAGGCGGTCATAGCCCTTGCTGTTGTCAACGCGGTTACCGTAACGAATGCCGTCAAAGCGGCTTAAGTTGGATGCGGCTTCGGAAAGGGCGATTACGTAATAACTTGCAATGCTGGCATCCAGGATTGGCAGGTCAACTGTTTCGATTGCAGCGCCTTTTTCTTCAAACCATTTTCTGACATTTTCAAAAACTGCACTTACGTCGCTGTCCATTCCCTTTGTTTCCAAAAACTGCTTTGGAATGGCAATTTTCATTTTGGAAATTTCTGAATCACTGTAGGACTGCAGATTTCTTAAAGATTCAAAACCTGGCAAATCGGTTGATGTGTCATCGTAAAAATCTGTGCCGCACATTGTGCTTAAAGGCAGGGCAATGTCCTGAGGAGTGTGGCCGATAATGCCGACTTGATCCAAAGATGACCCGTAAGCAACTACGCCCCAGCGGCTTAAAACTCCGTATGTTGGTTTAAGTCCGTAAACACCGCAGTAAGATGCAGGCAATCGTACTGAACCACCTGTTTCTGTTCCAATCCCAAAAAGTGCCTGGTTGGAACTTACGGCTGCAGTTGAACCTCCGGAAGATCCGCCTGAAACATATTCACGGTTAACTGGATTTCTTGTCGGACCGTAAACTGAATATTCTGTAGAAGAGCCCATTGCAAATTCGTCCTGGTTGCAGCGGCCTAAAGGAATGGCACCGGCATCTTTTAATCTTTTGATTACAGTCGCATTGTAAGGAGCAACGTAGCCTTCAAGAATTTTACTTGAACATGTAAGGCGCTTGCCCTGCACGGAAATGTTGTCTTTGTTTGCGAAAGGAATTCCAAGCAGGGGCTTTTTTTCAAAAAGTTCTTCTAATGTTCCATCTGCTTTTGCTTTTGCAATTTCTGCATCCGCTTCTTTTGCCAAATCCAAAACATCATCATAAATTTCAAGAAAGGCATTTAAAGGTATGGGACTTTTTTTGTCACTTTCAAATGCGTCAATTGATTTTTGAACTAATTCAAGTGAAGTGATTTTTCCACTCTTTAATTCTTCAATGGTATCTTTAATTGTGTAAGTCATTTATTTTTCCCAAAATTTCATTAAGCGCCTTCACCAAGAACCTTTGGAACCTGGAAGTAACCGTCAAGGAAATTTTCTTTGTTGATATTTTTTACGTCATGCATTTCAAGGCCCGGCACAACTGTGTCTTCGCGCAAGGCTTGGGCAGTTGTTGTAGGATATGCATCATAAGGATTTTCACTGTCATCGTATTTTGAAAGGATATCAAAATATGAAACAATTTCATCAACCTGTTTTTTTAAGGTTTCCATATTTGTACTTTCTGGTGAAAGTCTTGAAAGATCTAGAAGATTTTTTAAAGTTTCTTCGTTTACTGTTCTTTTTTCGCTCATAATCTAACTATACAAAATTTGCGGATTTTATGGAATATGGGCAGCTTTGAAAATACCTTGCAGTAAATTTCGCTGCTGCCCGAACTTCAGACTGTTTTAGTCTTTTTTGGAAGATGATTTTGACTTCTTTGTTGAAGATGCGCTTGTTTTGGAAACAGGGGACTTCTTATGTGAAGTGGTACTTGTTTTGGAAACAGATGGCTTCTTTTGTGAAGCGGTGTCTGTTTTGGAAACAGACGGCTTCTTTTGTGAAGCAGTGGCTGTCTTGGAAACAGACGGCTTCTTTGTTGAAGATACGCTTGTTTTGGAAACCACAGCCTCTTTCGTAACAGTTGCCGCTTTCTCAACCGAAGTCTTTTTCTCAACCGCAGCCTTTTTTTCCAAATCAAAAGAAAGGTCCACCCTTTTTACGCTCTGGCTTCTTGTAGGATCTTCAATCACTTTTTTTTCAGAAGAGATTTCTTTTGCCTTTTTTGCCTCAGAATCATGCAGGGTCTTTTCCTTCAGTTCAGCCTTTTCATTTTTAGAAAGAGCTTTTTTTTCTTTTCTTGATTTTGTTCTTAAATCGTAAAGATAGCGCTTAATTTTCTGGCTGGCAGTTTTTTCAAATTCAGGCACCTGTTGAACACGGCCAATTCTTGAAGAAGAGTTTGTCCTGCTGTTTACAAAATACTGAATTTCACCCAGGATTTTTTCTTTTTGATAAGCAATGGCGTTAAAAAATTCATCGCTCATTTCTTTCAGATTCGGCAGTTTGATTTTTGCTCTGGCTTCCGCTTCGGCTTCAACTTTTTCTTCATCAATATTTACCAGGGCAACTAAACTTGTGTCATCTTCAACAACCAGCGATTCGTTTACGAAAGGATGCTGGTTTAAAACAAACTCAATGTCTTCAGGATAAATGTTTTCGCCGCTAGGGCCCAGAATCATATTTTTAATGCGGCCCTTTAAGCAGAGGCGGTAATAGCCCTTTCTTTTTTTGATAAGGCCCAAATCACCTGTTTTAAAATAGCCGGCACCACATTCATCTTTTTCTGTAGTAAATACTTCTTTTGTTAAAGCTTCCTCTTTGTAATATCCCTTCATTACGTTCGGACCTTTGACAACAATTTCTCCAATGCCTTTGGAATTCGCATTAATAATACTGATGTCAAGGCCTGGTAAAATTGGACCGATTGTTCCAGGCAATGTAATCTTAACGCCGGAACCTGCCAGCAAAGGAGATGTTTCCGTAAGACCATAACCAATCGCGTAAGGGAATTTTGCAAGGCGCATAAATTTTTCTACCACAGGATCAACTGCAGATCCGCCTATTCCAAAAAAGACCAGCTTACCACCAAAAGTTTTCTTTAATTCCTTTCCGGCTTTACGGCAAAGCAAAAGTTTTGTAAGAGACATACTGGAAAGAAATTTCATAAAAGCATTTTTCGTAAAGGCAGGAAGAATTTTTGCCTTGTAAATTTTTTCCATGATTAGTGGAACAGAAAGAATGATTGTCGGCTGCACAGCTTTAAAAGCCGGAAGCAGAGCACTTACAACAGGAGGTTTTCCCAGATAGTAAATGGAAGAACCATTTAAAACCTGCATTGTAAAACCAATTGTAAATTCGTAAACATGGGAAAGTGGCAAAAAGGAAAGACATCGATCCATTTTGTTTACACGATGCACTGACTGACAGACAAGTGCATTCCAGACAAGATTCTTGTTAGTAAGTTCAACCCCCTTTGACCGGCCGGTTGTGCCCGATGTATAAATTATAGAAGCAGTATCTTCTTCATGACATTCAACTTCTTTTAATTTTTCAACTTTTACTGACTTAACTTTTTTTCCACTCAAAACTGAAAAATCATCCAGCTTAATAATTAATTCTGGTAAAGATTTTTTTATATCTTTTATTTTTCCGTAAAGTCTTTCTTCAACAGCAATGGCATCTACACCGCAGTGGTTAAAAATTGCAGCAATTTCATTTTTAGAAAAATCCGGCAAAAGCGGAACAGCAATCATTCTGCGGTTTACAATTCCAAAATATGCCTGCCCCCATTCAGGACGACCCAAACTTAAGATTGCAATCTTACTGCCCTCTTTCATTCCATAAGATTCAAGTAAAGCAGAAAACTCCAGGCTTTTTTCGTAAAGAGTCTGGTAAGAAATTGCTTCTTTTCCGGCAAGACCTAAAGCCGGCCTGTCTGCAAATTTTTTTACGCTATTTTTTAAAAGTGACTGGAAAGTGTAAGAGCCTAAATCTTTAATTGTTTCCATTTGTGTGCTCCAAAAAAATATAAGGGGCAAGGTAAAAAAACAATTTTAAAGGCCCCTGGATTGAAAACAATTCCCCCCGAAAAAAAAGCTGACTGTTTTAGAAAATTTTCATTAAAAACAATCAGCTGCAAAAATTAATAATCCGAATAATCTTCAAAACTTTCTTCAAATGATTCAGCAGAATATTCTTCTTCTGAAGGCAGACTTTCTTCTTCCGGAAAATTATTTATTTCCGGAGTTGTACCCTTTTGCGAAAGTTCAGAAATAAAGTGAACGTCAGGGAAAAGTTTTATAACTTTCCTGATTGTCTTACTTGACTCTTCTTTGTTGAATTCAAAAAGTTCATCTAAAGAATCAAACCATGACTCCCCATTTTTAAATTCATCAACATCCAAAAGAAGTTGGGTAATATTTTTTGTAGAATCATAAATAAGATTCTGGAAGTTTACAAAATAATTCCACATTGTTTCATTTTCAGCAGAGTCGTACATTTTGCCTCTCAAGTCCCTGTACCAGTCTTCAACTTTTTCAAGTTCATTTTCTTCTGTAACAAAATTATTTATTGTTCCGTCGCGCAAATCTGCAAACATATTTTTTATTTTATTTGCCTGGGCCAAATCAATTCCATCATAATCATTGTAAAAAGAAGCCAGCTGCAAAAGCACTTCTTCCTCTGCCTTGTAAAGGGAAAGAGGATATTGAAGGTAATAGTCCTGCGAAAGATTTCCGTCTAAATCCAAAACCCCCGGAATGCGGATAAGTTCAAGCTGATTTTCGTCAACAATAACATCATAGCCTTTGTAAGAAGACACATTCTTTTCCTTGCAGGAAAAAAATGAAAGGCATGAAAACAACATAAAGAAAAGACCTGTAAAGTTTAAAATCTTTTTCATATAGTCCTCCGCTAAAAATCTCAATCGGCAGATTATCCTAGCATAAAATATATTTTTTTTCGACATCTTAAATATAAATAACAGAAGTTTCTTTTCAATTAGGGAGTCTCTAAAAATTGAAATCCTTAGAGACAGGTAAAAAATTACAAATCTTCTTCATCATAAAGAATAAGATTGTTGCCCTGATACTCCGGCATAAAGCGCATTACATCACCTGTATCAAAGCCCACTTCAATAACCAGAATATCATCTTCGGAAAAATATGATTTCATAATGCAACCATCCCCGTAATCATCATGATACACTTTTTTTCCCGGACACCACAATTTTTTTATCTGAGCCTTTTCGCCTTCTGCTTCAAATGAAGATGGAGCATCACCAATCACCCTAAGATTTAAAGGATCCATTTCGCTTAAAAAAATGCTTGGCTGCATGTAAGAAAATCTTCCGTAAAGGCGGCGGCAGGCGGCGCTTGTAAAATACAGTTGATTTTTTGCACGGGTTATTCCTACGTAAAAAAGGCGGCGCTCTTCTTCAAGCTCTTCAAACTTTTTATCTTCGCGGGGGAAAATTCCATTTTCCATTCCTGTAATAATTACGCGATTAAATTCCAGCCCCTTCGTATTGTGCAAAGTGATTAAAGTAACTCTATCAGAATCATTTTTTTCTTCGTCGCCCTGGCTTTTTCCGTCCAGCTGAATTGAATCCAAAAAATCCAAAAGTCCCTGAAGTGACAAAGGATAAAAAAGTCCGCTGGAAACAAGTTCTTCTATATTACTTCTTTTTTGAGTGCCGGCAATTTCATCCTGCCCCTTGTAGTAGTCAAGCAGCTGGGATTTTTCTGCAACAAGGCGGATGAGTTCTGACAATTTTTTTTCTTCATCTGCATTTTGGCTGGAAAGCATTTTTTCAAAATCTTCAATCAGCAGGGCAAAAGCGTCAAAGGCCTCTTTTGTTTTTTTTGTAAGGCCCATTTTTTTTCCTGCTTCAAGAATATTTTTTTCATTATTTAAAATTGCACACTGAACAATTTTATCCTGACTTGCAAGACCTATACCCCGGGGAGGTTTATTAACAATTCTGCGAAATGCAACTTCATCTTTTGGATTTGCAACAAAGGCCAGCCATGAAAGCAAATCTTTTACTTCTTCACGCTCATAAAATTTTAAACTTCCCACAATGGCATAAGGAATTTTTTTTACAAGAAATTCTTTTTCAAAACCAAGTGACTGGGCGTTTGTCCTGTAAAGAATGGCCCAATCCGAATAGGGAACATTTTTTTCGTGGGCCTGCTCAATTATGCTGGAACAAAATTCAACTTCATCATCCTGGTCTGGCAAAAAAACAATCATCGGGTACTTGCCGCTTCCACGGGCAGCAACAAGAGTCTTACCCAAACGACCATAATTATTTTTCACCAGAGATTCTGCGCATGTAAGAATTTCCTGGGTGGAACGATAATTTGTTTCAAGACGGATTATTTTTGCTCCGGGAAACTGTTTGTTGAAAGTTAAAATGTTATCAATTTCCGCACCGCGAAATTTATAAATGGACTGATCGTCATCACCAACAACACAAACGTAACTTGTTAAACCTTCGTCCACCCCGCTCAGTTCACGCAAAAGCAAAAACTGTGCCTTGTTTGTGTCCTGGTATTCATCCACAAGAATTACTTTGTAGCGAGCATGAATTTCCTTTCGTAAACTTTTATTGTTTTTCAAAAGAAAATAGGGCTTCATAATCAAATCGCCAAAATCAACATTGCCGGTTTGTCCAAGGCGGTCCTGGTAAAGGGAATAAATTTTTCTGAACTTTTCGTCTGAATCGATTAAAGACAAAGAATCATCATCCGGCGAAAGACAGTAATCCTTTGCCAGAGAAATTTTATGCACGTAAGAAGAAGCCTGCCCCCTTGAAAGCGAAGGATCCACTTTTGAAACAAGGGTCAGCATGTCATCTTCATCATAAACCGTAAAATTTTGCGCCACTTTTGCAAGAGCGTAGTATTTTCTTAAAAAGAAGGCCCCCCAGGAATGAAAAGTTTTTATCTGGGCATATTCAGATTTGTGGCAGAGTTTACAGGCACGCTCCTTCATTTCACCGGCAGCCTTTTTTGTAAAAGTGAGTGCCAGGATTGTAAAAGGATCAACAAATTTTCTTTCTATAAGATAAGCAATTTTTGTAGTGATTACACGGGTCTTTCCGGAACCGGCACCCGCTAAAATCAAAAGAGGGCTGCCTTCATGTAAAACAGCTTCCCTTTGCTGGTCATTTAAAACACGAAGATAATCAATTTTTTCTTCTGCGTTTTTTTCACCAGATACATTTTCATTTTGAGAATTTATTTTTTGCGGATTTGAATTTTCATCCTTTTCTTCAGCCAAGATATTCACCATCCATATCAACTTGACTTGAAGCAAGGGCGTGAACCTTTACAAGATTTCCCACCTGGATTTTAGAAAGGGCATCTTTATCATCGCGGTCATAGCGGATCACAAAAGCCCCGTCCACTTCCGGTGCCTGAAACCAGGCCCTGCCCAAAGCAAGCCCTTCGTCACTGTCAGAATTATTTTCAATTATTTCCTCAACAAGAACTTCGTAATCTTTACCACATCTTTTTTGCAAACGATCCGCCGTAATTTTTTCCTGCAAAGATTCAAGTTCTTCTTTTCTGGCCAGAGATTTTTTTGCCCTTACTTGATTTTTCATCTTTGCAGCAGGAGTGTCATCTTCCCTGCTGTAAGTAAAGCAGCCAGACCAGTCAGGTTGAATGGCCTTTAAAAATTCCACGCTGTCTTTATGATTCTGGTCACTTTCTGCAGGAAAGCCTGTCAGGAAAGTAGTGCGTATTGCGCTTAGGGGAAATTTCTGCCTGATTGTTTTTATAAGATTTACATAAGAAGCAAAAGAACCCTTTCTGTTCATTGCATGAATTATTTCGTCACAGCCAGACTGAAAAGGAATGTCAAAGTAAGGCAGAATGCGGTGGTCCCTTTCCATTAAATCAAGGATGTCTTTGTTAAAATGATCCGGGTGAATGTACAAAAGCCGCAGCCAGAACTTTCCTTCAAGGGCAGAAATTTTTTCAAGCAGGCGGTAAAGGGCAGAATGATTTTTCTTTCCATCATCTTCAGCCCGGTCTATTAAAGGAGCCTTTAAATCAGTGTATAAAAAATCAAAATCGTTTTTGCCGTCTAAAAAAACATCATCATCTTTGCCACAGCCGTAAGCAGCCAAATCCTGGCCAATCAAATTGATTTCAAAAATGCCCTTTTCTAAAAGACCTTTTATTTCTTCTACAATTTCATCCGCATTTCTAGAACGAAGGTTACCGCGAATAAGAGGAATGGCACAAAAAGAACAGCAGTTGTTACAGCCTTCAGTAATCTTTACAAAAGCAGAACCCTTGTAATTTAAAAACCTTTCCCTGTCACCGCAGCAGACACCCATTTGCAAAGGCTTTACCACAGGCCTTTGTTTTTTAAAAATCGCAGAAACAACATCATCTATTTTTGTTAAATCCCCGTTACCAAAAATGCCGTCTGCTTCGGGCAAGTCACTTTCAAAAACATCAGCGTAACGTTCTGCAAGACAACCTGCCAAAAGAATTTTTTTGTCAGGAAAAGAAGCCCTTGCCTGCATAAGAGAATTTAAGGATTCAGTTTTTGCGCTTTCAATAAAACCGCAGCTGTTGATGACAATCAAATCTGCATCACCAGCATTATCACAAAGTTCCAGCCCTGCTTTTAAAAGACGAGTAATAATAATTTCCCCGTCCACTTGATTTTTAGCACAGCCGTGCTGGTCAAGAAAGAATTTTTTCTTAGTCAATGTCTACAACCACCAGACGATAACGTCCATCAGAATCTTTAATCCACTTAACATCTTCAACTTTAACCTGACCGGCCTTTCCAATTTCAAGAGGATAAGAAATGCCGTTTGAAAGAACAGAAACAGACAAAGCATTTCCGTTACTCATCCAGAAGCGGGCAGCGTTGCTTGGTGTAACAGTTACGACATCACCGTTTTTGTAGTACTCTTCAATTTTTTCCTGACGGTCAACCCTGTAGCGGAAAAGACATGAACCACGGAATGAAATTTGAACTGTGAAAGGATAAGCCCTGGAATCTTCAAGAATAATTTCTGAAGGCAAAACGCTTACACTTTCAACCAGACTTTCAACATTTTCTTTTTCGGTCTGGGCAAGACGCTCTGAATTTTCTTTAAGCAGCATTCTGACCTGGGCACCGCGTTCAGCATTCGAATTTGAAATGTCACCCACGTAAACAATTAAATCATTAATGCCGTCGCCATCAACGTCCAGTTCACGTTCTTCACTTAAATCTACCACCTGGTTTCCCAAAGGAGTTGAAAGAGTCAGCTGACCCAAAGTGTCCCTGACTGTAAGAATTATATTCTGGCCGTCAGCATGTGCATCTGGAACAAGAAGCTGGTCGTCCCTGTAAAGGCGCTTTGTTTCAACATCTGTAGAAAGTTCATAAGTGTGAACCGTTTTATTTTCTGCAATAATTCTTGCCCTTTCAGCTTTTTTCTGAGGAATTTTGAAAACACCCCAGTAGAAGTAAATGGAAATTCCCACAATCAAAATTAAAGAAGCTGCAATAATCAAAGGCAAAAGCCAGACCGGCGTGTGGTGCTGCAAAAGTTCCACAGGAACAGGAGATTCCTGAATTTTTTTTGCATTATAAAGTTTAAGGATATATTCGGAATCAAGCCCCAAATAAGTAGAGTAATTTTTTATAAAACCAATAAAATAAGCTTCGCCGGGAAAAGCAGCGTCATTTTCTATTTCAAGGGATTCAAGATAATTTCTTGCAATAGAAGTATCTTTTGACGCCTGATCCAGACTGATATTTTTGCTTTCCCTTGCATTCTTCAGAAGCTCACCGTAACTTTCCATAATACATTACTCCGCATGAAAAAATTATTCTTCGTAGAGGAAGTTGTTGTAGTTGTTTGCAGAAGAAGGCGGATCATAAATGAAGCGGCGTGCAGACAAACCTACGTTAACCGAATAGTTTGAAAAAGTAATTGTGTAAGTGTCGCCAGATTGGGATTCAGCAACAACACGGACAATCAGCTTTGAAGTTGGACTGATAGAAAGTTTAATAGTCTTGAAAGCTTCACTGGCAGACCGGCGGCTGCAGACTAAATTTATTACCTGAACGCTTGAACCTTCAGAAAGAGGTACAGGCTCCTGGCTGCTTTCGTATTGAATTGTGTAGTAGCGGCGGATAAGGCTTAAACCCAAAGCCCCCTGTGAACGACCGGTAACAGCCTGTTCCAGAATGGCATTTTGACCCGGCAGGTAAATTTTCAATGTTTCGCCGTCAAAGTTAAAAACCTGTTCAGCAGGACGGGTAAAATCTATGCGGACAAGTTCCGGGCGTTTAAAATACATTGTACCATACTGCTGGCTTGACCCCATTTGAATGTTAACGCTGCATGTGTAATCATAAAAAGACGCATAATAATCGCTGACAGTCTTAAAAAAATCACTGGCCGTAACAATAGACTTCGAGTCTTCAGTCTGCGCAAAAGCCAAGGTTGAAGCAAGTAAAATTGTAGAAAGAAAAGTAAAAAATTTTTTCATATCATGTTCCCGACATTTTAAAGTGGTCAATTAATTGTACATAATAGAAGAATACGGCCAAACCGTCAATATAAGAATAATCTTTTGTGGCGAAAGAAATTTTTATTTATTTTTTTTAAGCATCCCGCCTTTTGTTAAACGGTCCTTGCAGCCTTCGCTAACGCTCATCACCCGCGTCTCTGCCGCGGGTGACTACGGGCTTTCACGACCGGCTGGGCGTATTTAAAAAGAAATGCTTCATTCGTAAACAGAATTTCTTTGGTAAAGGCAGTTTTTAAAATTTACAACTTTTCGCCCCCCCCTGGTCCCCACTGGAATTTTAAAAGGACACTAGTCGGATTGGAGCGGGCCCGGAGGGATTATTTTTTTTGATTTCAGGCATTTTCATACTTAGCTCGTAAAAAAATGCAATTTTTAAAGCTTCCTTTTCAATCAAAAAAAAATAACGGAGCGGAAGCGGAGCCGCGGAAAGCCGTCAGGAAAACAGTTTTCTCCAAAAAATCAAAAAAAATAAAATCTTGTGTTTCCAAAAGAGGAAAAAATGACATATAATAAAGGGGATGAAGTATTACTATCTGTACGCTTTGGGCGGCCTTTTGCTTTTGCAGCTGGGGACCATTATTTTTGCTTCCAGGCAGCATAATACTGCGGGAAAATGGTTTACCGGAATTTTAATTGTGCAGACGGCAAGTATAATTTTTTATGCGGATTATCTTGCGGCGGCGGGGCTTTTTAAGGCTTACATTTTTTTGGGTCTCTATTATGCAGGCACTCCGCTTTTTGTGCTTTTGCTTTACTTTTTCTTTAAGGAAATTATCTGGGGAAAAGTAATAAGGGTTTATCCGCAAAGGCTGAAAGTTTTAGAAAGGCGCTTTGATATTTTTCTGACTTTTTTAGTTGTCTGCGATTTAATTTCTTTTGCCGTTAATGCTTTTGTAAATTTTTACTTTACTTTGGACCCTACTCTTTTAGCAAAAAAATCTTTTTCAGGTCAGGATGCTTATTTTTACAAACCTGTCTTTTCTAAATTTATTTTTATTCACGAAGGTCTGATTGCTTTTATTTTACTTTTGACTGCTTACATGCTTATTAAAAAGATTGTAAAGTCCAGCCGCTTTTACAAGGCACGCTATTCTGAAGCCCTTTTTCTGGAACTGCTTTATTTGACTTTCCAGGTAATGGCTATGCTTTACGAAAGCGAAAAGGGTGTTTTGGATTTTGCACCTTTAAGCATGCCGCTGATTTCTTTTGCTTACTTTATGTTCTTTTTTTACATGTTCCCCCGGGAAGATTTAACGAAGCTCATAAAGTATTCGGCAGACAATATTCCTCACGCTCTTTTCTTTTTTGATTCGGATAACAAGTGCGTTTATAAGAATCAAAAAGGAAAAGATCTGGAAGCTTTTCTGTCTGACTCTTATGCGGCAAAGGAAGACCAGGCTTTTCAAAAGGAGCATTTTATTGAAAATTTCTACCGGGCTTTTTATGAAGAAAACATCAAAGATGAATATCCTTCTTTTACAGTCCTTAAGGAAATTGAAGTTTTAAAAAATCTTCCGCCTGCTGATCAAAAGGAAACTTCTTTCCGGACAGAGGCCACCACTGCCCTTCAAAAAGAAATTAAAACTTACGAAATTACATGGTCAAAGATTTTAAATTCTTCAAACAAGATTGTCGGCAAGTACCTGAAATTCCGCGATCGCAGCCAGGAATTAAAAAATATTGAAGAAGAAAAAATGCGGGCCATGCATGACAAGATCACAGGTCTTTTAAACAGACGGGCTTTTTCTGCCCAGGCTTCCAGAATGCTCAATGAATTCAGGGAAGAAAAATTTATGATTCTTGTGTCTGACATCAAGGATTTTAAAATTTACAACACATGCTATGGTTCCAAAATGGGGGACTGTCTTTTACAAAAAGTGGCTGCCCTTTTCCAAAATGAAAGTTCAAAATTCACTCACTCTCTGGCAGGAAGAATTTCCGGAGACAAAATTGCCCTTGTAATCCACAAAGATGATTTTAACGAAAATTATTTTGTTAACGAAATAAATAAAATCCAGTCAGCCATGAGCAATTCAAACTACATGCTGCAGATAAAGCTGGGCATTTTTGAAGTAAACAATGCTGACGAAGAAATTCACACAATGTTTGACAAGGCGTGCCTGGCCATAAAATACACGGAAGACCTCTATTCGCAAACTGTAAGCCGCTACGACACAGAGTTAATGGAAAAAATCAAGTACGAAAAAAGTATTGAAAATGGATTTGCGACCGCTTTGCAGGAAAGGCAGTTTCTTATGTTTTTACAGCCGCAGGTGAACAGGGAAAGTGGCAGCGTGATTGGGGCGGAAGCTCTTGTAAGATGGCAGCATCCCACTTACGGTTTACTGGCACCTGGCGCTTTCGTGGGCATTCTGGAAAAGAAGGGCTACATTCATCAGATGGACTCCTTTATCTGGGAAGAGGCTGTAAAAAAACTGGCTGAATGGAAGCTTTTAAAAATTCCTTTCCACATCAGCGTAAATGTTTCTGCAAAAGATTTTCACCTTTTGAATGTCTATAAAATTTTTGTGGGGCTGGTGGAAAAATACGGCATCAGCGCATCCAAGCTGCACATTGAAATTACGGAAACAGTTTACATTAATGAAATAAAGACAACCACTCCGCTTATTATTCAGCGCTTGAGGGACTACGGTTTCCATGTAGAAATTGATGACTTTGGTTCAGGATATTCTTCTTTAAGCATGTTGAAAAACCTGCAGGCTGACACTTTAAAAATTGATATGGAATTTTTAAGGCAGACGGATAATATGGAAAGGTCAAAAATCATTCTTGCCAAAATAATTAAAATGGCAAAAAATCTGGGAATGAAAGTTTTAAACGAAGGGGTTGAAACTGAAAGTCAAGTAGATTTTTTAAGTCAGCAGGGTTCAGACTTTTTCCAGGGATACTACTTTTCAAAACCAATTCCCGTTAAAGATTTTGAAGAAAAATATCTTTACAGGCAGAAAGTTCAGGAGGAAAATTAATGTACCGGAGTAAATTGATTTATTTAATTGCATGTACAATTTTTGAACTTCCTCTTTTCGTAATGCTTTTTTTGACAGTAAAATCTAAAAAATCAGTCATAAAACCTCACTTGATCATGCTTTGTCTTGAAGGTCTGGCCCTTTTACCAATCAACATACTTTACACGCTCACACCATTCGTAACCCAGGCCCTGCATTTAAAAGTGCTTTTCTATATTGTCAACGACTGCCTTGATATGACAGTAATGACTTTTTCAATTCACTATTGCGACACTCCACGAAAGCCAAAAAAAATTTTCATCACAATAGCAGGTCTCTTTATGATGACAGATGTGGCTGCATGCTTTTGGAATGTTTTCAGCCACAAACTTTTCTACATTCAAAGGGTGTCTTCTTTTACAGGCATCAATTCCAGACAAATCTTTTACTGGGTAACAAGCTACAACAAAATATTTTTTTCACACTTTGTACTTACCGGAGTTGCATCTGCAATCACCATCATAACTCTTTTTTCCAGCATATTCAGAAAAGCCATTTTTTATAGAAGAAAGTACATTGGCATTTTAATTTCTTACGCTCTTATAATGATTTTTAATGTAAGCGGTTTTACAATCGGCGGCAATATAGACCTCTTTCCATTCGCCACAGTCCTGATGATTTTATACATCAACTGTTACGCCATTTACATTTTGCCTTCAAACTTTATTGTTTCTTCCATACAGAAATATTATGAAAGTGAAAAAGACGGCATTGCATGTTTTGATTCTGAAGGAAAATGTATTTTCTTAAACAGAATGGCAAAAAT
>CAVJHV010000021.1:14475-27790 GCA_963649315.1 Treponemataceae bacterium | reverse complement strand
GGGAAAATTGGTGTGCGGTGGCTGGTGTGGTGCGGTTCTGGTGGAGCGGAGATTTTTTTCTCTTGGAAAGCGTTGCGTGTCGGGATAAAGATTTTGGAGACGTATGGATTTTTTATGTTTTGGGAATGGATTACTGTTGAGGTGAAGGTTCTGGTGAGTGTGGGATTTTTTTTCGTTTTGGGAAGCGGTGCCTTATGGATAATGGCTTTGGTGAAGGAGTTTGTTTTGGAAGGTGGCTGTTGCGGTGAAGTTGAGGATTTTTTTATTTTGTAAAGGGGGGGGGACTGCTGAGGGTGATGTATTTGTGGAGCGGAGATTTTTTTTGTTTTGTAAGGGGGGGGGTAAAGGTTTTGGTGAAGTGGAAAGATTTCTTTCTTTTTTTTGGAAGTGGTGGCTGCTTTGGCAAAGGTTTTTGTGAGTGGCGGGATTCTTTTTGTTTTGGGAAAGTGGAGTTGCTTTGGTAAAGGTTTTTGTGGAGTGGAGAAAGTTTTTCTTTCGGAGGTGATACCTGCTGGGTGGAGGTTTTAGCGGATAGGCTGTTTTTTTGTTTTGAGAAGGGGTGGCTTATGGATAATGGCTTTGGTGAAGGGGGTGACTATTGTTGTAAAGGTATTTGTGAAATGGAGAGATTTTTTTTGCTTTGGAAAGCGGTGCATGCTGAGAAAATGTATTGGTGGAGTGATGTCCTTTTTGTTTTGGAAAATGGTGGTTGGTATGGTAAAGATTCTAGTGGTGAGGTAGATTTTTTTTGTCTGATAGTGTTGTGGATTTTAAAAAGGGGAAAGCGAATTTTTTAGAAGCATGCAAAAAGGCTGTAGCAGTTTTTTGCGAAGCAAAAAAGGCGGAGCGATTCTTTTTTTAGGGGGAAATTCTTTTTTTATGAAGCCTTCTTTTGGTAAAAAGGGATTTTCGAAAGCCAGTGGCAAAAAGCGGAGACCGAGCGTTAGCGGGCTGCGGAAGGCTTTTTTGGAGGTCCAACTTTGCCCATAAAAAAAAGAGAAAAAATTAGTCGCGGGAAAACCTTAGTTGGATAAAATAAGGGCTACACTATTTTGTGTAGCCCTTTGTCTTGTGTAGTTTAGAGTGTATATCCTCTAAAATACCCTGACGTTGCCAGGAACAGAGTTTGCTTCATACCCCTGCCAAGAATCATAGCTAAAAGTTTCAGTTTCTGGGGTGTTTTCCGTTGTATATGAATACAATTCTTCATAAAATTTTACAGGGTCGGCAGTTTCTTTGTAATCCCACCAGCCCATTTCAAAGGCTTTTGTTAATCTTAATTCAAACAACTCACGTTCAATGTTGCCGTCTGACGATTCTTCAAGCCATTCTTCCGTAGTTACTAGCTCTAAGGTTCTGTACGTTTCCTTTTCGTCACCTGTAAGTGCTACTCCCCAGTAGTAGTAATAAGGATTATCTTCGTCATGGTGCATTGTTGTTTCGTATTAGTTAAATCTAAATGCAACTGGATATGGGAATTTATTGGTAATATTCAAAAGGTTGTAATAATAAAAATTACCAGTTTCTTCATCTGGGACAAGACTGTCACGATAAATAGGGAAAATTCCATCTGGATAACTAAAATCTCCATTTAATCCATTTAATAATATGCCACAGTGAATATAGTGAATACCTTTAGCAGCTTGTTCGTCACTCCATCTTTGCCAATCTTTAAAACCCGGCACAACATACATGACATCGTTGTTTGTCTTAAAAACAATGAAAGGTTTGTCATAACCTTCCATAATGTCATATTTTGCAACAAGTTCTGGTGTTATGTTTCCAGTAAAAAATTCAACAGAAACAATCCAGGCATTTTGGGCAATGTAGTCCGTGTTGTCTGCAAGCATTTCTTCTGTAGGTTTTGTAACAAGTCCTGCAACTGTACGTGATGAACTTGCATCACTTCCAAACCATTTTTCATGGTGCTTCTTTATTACCTTTCGTACACTGTAAAGGTACTGTTCACTTCTTGTGCCTAAAAGAAAAAGCACTTCACGACAAAGAATAATACCATGTTCTTCATTTTTTTCAAGATGTGCTTAGCGGCGTGTTATTCATGGTATTCAAAAAATGTTTGCACGATTTTCGAGCTTGGTTTAAAGAAGGCGCTCTACGTGGAGCAGTTGCTTTACGAGAGAAGTACTTCTTTTCAAGATATGCTTAGCCGGCCGTGTAGTGGTTTGCCGAAGGCAAAGTGCAGAGCACCGAGGCGAATAGCCGAGCCACGGAAGGGCCGTTTAACAGAAGGCGGGATGCTTCAAAAATAAAAAAAATAAAAATTAGAGCAGGTAGTTGGTGAATGTTTGGCTGTGGCCGCGCCAGAGGGCGGTGAAGTTTTCGCGGGGGCCGTAGAAAAAGAGGCCTTCGGTGTAGCGGCACCAGTTTTGGCCGGTGGTGCCGGTTTTGAGGTTGAAGAGGGCGCTGGCCAGGATGACGACGTGGCTGTCGTGGCTGCAAATGATGTCTAGTGTGGCTGGGCGGCTGGGCAGGGAAAAGATGGCGTCTAAGAGGCGTTTGGTTTCCATTTGGAGGGTGATGCCGCGGCTGCCTTGGGTGTTGGCGGTTTGTAAGTAGTGAAAATAATTGTACCAGCCGACTCCGCCTGATTTTTCATCGCGCGGATCTCCAAGGCAGCTGGAAAATTCGTCCATTTTGATTATGTTTTTTTCGGTTGGGCTTTGGGGCTTTGGAGAATTCTGTGGATTCTGGATATTGGGCTGGATTTGATTTTGACAGTGGCCCTGGAGAATGCAGTTTATGGTTTGCTGGCAGCGCTGGACTTTTGACGAGGCGCAGTTTTCGATGGGGCGGTCTATGCTTTTGCCGATTTTTTGAGCAAGTTCAATTCCTTCCGGGGTGAGCATGAGCTGGGAGTAGTCGCCGTTTGGGGGATTGTCAAAGCGGATACTGTGGCGCATAAAGAGTTTTGCTGCGGCATTTTCCGGGATGAGGTTGGCGTCTTTTGTCATTTCTGGGTATGGGGAAAAAACTTGCATTTTTGGGCTTCCTCTTTTTGGGATGTGGGGGACTTTTGCTATGGGGGTGGAGCGGCTGGACCTGGCGAAAGAGAGTGCTTCTTTTGTGAAGAAGTGCTGCTTTCGTAAAGTTGCGGCCGCTTTGCTGGACCTGGCGAAAGAGGATGCTTCTTTTGTGAAGAAGTGCTACTTTCGTAAAGTTGCCGGCGGGCGGCTGGACCTGGCGAAAGGTGGCGCTTCTTTTGGGAAGAAGTACCCCCTTTCCTAACCCCGTTGCAAAAGTCTTATTTGTTAGAAATAAGCAGTGTTTTTGAATCCAGCTTGAGCGGTGAATCGATTGCGCCAGCCTTTCCTGCTTTTAAGATGTTGAGCTGAGTTGAAGAGGCTTTTGAAGAAAGGTGGATGACGTGTGAAAAATATGGAAGAATTGCTTTTGGGGCTGAATCTTCTAATTTGTCACTGTCTGCAGTTGAGCTGATCCAGATTTTTGTTTTTGTTGCTTTTGCGTAACTGGAAACGGCCTGAATGTCTGCTTCCTTTACTTTAGAAAAATCAACTCCATCAATTACAATGCCAGCAACTGCGATGCCACCTGCCTTGAGGGCATTGAGTGTGTTTACAACTTTTTCCAGGTTGAAATTGTCCTGGTTGAAGTTGAGAATTGTGCGGCTGCGGAGAAGCTGTTCCTTAACGTCACCGGCATTTGCGATGGCCTTTTTCTTTGAAATTTCTGTAAAGATGTCTTCGTACCATGAAATTACATTTTCTGAGTGCTGGTCAAATGAAACATGAACAAGCTGCTTTCCGCTCAAAAGAGTGTCCATTCCAAATTGAACTAAAACTGCTGTTTTGCCCAAACCTTTTTTTGCTGTTACAAGTCCGATTTCTCCTGCCTTGAGACCACCGTTTGTAAGTTCGTTATAAGCCTTTACCGGGCTGCGGTCATAAAGTTCTTGTTTTGCCATATTTTGCTCCTTTGCAAAGTTTTTAGATTGAGTCTAAAAATTATTTTTAGATTTCTTTTTATAAAAAAAGAGTCAGTAGAATTTTCTACTGACTCTAAGTATACACTATAAAATGCCTTTTGTGTTAAAAAAGTTTTGGGCTAACAATTATTTGTTGCCTGCAGCTCTCTTAGCAGCATATTCTTTGATAAGTGTGTCTGCAACGGCATTTGGTACCTTTGCATATTTTTCAAATTCCATTGTGAATTCTGCCTTACCCTGAGTTGAAGAGCGGAGAATTGTAGAGAATCCGAACATTTCTGAAAGTGGTACTTCTGCGTTTACAGTTGAAGTTCCGTTTTCATCTGTTGAATCTACAATAACACCACGTCTCTGGTTGATAAGACCAAACATGTTACCCTGGAATTCTGTAGGTCCGGCAATTTGAACTTTCATGATTGGTTCAAGAATTGCAGCCTTTGCTTTTGCATAACCTTCGCGGAAGGCTCCAATAGCAGCTGTCTGGAAGGCGTTATCGTTAGAGTCAACCGGGTGGTACTGACCATCGTTGATTGTAATCTTTACGCCAACAACTGGAGCTCCGATAAGGGAACCCTTTTCCATTGCACGCTTGAAACCCTTGTCGCAGGATGGAATGTATTCGTTAGGAATTGCACCACCCTTGATAGAGTCAACAAATTCGTAATCTTTGTCTGCAAGTGGTTCCATGAAACCGGCAACGCGTCCGTACTGACCTGAACCACCAGTCTGCTTTTTGTGTGTGTAGTTGAAGTCTGCACGCTGTGTAATAGATTCGCGGTATGCAACTTCCGGCTTTGAAACGTTAACATCACACTTGTATTCGCGGCGCATACGTTCAATGTAAACTTCAAGGTGAAGTTCACCCATACCCTTGATGATTGTCTGATTTGATTCAGGATCAACGTATGTCTGGAATGTAGGGTCTTCTTTTGTGAAGCGGTTAAGGGCCTTTGCCATGTTAGCTGCGTCCTGCTTGTTCTTTGGTTCGATGGCCATAGAAATAACAGGATTTGGAACGAACATAGATGTCATTGCAATGTTGAGTCCGCCACCACAGAATGTATCACCTGAAGCACAGTCAACACCGAAGAGAGCGATGATGTCACCAGGCATACCTTCGTTGATATCAACCATTTCTGCTGAGTTCATACGAACGATACGGCCAACCTTGAATTTTTTCTGGGCACGAACATTGAAAAGTTCATCACCCTTTGTAATTTTACCCTGATAGATACGAACGTATGTTAACTGACCAAACTGTCCGTCATCAAGTTTGAATGCGAGTGCAACACAAGGTTTGTCTGCAACGTTGAAGAGTTCAACCTGTTCTTCATTCTTGTCGCGGTCAAGACCGTAGTTGTGTACTTCTGTAGGATCTGGAAGATAGCGTACAACTGCATCGAGCAAAGGCTGAATACCCTTGTTAACGTGAGCTGAACCAAGGAAAACACCAACGTACTGTTCAGCAAGGGTTCCCTTACGGATAGCAGCGATGAGTTCTTCTTCTGTTGGTTCTTCGCCTTCAAGAACTTTTTCCATTAATGCATCGTCAAAGTTGCATGCTTCTTCTACCATTTCCTGGCGGTATTTCTTTGCATCTTCAAGAAGGTGTGCTGGAATGTCTGCATAGCGGAGATCTTCGCCGTTTGGTCCGTCAAAGTAAATTGCCTTCATGGAAACAAGGTCAACTACACCTTCCAGTTTGTCTTCAAGACCGATTGGCAATTCCATCATGTGGGCATTAAGACCCAGTTTGTCACGGAGCTGTCCGCAAACACGGATTGGATTTGCACCCTGGCGGTCACATTTGTTTACGAAAGCAACACGAGGTACATGATAGCGCTTGAGCTGGCGGTCTACTGTGATTGACTGTGACTGAACGCCTGCTACAGCACAAAGAATCATGATGGCACCATCAAGAACGCGCAGTGAGCGTTCTACTTCTACTGTGAAGTCTACGTGACCTGGTGTGTCGATAAGGTTAATTGTTGTGTCTTTCCACTGAACCTGAGTTGCTGCTGACTGGATTGTGATACCACGTTCACGTTCCAGATCCATGTTGTCCATTACAGCACCTACACCGTCCTTACCGCGTACTTCGTGAATCTGGTGAATCTTGTTACAGTAGAACAAAATGCGTTCTGAAGTTGTTGTCTTACCAGAGTCAATGTGGGCACTGATACCGATATTACGTACTTTAGTAATATCAAAAGCCATATTGTTACCTCTCAAAAAAAGATTTTCATGGTTTACTTATCCGGACAAAATTCCACCGGATTATAAAAATGATTTGGTGGGTATTTTACTGGAAATTAATCTTAATTTCAATAGACAAAGGCCGATTCTGCCCTTAGTTTACGCGATTTTATGGAAAATTTTACAGCTTTTTTCTATGGGAAAATTCTGTTTCTGGGAGATTGGGATGCTGCTTTAGGAAAGAAATGTTTGTTTGAAAAAATCGACTGGTCTGAGAGAGCCGTGTCGTTGAGCAAATGCTTTAGGAAAGGAATTCTTCTTTTTTAAAACAGCTTAGCCCGCGCTGTAGCCATGCCGAAGGCAGTCGCCTGCGTTTTTTTTGTGAGGGAAAAAGTTAAATGGAAAATTTTGGAGGCCTTCTTTTTTTATGGAATGAAAAATAAAAAAAATAGCAGGGGACCGCGCGATAGCAAGTGGCGGAAGGGCGGTTAGCAGCAGGGGGTATGCTTTAAAAAATCAAAAAGAAATTTTAAAAGAAAGATTTCCGTTTATGCGGATTTTGCCGGCGTTTTTTGAAAAGGCCATGATGGCTTCAAGACTTTGGGAATAAAAATTTTGATTTTTAAAAACGCTTTTGGCCTGGAAGGTCAGGGATTTTATGGGAGAGAAATTTTCTTTTAGGGAAAGGCGGCTGCCTGGGGGAAGGGGTATGTTTGGTGTCAGGGGCGAAGTGGCCGCTGTGGGAAAGGTGAACTTTTGTGACAGGCTGATGGAAATGGTGGCGGCTGAAAAAGTCAGGGCGGCGCTTGTGGCAGATTTGATTTTTGTTTTTTTTGTGGCAGCGGTGACTGAAGCAAAAAAATTTTTTTCTTCATTTTGAATTTTTAAATTGGCCTTTGCGCTAAAAGAAATTTCTTTTGTAAGGAGGGACATGTCTGTGCGAAAAAAATCGCTGGTGTAAAAAATGTGGCTTGAATCTTTTGTGAAGGAAAAATCTTTTTGATAAAGAAAGCCTGCCTGGAATGTGGAAGATGCAATTTTAAATTTTATCTGGGGATTTAAAAAAAACTGGCCTGTTTCTTCCTGCGTGCTGCCGTCTGCGCTTATAGCATTTGGGCTGGAAAAAAATTCTGCGCTTTTAAATGTGAAGGGGCCAAAAATAAATGCCTGCTGGCTTCTGAGGTAAAAATTAAAATTTTCAAAGGGGGACTGATTTATGGAAGAAATAAAATTTATCCTGAAATGGGGAAAAGAAAGATTTGTTTCTGCATGGAAGAAAAAAAGTCTTTCTCTTAAAAAAACTTTTTCTTTTAGAAACCAGGAAGTTGTTGCTTCATTGGAAAGCTGGAGGAGGGCGGCTGTAAAATTCAGGGAAAAAAGCTGGGCCCTGGAAAAAGAAAATGTTTTATATATGGAAAGAATTGCATCTCCGTTAAAAAATAAGGCTGTCTGCATTCGCGGTAAAAAAAGAAATTCTTTTTTTGATGGGTAGATGTCTGCGGTAAAGGTCAGGGAGCCGCCTGTAGAAGATGGGGACGGAAGTTTTGGAGAAAGGCCTCCCTGTAAAAGAAAACTTTTGCTGAGAGAAGATGAGGGGGCTAGGGCTGGAGATTTCATTCTGGAAAAAGTTCCTCCTATGGTGATTTTGCCTATGTAGAAATTTATGGCGAATGGAAAATTTTGGGGGCTGATCTGACTTTGAAGACCGTAGCCGGCTGTTAAATTTTCTGTGTAGGGTAAAATGTTTTTTTCTGCGTTGAATGTGAAAAGTGGCGGCACTTTTGAAAAGGCAAGGCTTTTTTGTGAGAGAGAAAGTTTTAATGTGAAAAAATTGAAATTTAATTTTGTGCCAAAAGTGTATGCGTATTTTGTCTGGCCGGCGGTTTTTAGAAAATCATTTTCTGTGCCGTCGGTGGAGGAGTTTTCCGCAATGGAAGAAAGTGAGATTTTGCTGTAAAAGTCTGCACTTTTAAAAGTGAGTGAGGGGCGTGGATGTAAGGTCTTTTGCGCTGATGTTAAAAGGGCAAAAGTGAATGCGGCTATTTTTAAAAAGCCATTTGGAATATTTTTCTTCATATATTATTAATAGACACAAAAAAATATTTTTTACAAAAAAATGCCAAAGTTTTTGAAAAAAAAGGTCATCTTAAAAAAAAATAAATTCTTGTAATTTACTTTTAAAACTTGTAAACTACGCGCACCGATATGAAGAAAATTAATTTGAATGCGGATGACGCTAGGGATGGGCTTCCTGTAGATGAATGGACAGAGGCTGTAGAAAGTTTTGAAGATGAATCGGATGAAAATCAATCTGAAAATATTTCTTTTGAAGATTTAGGTCTGGATGAAATTACTCTTGAGGCTATTGAAAAAAAAGGTTTTGTAAATCCGAGTCCAATTCAAGTGCTGGCAATTCCCCGCCTTTTGAATGGGGACGCTAATGTTATTGCAAGGGCCAGAACTGGAACTGGAAAAACTGCTGCTTTTGGTTTGCCGCTTGTTCAATCTTTCAGGGAAAAATCTGATTGTGTAAAGGCTTTGATTTTGGAGCCTACCCGCGAACTGGCAATGCAGACTTGTAACGAGATGTCTTCTTTTACGACCGGAAATTTTCCACGTACATGTGTTGTTTATGGCGGCGCTTCGATTGGAATGCAGATTCGCGATTTGAAAAGGGGTGAAGAGATTGTTGTTGGAACTCCTGGTCGTGTACAGGATTTGATGGAAAGGGGAATTCTTGACATCAGTAAAATAGAATATTTTATTCTTGACGAAGGCGACGAAATGCTGGATATGGGCTTTGTTGAGGATATTGAAAATATTTTTTCTAAGGCAAATCCGGATTGCCGAGTCCTGCTTTTTTCTGCAACAATTCCTTCTGAAATTTTAAAGATTGCCCAAAAGTTTATGGGAGATTATGAAATTGTTGAAGAAGAGGGTGTTGTTTCTGAACCTCTTTTAATTGAGCAAAAATATTGCTTTGTTCGTGAAGAAGAAAAAATTGAAGCTCTTGTTCGTTTAATTGATATTGCTGAAAATTTTTATGGATTGATTTTTGTCCAGAAAAAAACTGATGCTGATTTTGTGGCAAAGGCTTTGGATGAAAGAGGTTATGAAGCAGCTGCACTTCATGGTGATATCCCCCAGGGGCAGAGAGAAAAAATTCTTGCCAGATTTAGAAATGGTAAAACCCGCATTTTGGTTGCGACAGATGTGGCTGCCAGGGGAATTGATATTGAAGGACTGACTCATGTTGTGAATTATGAAATTCCTTTTGATGGGGCAACTTATGTTCACAGAATTGGCCGAACGGGTCGCGCTGGTTCTTCCGGCGTGGCTGTTACTTTTGTCTGCCCTAAAGAAAAAAGGCGTCTGTCTTATTTGCGATCCGCTGTTCAAAAACAGGCTAAGGGGCAGATGGTTGAAGAAAAAATTCCTTCTGTGAAAGATGTTATTGCTGCCAAAAAGGACAGGCTCTTTAAGAAGATAAAAGAAGATCTTGAAGCTTTGTATGAAGAAGAACTTTCTGATGAAAAGGCTGGAATTGTTTTAGATAAGACAGGTGTTGATGAAAATGGAGGAGTTGGGGCTGGTTTTGAAAAGGACCTTTCTTCAGACGATGGCACTTGTGAAAGGAGTGTAGCTGGTGGCAGCGCTTTTGGTTTTGAAAAAAATCTTTCTCCAAAAGATAGTGCGACTGAAGTTACTGAAACTGGGTGCAGCGCTTCTGGTTTCGAAAATCTTTCTTCTTCAAAAGATGACGCTAAGAAAACTCCTTCTAAAAATCCATTTGCAGAACTTTCTGAAGATTTGTGCAAAGATAAAGATGCAAAAGAAATTCTTGCCCTGCATCTTAAGTTGGTCTACGGAAAGGAACTTGAGAAAAAACGCTATGGAAAAGTTACTTCCCTGGATGTGAAATCTGACAGGCGTGACAGGGGAGGCCGTTTTGACAGGCGTGGAAAAGACCTTTTCCTGTCAGAAAATCAATTGCGCCTTTATGTTCAGCTTGGCTGGATTGATGGATATAATCCTAAAAAAATAGCAAGTTATTTTTCAGAGCTTTTGAAAATTCAAAATAAAGATGTTGATGCAATTGATATGGCTGACAAATTTTGTCTTTTGACTTTGCCTCGGGAAGCTGCCAAAAAGGCAATTGCTTTGAGCGAGTCAAATTCAAAAATCCCCCACATGCATCTGGATGCAAAATCTTTTAAAGGAAAAAAATCCTTTTCAGATGAAAGAAAAAGTTTTTCTTCAGGAAGAAATTTTTCAGGTAAGGGAAAATCTTTTTCTACATCAAAAGGTGGTTTTTCTGACAGAGAAAAAAGAGCCCGTGCAAAAGATTCAAGCCATGCCCGTAAAAGTGTGCACACTGCAACTAGACGGAGTGGACAGGCAGCCCTTTACAAAAAGAGCGGCGTGGAAGAATACTGATTTTGGATTTTGCGCTTGGTATTTGGAAAGATGATTTGATGGAAAGACGGTTCTTTGGGGAAAGAGCGGTGGTGCTTTGTGGTCGGGGTTTCTTTAGGAAAGGTGCGGTTGTTTTGTGAACATGCACATCTTTCGTAAAAAGTCCTCTATCTTATTTAAACAAATGCTGCTTTAGGTAACAGTGTTTCTTTTGCAGCCAGTCACTGCTTTCGTAAACAGCGGGCGCCTGGTAGGTGAACAAATATTTCTTCAGGAAAGGGGCATTTGTTTTGTGAATAGACACGCCTTTCCTAACCAGCCCGCACTTCTTGATTAAGCAGGCACGTCTTTAGGTAGCAGTGTTCCCTTTTACAGACAGTCACTACTTTCGTAAACAGCGGGCGCCTGTTAGGTGAACAGATATTTCTTTAGGAAAGGGGCATTTGTTTTGTGAACAGACACGCCTTTTCTAACCAGCCCGCACTTCTTGATTAAGCAGGCACGTCTTTAGGTAGCAGTGTTCCCTTTTACAGACAGTCACTACTTTCGTAAACAGCGGGCGCCTGTTAGGTGAACAGATATTTCTTTAGGAAAGGGGCATTTGTTTTGTGAACAGACACGCCTTTTCTAACCAGCCCGCACTTCTTGATTAAGCAGGCACGTCTTTAGGTAGCAGTGTTCCCTTTTACAGACAGTCACTACTTTCGTAAACAGCGGGCGCCTGTTAGGTGAACAGATATTTCTTTAGGAAAGGGGCATTTGTTTTGTGAACAGTCACATCTTTCGTAAACAGCCCGCGTTTTTTTATTAAACAAACACTGTTTTAGTAACACCGTTCCCTTTTATGGACAGACACTGCTTTCGTAAACAGCCCGCACTTCTTGATTAAACAAACACTTCTTTGGGTAACAGCGTTCCCTTTTGCAGACAGACACAGCTTTCGTAAACAGTGCCCTCAAATCCTACTTATTTTTCTTTTCCTTTTTAGACTCCTCTGAGTTATCTGCATAAAAAGGTCTGTAAGCTTCGTAAGAGTCAATCCATCTTTTTACGGGAAGAGTCCAGTCTTCTTCGTGCAAGCCTTCGATTACAAGACCTTCGTAAAAATCCTGAATGTGGGCACGAATGGATTTTTTGTCTGCTTCCTTTACGTCATTTCTTTTAACAAATAAATCGTTTATGTATTTTACGGCATCGCTTTGTGAAAAAAGATCCGGCACAGCTTTTGTTACAAGATAGATGGCGGCTGGAATGCAGTTGACTGAATGCTGCTTCATGTAAAGAACTGATTCGCCAATTTTTACAGCCTGCTCGTAAAGCTGCTTTTCCCAATTTGTCTTTTCTTCTTGAGTGAAATTTTCACGTTCAAAAACCATGCGGTGGAAGGACCAGCAAAGTAAGATGATTGCTATGTGAAGTGATGGAATGCAGCAATAGTGTGGATCTGCAGCACGCATTTTTTTTACGCGCTTGTCATCCGTTAAAGGTCTGTATGTTGTTGTCAAAGAGTAGCGGTAAATTTCGTAAGCGCCATCGTAAATGATGTCCAGGTAACGAAACCATTCACCTGTTAGTTTTGACCCCTGGTAGAGACCGAATCTTTTTTTATACATAACAAGTGGGCGAAGCCAGAACTTTATAAAATCCATGTAGATTGGATAAAGGCTTGTGTCAAATGGAACTTTTTCATCCAACTGGTGATCAACGTGTTTTACAGGAATTCTAAAAATGTGAATTTTTTGCAAATATTCCAAAAGAAAAAATTTCCATGCAACAACGCCCAGATATTTTACAGTTTCACCAAAAGCTGGTGGCATCCAGCCGACTGTAAAAAACCATTCAAGAATTTTAAAATCTTTATTGATGTCCTTACCTTTTAATTTTTCAATTCTCTTTTGTGAAGCCGATTTGATTTTGCTTTTTTTAAAGCGGTAAATTTTATTTCCATTTTCGTCTGTCAGTTTAAAGGTCGTATCAAGTTTTTTCATTTTTTTCTTCCGTAAAAAATTTCTTACTACTCTATAAAATTTTTTCTTTTTTGAATAGATATGAATTTGCCTGGCAATTTTATCTTGAAAAAATCCCATGAAAAATCAGTGGAATTTTTTTCAAGATTTTTTTGTCTTTATTTTTCTGTACCTTATTTTATTTCCCAGATCATACCCTGACTGCGTCCAAAAATTTCTTCTTCATACATGCATTCAGCCAGAATGGAAGGTGTTTGATATTTTCCTTTTCTGACAGGACGGAATGTAAATTCAAAAGACTGGCTTCCCATCGGGAAATAATTCCAGAAGCAGCGTATTTCTGCATCGTAAATGTTCTGGTGGGAAATATTTCTATAATAAAAATCATTTTTTTCAAAACTACTTTCTTCTTCTAGATTTTCTGGAATGGAAATGCTTGTTACGAAAGCTGAATTTATAATTTCACAGCCAGCTGGAATTGCGGCCCGTAAGGCAAGGAAAGTTCTTGCCTTGCTACTGGTAACAAAAATTTTTTCTTTGTAGATTTGTCCAATTTCCAGTTGATCTTCTTTTATCAGTTTTCCAGTTTTTGCATTTACAATTTCTGAGTAAATGCAAATGCCCTGGTCGCGGGCAGTTTGCTCTTGTGCCGGTAATGCGTACTTAATCCTTGCGGTGTAGAAAAGAGGTCCCCTTCCTTCTTTTTTTATTTCCAGAGGAATTTCTTTTCCCAAAGAAATATTTTTTTCTTTTAGATTTTTATAATCCAATT
>CAVJHV010000021.1:11906-14465 GCA_963649315.1 Treponemataceae bacterium | reverse complement strand
TTAAAAATGCGTCTTGTTTTCCATTCAAAGAAAAATTTCCCTGTAAAATATTTTTCTTATCAAGAAAAATTTCTGTTTTTAAATTTGATCCTTTAAAATCATTTTGCGAAATATATTCTTCAAGTGCAATTAAAACTCTTGCAGTTTCCGCCGTTGATTTCCATTTGCCTTGTCCTGCTTTTTGCAATAGTAAAAGTTGATTTACAATGTGCTGGTTGTAAAGATCATTTTTATCAAGTTTTGAAAAAAGCATAAGGGACAGGGCGAAGTCTTCGCTTCTTGTACTGTAGAAAAACCAGCATGACGGATTGTAAGTATTTTGGAAAGTTACCCCCTGGTTTGTGAGTGACATAAGATTTTTTATTTTTGCACATGCGCTTTTTGATACTTCATCGTAGCTCATGTTGACGGCCGCAAGTCCTGCATAAGCAAGATGGGAAACAGAAGTGGATTTTTTTATGATTTCATTTAAATCTGATTTTGAAACATTTTTGCCCAGGAGAGTGAGCAGATAATTAGTGTAGGCTAGCGGATAAAAGTTTCCATCCTTTTTGATTTTTCTTGCCTGACTTTGAAGATAGGAAGCCAGTTTGTCTAGATTGTTTTTTCCTGTATCCAGATTATGATTTTTTGCAATACTTAAGATTTCTGCAATCCTCAAAGAAACCGCCAGTGAACCTTCTGAGTCATCTTTCCAGTAAGGGTAAGAGCCATCTGATTTTTGACATGCTGCCCACTGGGCAATTTCTTTTTCAACAGTTTCTTTTGGATTTTGAACTTGACTTTCCAAATTGAAAACGTCAATGTAATCCGCAAAAACAATTAATGGCAGAATTGCAGAAGACCGCTGTTCAAGGCAGCCGTATGGATAATGGAAAAGATAATCGATTGCAGATGACAAGGTGCCAAGTCTTGTTGAATCCACTTGAATGTAAAAAGAAAGATTGTCATCTTCATTTAGTGAGGGGAAAATAATTTTTTCCTGAATGAAATTTTCCTGGTCAGCCATTTGCCCCATGCTTGTGACACTTTCGAAAATGTAATTTTTTTCAATTTGAATTTCCTTGTAAAGAATTTCTTTTACTGAATCAGAGGTAATCTTAAATTCAAATTTTATCTTCCCTTCCTTAAGGGCTTTTATATTGAAGAAAATATTTTTTGTTTCTCCAGGATTTACTGTAAGATTTTGATTTCTTTCTGAAAGAAGTAAGGCCTTTCCGCTTTCGTTTATGACGGAAAAATCAACATTCACTTTTTCTTTTACAGAAGAATTATTTGTAATGGTGATGCCGGCTTCTGACAAATCGCCAGGCCGCAAAATTCGTGTGCATGCATCGCGAACAGAAATTGGATTTGTTGCCTTAAGAGAATCTTCTGTGTATGCATAAGTATTTTCTTTTACACCGATGACTGTCACAATGTATTCTGTAAGTGAATCAGGCAGAGTGAAAGAAAAAGATGCTTTTCCATTAGAATCCGTTTTTATGTCCGGAATAAAAGCTGCACATGAAATAAAATTTTTTCTTACTTGATATGACGAATTATTTTGACCGCTTTCTTTTTCTTGAGGAAAAGAGTCTGTATACATATTTGCACTTTTTTCTTCAAGGGCGAAACTTCCTGCTGCCATGTCTGTGCTGGCTGTAGCAAGGTCCATCATTTTTGAAAGTAATCTCGGTTTGTAATATTCAATTTCCATTTCCGGACTTTCATCGTAATCTTCATAAGTGATAGGGCATCTTAAATTTCTTCTTGAATCGTCATGGGCTGTTGAAGATTGAAATAAAGCCTGATTGTAAAAAGTCTTTAGAGAAACTGGTGCACGGTAAGATGTTAAATCCAAAAGTCCACGGTCCATAACCATCAGGCAAATTTCAGCATCCTTTACAGCCTTTGAATTTTGGTGAGCAAAAATATCTAAAGAAACTTTTTCGCCTGGTTTGTAGAATTTTTTGTTTCCCTGAACATCAATGGTAAATTCATTTTCACATGGATTTATGGAAAGACTTATTTCTGTAAAAAGTGATTTTGCCATTGCCTGGTCCTCTTTGCCATATAGCTCCGGAGGATTTCCACTTCTGTTTTTGAAAGAAGATACTGCAACATGAACACAGGGACTCCAGTTTTTTTCTATTTGAAGTTCTATAAGGGAACAGTGTTCCTTTAAGTTAAGAATTTTTTCTTTTAAAATTCCATTTCTTTCAACTGTTAAAAGATAAGTTCCTTTTTCCAGGGGGCTTTTTAAAAGAAGGTTTGCCTTTTCTCCGGCGATGTATTCTTTTTTGTCTGCGCTAAGTTCAAGATTTTGATTGTAATAATTTTTCAAATCAAAAGAACTTTCCCTCACATAAAAAATTTTTGAAGAAATAACCTTTCTGCCCTGACTGTCAGTCGAAGTAAATTCAATTATATAATTTCCGCTGGACTTTGGTTTTATGGTCACTCTGGCATTTTGCTCGTCAGAAATTTTCATTTCTTTTTCAACTTCAATTTCTTCTGTTTCGACCCAGTCAGAATTTTCAATTCCAAATTCATCTTCAGAAATTTCTTCCTTGTAAA
>CAVJHV010000021.1:0-11797 GCA_963649315.1 Treponemataceae bacterium | reverse complement strand
TGAATAAGGCGATAGGAAATTTTTTTATCTTTGTTTAATTTGTTTTCTTCAACAGTTTTTCCTTCCGGTGTTAAAAGTGCATAGTCAAAAGATATTTCCTGCCCCTGTGACGGAAAGACATTTTCGCTTTTGTAAGGTGAAAGTCCAATGTAAAAATATGCAGGGTGAACCGTGGTCTGGGCCCTTGCAGCAATTATTTGATTTGAAGATTCCGTAACCTGCCCTTCAAAAAAATATGTGTAAGGAATGCCTTCTTCTTTTTCGCCGCCACTTTTTACCTGCAGCTGGCATTTTCCATTTTCATCAAGAATGTTTTTTTCTTCCATATAAAAATCATAATCCCAGGAATCGTAGTCCCAGAAAAAATTGTATGGCCCGAAGGTCCAGTCATCGTGCTGACCGTCATTGATGGTAAACTGGCTTCTTGATCGAGTCCAGAAAGATTCAAGACTTGCTCCATTAAGTGCTGTCCCGTCCAGATAATTTGCACTTACACTTGCACAAATGTTTTCACTAGAATAATAAGGCACTTGGGAAATGGAAGCAGTGGCAGAAAATTTTAATTTTTCAAAAGATTGAATTTGAAAAGCATAATATTCTTTTTTATTTTCTCTTTTGTATTCAAGATAATATGTGTCGGGTTTTAAATCTTCAGGAATTTTCCATTCTACGCTGCAAGTTCCCTGGGAAGAAAGCTGGCCTTTAAAAGTTTCGTAAATGATATGATTTTTTTTCCAGTAACATTCTTCCGTTATATTGATTTCGTAAGTCCCTGTGTAAAGAGAATATTGCCCTGCCCTTAAATCTCTGTCGATTATTTTAAAGTGGGCACTTTCGCCCGCCTTGTAAAGGGAAGAGTCACTGAAGATATTTGTTACATTTGTTTTATTGATTTTTAAGAAATCTTCATTTTGAAAAAGTTCTTCCTGGTTAGAAATATCTTTACAGTCTTTTAAATAAAGTTTGCCTGCTCCAGAGTAAAGTTCCTGCACTAACCTGTCATCGGGACTTTTTACTTCTACATAAAGTTTTTTAGATTTATTTTCTTCGCTGCCTGCATCATAAGAAAAATCTAAATTTGCAAGACCTTCAGAATTTGTCTTTGCCGCTGCCAGAATGTTTTTTTCTTCTGCAAAAGATTTATTTACAATTGCATCTTCTAAACTGGAGGCTGCAAATATTTTTACATCTGCGTCTTTTATAATTTTTCCATCCGAAATATTTGTTACAAGAACAAGACTTTTGTTCCACGAGCTGTGGACGGTAAGGGCCAGGTCTGTTACCTGAATGATTGAAGTGTTAACTCTTTCATTAACCTTAGAATTGTCTTTTGAAGAAGTGGTAACTTTTACCGCTCCCCGCCACTGGCTGCCGGAAGCACTTGAAACTTTTTCCAGGTAAGGGCAAAGGTTAATCGTCTGAATTATTTTTCTGTTGACTTTTGCTTCTTTTGTTTTTACTTCATTTGTAAAAAAATCAGGAAGTTTAAAATTTTCGCTTACACCGCAAAGTGGACTGATTGTGTATTTTGCCCTGCCCGAATAATTTTGAAAAGCGAATTCTCTTTTTGCAGGGTAGGAAGATTCCAGAATGTAATTTGTGCCGTAATCAAAATAAATAAAAGAGGAAGCTTTGCCAACTTTTATTTTTTTAGAAATATTTTTTCTGCAAGTCTGACCGTAAATGTCTTTAAAAGAATTTTTTTTGATTTTAACAGAAAAACTTTCGCCGTATTTTACATCAAGATCTTTTATGATGATCGATTTTTCTTTGACTTCTACCTGTTCTTTTTTTAATGGACTTTTGAGGCTTGTAGAAAGGGCAGAAAAAATTGCATCTTCCTGGCCGCTTTTTATTCTGTGATTAAAAATGATTTTTACAGTGGAACCCTCATAAAAATTTTCTGCTTCAAAAGGACGCAGAGTGTGAAAAGTAAGACTTTGTTCTTTTTGGGTGCCAGCGGAATCTTCAAAAACTTTTGCTCCTTTTTTCAGACTGATTTTTATCTGTGAATTTGCAGGAAGATTTTCTTTTAATTCAATAAGAATTTTTTGGTCAGACAAAGGACTTGCCCTAAAATTATATTTTTTTCCTTTAGAGTCACTTATTAAAATATACTGGCTTACGCATTGAGCATTTACCTTATTCGAAAAGTTAAGGGCAAAATCTTTTGCGTATTCCAAAGGAACGTCATCACTGTTGATGTAACTTTTATTTTTTTTGCCGGCAGAATATCCTGCTTCAAGGGAAGTGATTTTTATATCTTCTGTGCGAAAAGTAAATTCTAAAGGACCTGAAATTTTTTCTCCGTCAATGCTTTTTAAATTTTCATTTACAGTGATTTTGTATTCTTTTTGCGCAATCATTTCATCGCTTGTGTCAAAGCTTAAAATGCTTGTTCCGTACCACCTGAAAACTCCATCTAATTCAGGTTCCATTTTTACGGCGTCGCTTAAAGAAGTAACCTCTCCAAGTTTGGCCAGAGGAATAACTGCTTTTGAAAAAAGAATTTGTATGGAAGGAAATTTTACACTTGAAGAAAGCTGGCCCTGGGGTGTAACCTGGCTGACAAAAAAATCACCGGTACTTTTTTCTTTTAAGGAAGAAGCATGGATGGCATTGCAGGAAGGAATTGTTGAAAGAAAAAGTGCCATAAATGAAAAAGACAAAAAAGATTTGTTCATAAATAAACTCCTGAAAAAAATCAAAAAATCAAAATGCAAAAATAAAATAATTCAGTCTTTAAAATTATAACCTTTACTATTCCCAAAAGATACACAAAAAAAAGTATTTGTATTATAATCCCACCACCATGAGCGGATTTTATGATTATTACGATGTAGCTGTTATTGGCGGAGGTCATGCTGGAATTGAAGCATCTTTGGCCGCTGCCAGAATGGGACAAAAAACAATTCTTGTTACACAAACAATAGATTCAATTGGCAGAATGAGCTGCAACCCTTCCATAGGTGGAATTGCAAAAGGAAACATTGTTCGTGAAATTGATGCCCTGGGCGGTCAAATGGGAAAGCTGATTGACCAGACTATGATTCAATTCCGTCTTTTAAACAGAAGCCGTGGACCTGCAGTACAGGCGCCGCGTTCCCAGGCAGACAAACTGCTTTATTCTCAAAAGGCCAGAAAGCTTTTGGAAACAACAGAAAATCTTTCTACCCTCATGGACACTTGTGTTGACATTTTGACAATCGCGTCTGACCAGCCCCTGCCAGAAAATTCTGATTCCATGGCAGAAAAAAATTCTATTCCTGGAGAAAACCGGCCTTTAGAAAAAAATGAATTTTTAACCGATGCCTGCAAAAGCGGCAAAAGGCAAAAGGTGATTGGCCTGGTAACTGAACGCGGCAGAATTATTCCATGTCGTTCCATTGTTTTAACCACAGGAACTTTTTTGGGGGGAAGAATTTTTATTGGTGAATATGATGCTCCTTGTGGCCGCCTGGGTGAAAATGCAGCATTCGGTTTGACAGAATCTTTAAACCGTCTGGGCTTTACTACCGGCCGTTTAAAGACTGGAACACCTCCAAGGATCCTTCGCCACACTGTAGACTTTTCTTCTTTTGAACTGCAGGAAGGTGACAGTGATGTTTTGCCTTTCAGTTTTGATGATGAAAAAATTGACCGTCCTATGGTGCCCTGCCATTTAGTTTACACTAACGAAGAGACCCACAAAATCATCAGGGAAAATATAAACCGCTCTCCTTTGTATTCTGGAAAAATTTCTGGAGTGGGGCCGCGTTACTGTCCGAGTATTGAAGACAAAGTCATGCGCTTTAAAGAAAGGGACCGCCACCAGCTTTTTATTGAACCGGAAGGTTTGGAAACGGATGAAATTTATATTAACGGATTGAGTTCATCTTTGCCGGAAGAAGTCCAGGATGCTTTTTTAAGAACGATGCCTGGTTTTGAAAATTGCACTGTTGCCCGTCCGGGTTATGCAGTTGAATATGATTATGTTGAACCTACCCAGCTTTTTCCTTCTTTGGAAACAAAAAGGGTTGCAGGACTTTTTAATGCTGGTCAAATTAATGGAACTTCAGGTTATGAAGAAGCAGCTGGCCAGGGACTGGTTGCCGGAATAAATGCCGGTCTTTATTCAAAGGCCCATAAAAAATTGTGCGGTCCTTTAACAGCCCCTCATGCGGGAATGGGACAGAGCCCTGCCAGTGCTGAAGAAAGTTCTTTTATGCCGAAAGCAAATTTTTCCAGGGAAGAAAAAAAGCGCTTTGCAGAAATTTCTGCTTTTGAAACTAAAGCACTGGCTGCTTTACTGGAAGATTTTTCTAAAAAGGGCAGTTACGATACCTTCAATAAAATTCCTGAATGGCAGCCTTTGGTGCTGGGTCGCGATGAAGCCTATATTGGTGTTTTGATTGATGACTTGGTTACTTTGGGAACAAAGGAACCTTACCGCATGTTTACAGCCCGTGCCGAATACCGCCTTAAGCTGCGCCATGACACAGCCGATCGCCGTTTAAGACAAAAGGGTTTTGAATTAGGTTTGATTTCTAAAAGTCAAATGGATTTGATGAATGAAAAATATTCAAAAGTTGATGAAGCTCTTTTGCTTTTAGAAAAAAATGAAAATATTGAAAAGCCTGCTTCCATGACAATGCAGGAATGGACTTTGGCCCGGGAAGATTTTAAATACCGCTACTACATTCAAAAACAGGATGCCCGCATTGCCAAGATGCACAAAATGGAAAATGCAAAAATTCCTATGGATTTTGATTATTCAAAAGTGACGGCCTTAAGTTCTGAAAGCCGCAATAAACTGGAAGCAATCCGCCCGCTGACTTTGGGCCAGGCGTCAAGAATTTCCGGCATAAGAAATTCTGACATAATGCTCCTTATGGTTTATTTAAAATGATTTTTCTGATGGAAAATTCAGGGCTGGCCTTTAGTAAAAAAGACAGGCGGAATTCTTTTCAGCATCTGTAAGCATTTGTAAAAAAATATTCCAAAAGAATTCTTTTTATAAAAGATATTTCTTTTTTTAAGCAGCCCAGCCCTTCCTGGAGGCCCTTTAGTTGCGAAGCGCAGCGAAGCAATGAGCGGCAGCGAAGGCCGGAAGGAAGGTTAAAGGCAGGCGGTATGCTACATAAAAAAAAGACAATTTTTAGTGATGTCCTTATGTTCCACAAAATAATTTTTTTTGGTAACATGTGGGCATGAAAACTTTTGTAAAATTTTTGTCAGCTTTGGCTTTGGTTTTTGCATTGACTTCATGCCAGGGAAAAATTCGCGGTTATTCGATTCTTTTGTGGAATGAAAATGATTACCTTTTGGATGACAGCCAGATGCTGCCGGTTTACCTTAAGTCGAATATTTCTAAAGTTTATGTTGTTGAAAATCCTTTGACGAAAGAAAAAGTTGAAATTCCTTTGTGGAAAATGACTGAACCTCTTTCGAAGGGCAAGGCTAAAAAGGCGCTGAAACTTTATGAAGAATACAAGCACACTTATGCTTATGTTGCTGTTGACGGTTTGCCTATTCGCGCAGAACATTCCAATCAGGCAAAACAGGTTTACCGTTTAAAGCAGGGCCAGGTAATCCGCACTTTGTACAGCGAAGAAGGTGAAGCTGTTACAACGGGCGGTAAGGCTCTTGAAGGCGACTGGCTTTATGTTTTGACAGATGATGGAAATATGGGCTGGTGCTTCAGTTACAATCTGCGCCTTTACGAAATGTTTGCAGATGGCACTTACGGCGAAGGTGCGGATGCTTTAGTTGAAATTGTTGAAGAAGAAAGTGATCTTGTTCTGGAAGATATTCTTGCACAAAGATGGTACCCTGAATATTACCAGCCTATGATAAATGATAAACAGATTAATCTGGATTTTATGCAGCCTTCATTCGGTCTGGACACTGGTGTGGACACAGGAATTGTTGCCTTCCACATGAATGGTGTTGACGCTGAATATGAATACAAGGGTGTAACAAAAATTGCAAAAAATGTTTACCGCTTTAATGACACTCAGCTGCAGTTTACCATCCGCGCAAGTGACACGATTACTGTTCAGTACACTGATGAATATGGCATGCCGAATTCTTACACTATGGTCACATTCTTTGGCAGTGAAGTTACAGATTTAATTACCCAGGAAAGGCAGAGAAGGGCAGGGCTTCTGGCAGCATTCCGCGGCTGTGGTCCGACATTCTCTTCTTCTACTTACGGCACTTTGACAGTCCGCTCGGATTCTTCTTTCACATGGACTAACTGGGAAAATATTGCAGGTTCAATTATTCCTTCTTATGCTTCAAATTCGGGCAAGCTGGAATTTAAATACTTTCTGCCTGATAATTTAAAGGGCCAGTGGAACGGAATTGTTACTATGGTATTTAATGAAACTGAAGGTCACGAAGTAAACTTCCTTTACAAGAGGGAAGGTAACGGTGTCCGCCTTTCAAATTTGAATGTTGTTGTAACACAGTTCTCACAGGTGAAACTGCCGGCAATAAGCATCAGTCATCCTTCAAATGCAATTGTAATGTTTATGCAGAGATAGTTTTGTTTTGTAAAAAAGTGCAGGCTGTGTTTTTCATGGCCTGTATTTTTTTTGTGAATTTTATTTTGGGATTTTTGATTCAGGGAACTCCTAAAAGATACAATTTTTTTAGCGGCAGTTTTTCCAATGGAGTAAAAGTAAATGGCTTTTGTTCAGTTTTCAAAAGTGTCACTTGCTTTTGGTGACAGGGATATTTTAAAAGACGTTTCAGTAAATTTGCAGACCGGTACTAAAGCAGCTTTGACTGGTGCCAACGGTGCCGGTAAATCCACATTGATAAAAATCATGGCGGGCGTCAGTGAAGTTGACAGCGGGGAACGCATTGCTCAAAAAGGGGCCCGCATTGCTTACCTGCCACAAAGTGGTCTGGTGCATTCGGGCTGCACTTTAAAAGAAGAAGCGGACAAAGCCTTTCTGTGGGGCTACCAGATGCAGGAAGAAATTGACCGCCTGGCAGAAGAAATGGCCCGTGACGTAAACAACGGGCGCCTTGCCAGTGAACATTCAGAACTTTTGACAAAGCTGGAAGAAAGCGGCTGGTACAGAAGGGAAATGCTGGCGGAAAGTGTTTTGCTGGGCCTGGGCTTTACTCGCGAAGATTTTACAAAAAATACCCAGGAATTTTCCGGCGGTTGGCAGATGAGAATTGCGCTTGCAAAAGTTCTTATGTGCGGGCCGGATATTTTGCTTTTGGACGAACCTACAAACTACTTGGACATAGAAGCACGTGCCTGGCTGGAAGAATTCCTCTGTAATTTTAAGGGAGGATTTTTACTGGTCAGCCACGACCGCTATTTTTTGGATCATACAATCAATGAAGTCTATGAACTTTTTGGGGGAGATTTAAAACGCTACCCGGGAAATTTTTCTCATTATGAGGAAGTCAGAAAAATTGAACTGGAATCTTTGATACAGCAGTACGAAATTCAGGAGCAGGAAATTCAGCACCTGGAAGATTTTATAAACCGTTTTGGGGCTAAGGCAACTAAAGCAGCTCAGGCTCAGGAAAGGCAAAAGATGCTGGATAAACTTCTTGAAAACAAAATTGAAATTCCTGAAAACTTAAAGAAAATCCACTTTACCTTTCCGCCGGCCCCACATTCAGGCCAGTTGGTTTTGACTTTGGAAAAAATCTGTAAAAATTACGGCAAGGGGGATGTTGTTCACAATTTGGATTTAGTTCTTGAAAAAGGGGAGCGCCTTGTTGTTGCCGGAAGAAACGGAGCTGGAAAATCCACCCTGCTAAGAATTATTGCTGGTGTGGATAAAGACTTTTCTGGTAACGTAAAAGAAGGTGCCGGAGTTGCCATAGGTTACTTTTCCCAGGATAGTGCGGAAAAAATTTCAGGCAGTCAGACAATCCTTGAATATATGGAAGAACGCGCTCCTCTTGCCCTGATTCCAAAATTGCGTGACATGCTGGGGGCCTTTCTTTTTAGAGGAGACGATGTTTTCAAAAGCATAAATGTTTTATCCGGCGGGGAAAAATCCAGAATTGCCCTGCTTGAACTTTTGCTGAAAGAAAATAATCTTTTGGTTTTGGACGAACCTACTAACCACCTGGACATGCATTCAAAAGATGTTTTGCTTGATGCCCTGAAAGATTTTGGGGGAACAGTAATTTTTGTAAGCCACGATCGCGGTTTTATCGAAGGACTTGCCACCAGGGTTTTGGAATTGCACCCCGGTACTTACCGCAATTTCCCTGGTGATTACAAATATTACATGCAGCGCCTGGAAGACGAAGCGGCCGGCCTTGTTTCCAGCCCTGAACTTTCTGCACCAAAGGAAAAGTCTGGTGAAAAAGTTTCTTTAAAAAAAGACCAGATCCCAGTAAGTGCAACAAAAGCTTCCTGGGAAGAACAAAAAAAAGCCGAAGCAGAAAAGCGCCGCCTTCAAAAAGAAGTGGACAAAATAGAAAGTGCCATTGCCCGGGCCGAAGAAAAAAAATCCCTGCTTGAAGAAGAAATGGGCAGGGAAGAAGTTTATTCTGACGGCCAGAAAGCCCGTGCTGTCCAGAAAGAACTGGACGAAATAAACGCCTGCCTGGCAAAATTGAATGAAGATTGGGAAAAGGCTGCAGAAAAGGTGATGTAAGATTTTTGCGGGGCGGGGTGATGAAAGAGGTGGCGTGTTTACGAAAGAAGTGCCTCTGATGCGAGGAGTAACTGGTTACGAAAGGAATATTTCTAAAGGCGAGACGCCATGTTTACGAAATAAATATTTCTAAAGGCGAGACGCCATGTTTACGAAATAAATATTTCTAAAGGAGTGGCGCCTTGTTTGCGAAACCAGTGTTTGTTTCCAAAAGAGGTGCCTGTTTACGAAAGCAGTGCCTCTTTCCAAAACAGCCGCCATGTTTACGAAAGAAGTGCCTCTGATGCGAGGCGCTATGTTTACGTAACCAGTGCCTGTTTACGAAAGCAGCCCCACTTTCCAGACCCGCCGTCGCTTTACGAAAGCAGTGCCAGTTTCCACCCCCACTTTCCAAACCCAGCCAACTCTCCCCAGGCAAAATTTCTACAAAATATACCTCTGCAAATCCTGGCTGCCTACAACATCACCCAGCTGCTTGTCTACATAAGCAGAATCGATGGTAATTGTTTCGCCTGAATGTTCGTCTGCAGAAAAACTGATGTCTTCAACAACAGATTCCATTATCGTGTGCAGGCGGCGGGCACCAATATTTTCAGATTTGTAGTTTACCTCTTCAGCAATTTCTGCCATACGGTCAATCGCGTCATCCGTAAACTTTAAAGTAACTCCTTCAGTACCCAAAAGGGCTTCATACTGCTTAAGCAAAGCATTTTTAGGTTCTGTAAGGATTCTCTTAAATTCTTCTTTTTTCAAATCTTCCAGTTCAACCCTCAGAGGAAAGCGGCCCTGCAATTCAGGAATCAAATCACCTGGAGCAGAAACAGAAAAAGCACCTGCGCCAATAAAAAGAATATGAGTCGTATTTACAATGCCCCATCTTGTGTTTACATCGCAGCCTTCCACAATAGGCAGAATGTCACGCTGAACACCTTCGCGGCTTACATCCTGGCGGCCAGAAGTGCCCCCCTTGGTAGCAATTTTATCAATTTCATCAATAAAAATAATGCCGCTTTCTTCAACACGCTTTTTAGCCTCGTCAGCCACCTTGTCCTGGTCTACCACACGTTCCAGATTTTCTTCCATCAAAAAGCGGCGTGCTTCATGAACAGTAATCTTTCTGCGCTTATTCTTTCCATTAGACAAAGCACTTTGCAGTCCCATGATGCTGTCTTCCAGATCCTGCATGCTGCCCGCACCCAAAATGCCAATTCCCGGCATGGCAGGCTTAGACTTTATGGTAATTTCAACTTCACGGTCCTCCAACTTGCCTTCTCGTAACATCTGGCGGAATTTTTCGCGTGTAGAATTTTTTTCCTTTTCGCCATTATTTTCAGCCGCATTTTCAGTCACCTGCAGCTGAGACATTTCCATCTTCATTTCTTTAGGCTTAGCTTCACCGCTGCCAGGCAAAAGCAAATCCAGCAAATCCTCTTCCACCTTAGGTTCGCATGAAGACTTCAACTTTTCTTCGTATTCAGATTTTACCATGTTAAAGCCCACAGACATCAAATCACGAACCATACTTTCCACATCGCGGCCCACATAACCCACTTCAGTGTACTTAGTAGCTTCCACCTTAAGGAAAGGCGCATTACACAACTTTGCCAGACGGCGGGCAATTTCAGTCTTACCGGAACCTGTAGGCCCAATCATCAAAATATTTTTAGGAGCCACTTCGTCACGAATTTCTTCAGGCAGTTTAATTCTGCGCTGGCGGTTACGTAAAGCCACAGCCACAAAGCGCTTAGCCTTATTTTGCCCGATTATGTAAGAATCCAAAGCCTTAACTACCTGGGCCGGCGTCATTCCATCAGGCAGATTTTTTTTACAATTATTTTCCGTAACCTGCATATTTTCTACTGTAAGATTTTTATTTTCCTGCATTATTAAAGTTCCTCACTAGTGATGTGTTCGTTAGTATAAATACAAATGTTGCCTGCAATGCTTAAAGACCGCTCCGCAATTTCCTTAGCACTCAAATTTGAAGTTTCCATATAAGCCAAAGCCGCAGCGTAAGCATAGTTACCGCCCGAACCAATAGCCAGAATATTATTTTCAGGTTCCACAACATCGCCGGTACCAGAAATAAGAAGAATAGTATCCTTGTTGGCCACCAAAAGCAGAGCTTCCAGTTTGCCCATAGACCGGTCCGTACGCCACATTTTAGCCAGTTCAACAGCCGCTCGAGTCAAATCACCGTTAAATTCCTTAAGCTTTTCTTCAAATTTATCAAACAAAGTAAAAGCATCCGCTGTAGCACCAGCAAAACCTGTTAAAACCTTACCATCATAAATCTTTCTAACCTTGCGGGCATTACCCTTCATCACAGTTTCGCCCATAGTCACCTGGCCGTCCCCAGCCATAGCCACCTTTCCATCCTTTTTAACAGCAATAACCGTCGTACTGCGGAATTTTTCCTTTTCTTCTGCCATACATTTCTCCAAATTTTCAATTTGTCCCTTTTCAGAAAAAGACACTATTCAAAAATAACCAAATTTTCCCCTTTAGTCCACTTTTTTTTATTTTGGAGAAGCCACCATTCCTAACCGCCCCTTCCGGGCTCAGCTGCCGCTTCGGTGCTGCGCACTCTGCCTCTGGCAGCCCCTACAGGCGCGGACTAAGGTGCCACCTCCCTTACCTAAGGCCCCTTCAAAGAAGTGTAGCTGTAAAAAAAAATCAGCCATAGAAAAAAACAGTCCAACCACATCTGTTTGTGATTAGACTGTCGCTTTGCTAAAAAAGTCAGACTGTAAAGGCAGACCCCTTTTTATTTTATTTTTCCTTCAGCCCCTTTGCCACTTCCAAAACCTTTTCAAGCGGAATCATGAATCTTAGTCAGAACTTTTTAGTTTTATAACTATTTCCAAAGGTAAGCCAGTATACTTTACCACAATTTCCGGAGACACCTTGTCAGCAAGCAATTTTTCCTGCATGAGGATTCTCCTGTTTGTGAGCCGTTTTTTTTGAGTGCTCCCTTATATAATTATCTTTAAAAAAAATTACAAAAAAGTGTGAATTTTTTTTAATTTTTTTCCCTGGCCCATCCCTTGTGAAGAAAATGCATAGAGCCTTAAAAACATTGCTTGAATGGGCGACTTTTTCAAAAAAGATTTTGTGTTTTTAAAGGCCTTGCTTGAATATGCGGAGCAGGGGTTCTAAAAAGTGCGACATTG
>CAVJHV010000020.1:21720-27792 GCA_963649315.1 Treponemataceae bacterium | reverse complement strand
GGCTTTTAAAGGTCCTTTTTCGAATGTAAAATTTATTCCAACCGGTGGCATTTCTCTGGAAAATAAAAATTCCTATCTGGCAGAAAAAAATGTTCTGGCTGTAGGCGGTTCATGGATGGTAAAAGAAAATTTAATTCAGGAGGAACGCTGGCAGAAAATTACAGAACTTTGCAAAAAAAGTCTGGAAGAATAATTTTTTTAATGATTCTAAACGGACTGAAAAAAATCTGCGGGCCTTAAAAAAAAGACTTAGGCTAAAAAAAAGAGGCGTCTTCTTTTCGAAAGACGCCTTTTTTTAGCATTACACTTTTAATCAGCCCTTAAACTTCTTCACTGGTATAATTAATCAAAGTGGTAACCGCCATAGGGCTGAGTTTTTTTTCGTATTCAAGAAGTGGCAGACCAATCACACCAAAGACATCCGTTACTTTTGCCCCGCCCATTTCTACAAGTTTTTGTGAAGCTTTAAGGGTGCCGCCGGTCGCAATCAAATCGTCAACCAAAAGAATATTTTGTCCTTTTTGAATGTCAGCACAGTGTACTTCAATTTCTGCATTTCCATATTCAAGGGCATAAGAAACACAATATGTTTTTCCAGGCAGCTTTCCCTTTTTCCTGATAAGGATTAAGGGGATGCCCAGTCTTTCCGCAAAGGGTGCAGCAAAAACAAAACCGCGGGATTCTATTCCTGCAACAGCATCAATCTTTTTATCTTTGTAAAGTTCCACCATGCGGTCAATGCAATATTTAAATTCTTCAGGGTGGCGCAAAATGCCCGTGATGTCATAAAAAAGAATTCCCTTTTTTGGAAAGTCAGGAATTTTTGAAATGACCTTATCAAGAATTTCAAAATCTTTATTCATTTTTTTCTCCAGAAAAAATTATTTGCAGAAAGTTTTTTTATTAGGGGACTCCCTGGAAATTTCAACTTTCAGGGCTGCCCCTATCTTTGTCACTTTCTGTATTTTTACATCCGGCATTTTTTTCAAGACTTTTTACAGACCCCATAATAATTCTTTTTTGCCGGACGTCTTCCAAAAGATCACACAAACCTTTGGAGTCACCATTTTCTATCAAAATTTTAAATTGGTCTATCCTTTTTTCAAATTCTCCAATGTGGTCCACAAGTTTTTCTTTGTTAGAAATAAAAAGTTCAGTCCACAGGGGAGCATTTATCATCGCAATTCTGGTTAAATCCTCAAAGGAACCACCACCGAATGCAGTAATTTCTTCGTCCCTTGCGCTTTCAACTAAAGCAGAGGCAATCACATGGCAAAGCTGGGAAGTAAAAGCGATTTTGTAGTCGTGGGTGTCGCAGTCAGTAATTGTAATTCTGGAAAACCCCATTTCGCTGACCAAAAGCTTCATCAGTTCCAGATTTTCTTTTTTATTGTAGTCCTGAGGAATTAAAATATAATTTCTGCCAATAAAAAATTCCGCCTTTGAATTTGCATAACCTTCTTTTTCACCTCCAGCCATAGGGTGACCAATTATAAAATCCACATCAGACCGTAAAATAGCAGGAAGTTTTTTTTCAAAAATTCCTTTCACGCCGGAAATGTCTGTTACGATTGCACCGCTTTTAAAAGCGTCTTTGTTGACTTCAAGAAAGTCCAGAGTTGCATGAGGATAAAGACAGACAAAAACAAAATCGCATTCCCTTAACATGTCAGATACTATGTCTGTAGAAAAAGTTTTATCTACAATTCCTTCACTTTCTGCCTGCAAAAGACAGGCCTGACTTCTGTTACATGCATAAATTTTTCCACTGGCATTTGTCCTGCTTAAAATGTTCAGGCGGATAGCTTTTGCCAGAGAACCACCCATAATTCCCAAACCTACAATGCCGTATGTTAAATCAGTTAATTTTTTCATTACAAAGTCTTTCCTTCAACAGCAGCGTATTTTTCAAGTTTTTCTGTAAGACCGGCAAATTCTGCTGGAGTCAATTGCTGGGAAGCATCACTTAAAGCTTTTTCAGGCTGAACGTGAACTTCAATTTCCAGGCAGTCAGCCCCACTGGCAACAGCCGCCTGTGACAAAGCAGGAATCATCCACTTAATTCCACAGGCATGACTTGGATCAATTGCAACAGGCAAATGTGTCATCTTGTGCAAAAACGGCACAGCTGAAAGATCCAGGCAGTTTCTTGTGTAGGAATCGTAAGTGCGGATACCCCTTTCGCAAAGAATTACCTTGTCATTTCCAGAAGCCATAATATATTCAGCAGACATTAAAAGTTCCGTGATTGTACCGGAAAGCCCCCTCTTTAACAAAACAGGTTTTCCGCATTTTCCCAGTTCCTTCAGCAAATCAAAATTCTGGAAATTTCTTGCACCAACTTGAATCAAGTCAACATCATCAAAAAACTGCAATTCAGAAATTGCCATAAGTTCTGTACAAACAGGAAGACCAGTTTCTTTTTTTGCAAGAGACAAAAGCCTTAAACCTTCAAGCCCCAGTCCCTGAAAACTGTATGGAGAAGTTCTGGGTTTGTAAGCCCCCCCTCTTAAAATCCTGGCACCCGCAGCCTTAACTCCTTTTGCACTTTCTACAATCTGCTCTTCACTTTCTACGGAACAAGGACCCGCAATAATCGGAACGCATGTATGATCCCCAATCACGCATGGCTTTACCCCAGCCTGGTTTGAACCAACTGTTACGATTGTATCCTGAGGATGAAAAGAACGGCTTGCCAGTTTATAAGGAGCCGAAACACGTTCAACGCTTTCAACAATATCGTTTACAAGAAAATCATTAGGATCAATTTTAGAAGTGTCTCCCAAAAGGCCGACAATATTCTGGTCCACACCGACAGTCACGTGATAATCCAAACCGCGATTTTTTACATCTGAAAGAAAAGGTTTTAATTCCTTTTCAGAAATTCCTTTTTTTAAAATTACAATCATACAGGCCTCCAGCGCATAAACGCATTCACAAAAAAAAAGAACCCTCTTTTTAGAAGGTTCTTGTTCTTGTTCAATTAGTTTTTAAGCCATAAAACAATCTTTACAGGAACCTTCTGTTTCGAAAGAGAAAATAAAAGTAAAAGTAAAAGACTGCTTTGAATAGCTTTTTCATGTTTAAGATTATGCGACTTAAACAAAGATTTTGTCAATAGAATATTTTGGATAATATTTTGGAGAAAGCGTTTTTAAAAACGGCTTTTCGTGGCTGCGCTTGCGCTCCGTTGTTTTTTTTGAATCTTAGCATCAAAAAAAACAATCCCTTCGGGCCCACTACAATCCGACTAGTAGGCTTTTAAAGGGAGCTCTAAAAATTCTTTTTTAAAGAAAGCCCAGCTGTTAAAGAAATCAAAGGCATGGGGTAATTTTCTACAGCTTCATAATCCGAAAAAAGAATGTTGTCAATTTTTATGTAAGGTTCAAAAAATTTTAATCCCTTATAGGAAGTAGAAAAATTCATAAGAAGGTATGGCTTTAAAAAAGAAATATTTAAATTTGATTTATAGCGCTTTCCCATGTAAGAAGTGTCCAAAGCAAAAGACCATTTTTCCAGATTTAAATTCAAAATTAAAGAAGCTGTAAAATCCGGAGTCCACATAATTCTTTTTCCGTAAGTCAAAGAATTGCTCTTGCCCAAAAGGCGGTTGTACAAATATTCACCGCTAAACTTTACAGAAAAAGCTTCATCAAAAAAAGACTTTTCTAAATCCAAATCCAGACCTGCATAAAAAGCGGAAGATAAATTTTCAGGCGAATAAAGCCCGTCATTGTAAGCCCACTGAATTTTATTTTCATAATAGTTTGTAAAAAGACAAAGGGAAAAAGGCAGAAAATTTATTTTAGAATTAAAAGTAATTTCTGCTCCCCAGCCTCTTTCTTCTTTTAAATCCGGATTTCCCGCTGCCCCCTGCCCCTTCCAGTAAAGGTCATCCATGTTTGGAAACTGAACCATTGTGTAAAAAAGAAAAGAAAAATCACCGAAGAAAAAACTTGTCCTAAGACCTGCTTTTGGCACAAAGGCAAAATTCTGTCCCTGAAATTTTACAGTCAAAGGCAGAGACAAAGAAAAAATATCATTAAAGAAAAATTTACTTGTTTCTTTAAAAGTGAATGTCAGCTGATTCACCTTTCCGTCATCCGTAGAAGACAAAAAATTTCCTTCAAAAGTAAAAGCTGCACTTTGCTTAAAAAAATCACTTGCAAAAAAAGACAGGGAACTAGAATAAGTTAAAGTGTGAAGATAATGACTTGAAGAAGAAGTTGCTTCGTCATAAAAACGGACATTTGTAAAATATGCAAAATTATTTTCTAAACGAAAGGCCGAAAAAATTGCGGGATTAATTATATTTAAAATAAAGCGGTTATTGTAATCTTTTTGTAAACCAATATTTGTATTGTTTTCAGGGCCAGGGCAAAATTTGTTTCCTGCATAAAGAAAATCTGTAAAAGTAAAACTTGACCCCTGACCATAAAAATGTGTAAAAGCAAAAGAAGCACTTGTATCCCAGACCTGTGAATTGTCCCTGAACAAATATTTATTTTCGCCGGACAAATAAAGATATTTGTTTTGTGCTGCCGTAAAAGCAAGGGAAGTTTTAAAAAAAGAATTTTCTTTTACGGGACTTGAAAAATTTAATTTTTGACTGACAGTATCTAAGGGTGTCGCCAGGTTAAAAAAACTTTTAAAACTTGTGTCACTGTAAATTTCTTTTTTTACATTCTGTTTTTTGGTAGTAATGTAAATGGTTCCACCAACGGAACCTTCATCACTAATGCCTTCTGTAAAACCACCTTTCACAATTTCAATTTTTTCTATTTGATTTAAATTGATTGAAGAAAAATCAAAGGTGCCATACTGGGCATTATTTAAACAAATGCCGTCTATTACAAGGCGGACAGTTTCGTCTGTAAAACCCCGGATGGAAGGTTTACTTTCAAGACCATAAGCGCCATAACTTAAAATTTGAATGCCCTTTCTTTGTAAAAGAGAAGTTAAATTTTCACAGTGACTTTCTTCTATTTCTTCCTTTGAAATTACAAGACGTTCTTCAGCCAGTGGCTTTTCCAGAAAAGTATAAATATGTCCAAGATTTATGCTATTGTCTTCTTCATAATCCTCAGCACAGGGGCAAAATAAATTTAAAAGAGAAAAGAGGATTATGAAAAAAAACTTAAAGCGTTTTTTTAAAGACTTCATCTACTGCTATTTTGTACATTCAGAATAGTAAGCAAAATATGAAGAATTAAAAGTAGACTTTGCTTCTTCTAAAGTTTCTGTAGAAGTTTTTCCATTGTAAAGATATGCACCAGAAAAACTTGCAGAAGCCTCTGTCAGATCTTTAAAAGCAACTGCATAATATTTTCCAACATCCGGGGCACTTGTTGAATAGCGGTAATAATAAACAGTCTTTGTGTAATTCGACTCATCATCAGGCTTTGTATACTTTACATCATAGGAATCATTTTTATTTGTCCAGTAAGAACCATCTGTCCAGGACTCTTTGTCACTTTCAGGTTCTGTAGAAGTACTTTCAAGAGCTTTTGTGTACTTAAAATAGATTTTTCCGCTGGTGTAGTCTAAGTCATCAAAAACTACTGTCATTTCATTGCCTGCGTAGCCTTCTACAAAAGTATTACTTACACTTGTACCATTGGAAAAAGTTTTTTTGCTTACATCAATTTTAAAAACTTCATTGTATTGAGAAGCAAAAGTACCAGACAAATAAGAAAGAGCGTCATCTTCTGTCCTTGACTTTGGGCGGTCAACGCAAGATGTGAGGATTGCACTAAAGGCAAAACATACAAAAAGTGTGCTCAAAATATTGAGCGGCTTTTTAAAGAAAAAGTTTTTCATAAAACCTCCGGGAATCAGAGCTGCGTAATTCCCCAAAAAGATAAAACTTCCATACGAAAGTTTTGGGCACCAAAGTTTCCGGACTTAAAACTTTTTTTGTAAAACAGCCTTCCCGCCAAAAGCAGTGACCGTTTTTTTGCAAAATATTCTGCAATTTTTACCGTTGCGCTTCCAGTGCAGGATTTTCACCTGCTTCCATTGAAATGCCCAGGGATTTTATAAATTTTTTATGGGATTTTTACAAGATAAGGG
>CAVJHV010000020.1:0-21710 GCA_963649315.1 Treponemataceae bacterium | reverse complement strand
CCCTAAAAACTGCATTTTTTATAGACTCCCATAACAATAGCAAAGCCCTGCTTAAAAAAATACTTAACCGGATCATTATCAGAAAAAAATCAAAAAAAAGGAAAAAAAAATTTCCCTTTATAAAAATTCAGTGCTATAATTTTCTTACCTGGCAAACAGGGAAATCTTTGAATAAAAGGAGAAAAACATGAAAAAGATTTTGGCTATTGCAACATGCGCTTTGATGACAGTTGCAATTTTTACCAGCTGCGGAACAACAAAGGCTGCTGGCGGAACAGAAGCAAAGGAAGAAACAGCACCTGCTGTCCTTAACACTTCAACAAAGACTGGCATGGATGCAGTTCCAGCTGCTGACCTTGCAAAGGCTGCAGGTTTTAAAGACGGCGAAAAGGGAACAACTTTCGCAAAGTCTGTTATTGGCCCATGGGAATTAAATGGTGGCAAGAATTACGTTAAGGACGATGATTCAAACATGTACATCAACGTCCAGTATGAAGGTCCAAAGTGGGCTGAAGACATTACAGCAACAAAGGCAAGCCTCATTGACACAGGTGACGGGGACAAGGCTCTTGCACTGAACTTGGGTTTGAACAAGACTGGTGACACTTACGGCATTCTCTTTAACATTTCTAAACAGGGTGCTGCTCCTGTTAACATTTCCCAGGCTACATTTACAATGAGAGTTTACATTCCAGAAGAACTCACTCTTGCAAATGCAGAAGGATTTGTTCCTTCACTCAAATTTGCTGTTCGTGACCCTAGCTGGACACAGTTCTTCCTCCAGGGCGAAGGAATTAAAACATTCTCTTTCGCAGACATTGGAGCCGGCTGGCACACAATCAAACTTGACTTTGCTAAGAAGGAATTCGATCTGGGGTCAAAGAAGGGAACATTTAAAGTTTCTTCAGCTCCACTGTCAAAGTGCAACATGATTGACCTTTACATTGCAGGAAAGAAAATCAACTCTAATCTTGATGTACCTATCATCATCGATTACGTATCTCTTTCTATTCCTCCAGAAAAATAATTTCCAGGAAAGTTTTTTAGGACTCTCTAAGAATTACATTTTTTAGGGATGCCTTTACAGAAAGGTCTGCTCTTTTTTAGGGCAGGCCTTTTCTTTTTTAATTGATAGTTGAAAAATTGATACTTGATGCTTGCAAAATCTGATATTTTTTGAACCATAAAAAAATTAAATTTTAGAAAATAAATCTTTATAAAAAATATTTCTTCATTTATAATTTCTTTTATGAAAATCACATTTAATGAAAAGACAAAAGTCTTTGCTCTTGAAACAGAAAATTCTGCTTATTACATTGGCCTTGTTGACAAGGAAAATTTTGTTGGTCACATTCACTTTGGAAAAAAAATTGATGAAAACGATCTTTTATACAAATTGCTTCGGATTGAAGAAGCTCCAAAAGTGCCGTCAGTAAACGAAAGGGACCGTCTGTCTTTTTACGATTCTTTTTCTTTCGAATACCCTTGTGGTGGAATCGGGGATTTCAGGGAAAGCGCCTTTAACGTAAAAAATTCTTACGGCCAGAGTGCAGTAAACATTCACTATGTAAGCCATGAAATATTAAATGGCAAGGGTAATCTTGAAGGCCTGCCACACACTTGGGGCAGCGAAAAAGATTCCATGACACTTTTGCTTCACTGTAAGGATGAAGTTTTAAATCTTAGCATAACATTAAGCTATTCTATTTTCCAGGGAATTGATGCAGTTGCCCGCAGCGTAAAAATTACTAACCTTTCAAAAGAAAATATTTCTTTGACAAAAGTTTATTCCCTCTGTCTTGATATGGAAAATAAAAATTTTGACTTTATCAGTTTGCACGGTTCATGGGCCAGGGAAAGACACATTGAACGCACTCCCCTTCTTCACGGCAAAATGTCAACATCATCTTTGCGCGGAGAAACAAGTCATCAGGAACACAGTTTTTTTGCTCTTGCTTCCCACAATACAGATTATGACAGCGGTGAAGTTTACGGCTTTAATTTTATTTATTCAGGAAACTTTATTTCTCTTGCCCAGCTGGATCAGTTTGACAATGTAAGAGCCTGCATGGGAATTAATCCAGAAGGATTTGAATGGCAGCTGAAGGAAGGAGAATCTTTTACAAGTCCTGAAGCAGTTGTTGTTTATTCAAGTCAGGGCTTAAACAAAATGGCTCAGAATTTCCACAGGCTTACAAGGGACCATCTTATTCGGGGTGAATATAAAAATAAAATGCGTCCTATTTTGATTAACAACTGGGAAGCAACATATTTTAATTTTGACCAGGATAAACTTTTAGACATTGCAAAAGAAGCCAGCAAAGATGGAATTGAAATGCTTGTTATGGATGACGGCTGGTTTGGCCACAGAAGCAGCGATGATTCTTCTTTGGGCGACTGGTTTGTTAATGAAGAAAAACTTAAAGGCGGATTAAAAAATCTTGTTGACCAGGTAAATAATCTGGGAATGAAATTTGGCATTTGGTTTGAACCTGAAATGATTTCTCCGGATTCAGAACTTTACCGCTCTCACCCAGACTGGGCAATTCAAGTAAAAAACAGAAAGGCTGGACTTTGCCGCTGCCAGTACGTTCTTGACTTAAGCAGAAAAGAAGTAGCTGATTACACATTCGACCAGCTTAAAAAAATTCTTTCATCTGCAAATATTGAATACGTAAAGTGGGATATGAACCGTCAGCTGGCAGACATGGGGTCAGCATGTCTTGGAAAAGAAAATCAAGGAGAACTCTTCCACAGGTACACACTTGCCGTTTACCAGATGCAGGAGCGGCTTATAAAAGAATTTCCTCATTTGCTTCTTGAAAACTGTTCTGGTGGAGGAGCAAGATTTGATGCCGGCATGCTTTATTATTCTCCTCAGATATGGTGCTCGGATGACACAGATGCAATAGAGCGTCTGGAAATTCAAGAAGGTACTGCCCTCCTTTACCCATTGAGTGCTATGGGAGCCCACATTTCTACTTGTCCTAACCATGCCTGCGGCAGAGTTACCCCTTTCAGGACAAGAGGCTTTGTTGCCCTGGCAGGAACATTTGGCTACGAACTGGACATAACCAAAATCCCAGAAGAAGAAAGAGCCCTTATTCCAGAACAAATTGAACTCTACAAAAAATTCAATCCCCTTATCCGTGAAGGTGATTATTACAGAATTGCTTCATATTCTCAAAATCATGAATGGGACGCATGGCAAGTGGTAAGCCAGGACAAAAGCAAGGCTTTGCTTACATTAGTGCAAGTCTTAAATCATCCAAACTTCCATTCCAGAAGGGTTTATTTAAAGGGCTTGGATTTAAGCAAAAAATACAAAGTGACCATGCAAAACAGTTTTGGGGGAAAATGTGACATGGGCACGTGGTCAGCTTCTACTTTGATGAATGCAGGACTTTTATTGCCACGCCTTTGGGGCGACTTTAATTCCCAGCTTATTTATCTGGAAAGTTGATTTATGGGATCTTTTGGGAGAGGTGCTTATTTGGGGAAAGGACGTTTCTTTTGAAAAGCAACACCCCTTTCCTAAAGCAGGCTACTGTTTAGGAAAGAAATATATGTCTACAAAAAGTACGCTTCTTTTGAAAAGCAGTACCTCTTTCCTAAAGCAGGCTACTGTTTAGGAAAAAGACCTTTGTTTGAAGAAAAGATGTTTCTTTTGGGAGAGGTGCTTCTTTTGAAAAGCAGCACCTCTTTCCCAGAGCGAGCTTATGTTTAGAAAAGAGATGACTGTCTACGAAAGTTATGCCTCTTTAAAAAAGCCCCACGCCTTTCGTAAAAGCTCCTTCCTAAAAAAATCACTCAAAAGAAACATTCTTATTTATAAAGTTAACAAGCTGATCTGCCATTTTAATGTGGGTGTCTACGCGGGGATGATTGTAAGTCCATGCCCGGTAAGTAAAACTAAGAATTTTTTCGTCATTCATGCTTTTAATGGCTTTGGTAATGCCGGCTTTAAGTTCGCGGCTGGACTGAATGGCACTCATACCTCCTGTTGCACAAATAATCCAGGCGTCAGGATAAGTTGCCCTTATTTCTTTTAAAAGATTAAAATATCTTTCTTCAAAATTAGAAGGAAATTTTTCCCTGTTATTTGCAGAAAGGCCATAATCATTTTGTCCAAGATTTACTACAACAACATCAGGTTTCCTTCCACTTGAAAAATCATAGTCCACACTTGAAGTCTTCGGGTAAAGTTTTTTCCATGAGTTACCCATTATAAATTCATTCCAGCTGATGCAAACACCTGTTCCACCAACAGCCAGATCGCTCAATTCCCAGCCAAGAGCACGACAGGCAATAGCAGGATAAGCAGTGTAAGCATTATGTGTTACCATTTGATCTGCTTCGTAAGAATCCGGGCCACAAGTTTCTGTGCAGACACCGGCCGTAATGCTGTCACCATAAAATTCAATTTTTCTTGCAGCAATGTCAGGGCTGGAAATTTTACCGCTTGCCTTTTTGTAACCTTCAGCGTCTACATCCACCCCCAAAAAAGTGTCCACATAGCCGCCTTCGTTGCGTTTAAAAATTGTACAAGTGTGCTGGCCCTTCTTCAATTTCTTTGTGGTAAAATAATCATATTCACCATAAGGTTCCATCTGTAAAAGAATTATTTCTCCATCAATAATTACGTTGTAATAACTGAGAGATGTATTTGAGTCCTTAAAGCGAAGCCCCAAACGAGTTCCGTCAAATTTGAAAGAAACAGTCGTTCCTTCCCAAATCAACTTTGGTGCAGCCTTGTCTGAAAAATCAACACGGCTGGTGTAATAAAAAGCAGGATCATCGGCAGGAATAAAAGTCAAAGTTTTATCTGTAATTTCTTCTTCTACAATATTCCACTTGTAATCACAAAGAACCTGCACCTTAGGAAGATTTTCTTTAATTTGCCTGGAATAATCTTCTGCAAATAAAGAAAAATTCAAAGTTAAAAAAATAAAAAATCCAAAAAGTAATTTAAAAATCTTTTTCATAAAAAACTCCTGTAAATAAAAGCAGCCTCAAAAAGATTTTCTTTCTAAAGCTGCCATACTTCATTTTATTTTATTTTTGCTTTTCTTCATGAGTTACAATCAATCCAAAAATATTTGTTTCTCTGCCCTGGTAATTTGCCCTTCCCTTTGGAACAATCACGTGCACTTCAAAAGTTGTTTCCTTGTCAGTTTTTACAAGTTCTTTGCTTGACCAGCCAAGGTACCCCTTCCTTATGGAATTTTCACACTTGATTGTAACTTTCTTTGATTCCTTGCCGCCATATTTAACCCATGCCTGACAGTTTCTAAAACCATCACTTTCGGCAAAAAGAAGATTAACAGAAGTTCCCTTTACCTTGAAAACAATTTCAGAACCTTCTTTTGATGACCGCCAGCCTTCCTTTGAATTTCCATGTGCCACCCATTCAGTGTGAACAGGACTGCCATTTGACCAGCCTGTATTTTTTACAGGCTTAAGGTTGTCACAATTGTAGTATGTCAAATATTCATATCCCCTGTCTGTAAGAGGAGCTGGCAAAGTTTTTTGTATAGGAGGAAGATCACTGTCATTTTCAGGCAGGAGTGCCCAGATTGCTTCAAGTTTTTGAATTATAAACTTAGCAATTTCTGCATGCCCTGTATTGTTAGGGTGAACACTTTCACTTCCATCAAAAAAATCATTCCAGTTAAGGGACGTACCTTTTTCTGCAAGTTCACAATCTTTCCAGCTTACAAAAGGAATGTGGTAATATTCGCAAATAGGCTGCTGTTCTTTTTGCTGGCTCGACTGAGGAGGATTTTTTTCGTTTACAAAAAGGGCAAAAATTCCGGCCTCACTGCCATTTTCAATCTGGCGAATTATGCCTTCATAGCTGCGGTTTCTTACAGAAGCTTCCAGCCACTGATCATTCATTGCAAATTCCAAAAAAACTAAATCCACATTGTTATCAAGCAAATGGAATTGAGCACGGGCCGCACCAAAAGCAGAATCTGTTCCGCTCACAGCTTCGTGCATGTACTTTACATTTGCTCCATATTCCTTAGCCTTTGCCTGCCACCACTTTCCAACAAGAGCGCGCCAGCTGTTTTCGCTAAGCGGGTTGGAATTATAACCACTTGTAATTGAGCCACCAAAGGCCGCAATACAAACATCTTCTCCCCTTCGGATTTTTGCCATAACATTTAATATTCTGGCATTTTCGTCTTCTGTCATAGATTCTGCATCCTTTACTTTTGATTTTGCACTTGCACCAAAGGCCAATAAAAAAGCCATTGAAAGTACAAAAATCTTTTTTGTTTTATTTAATTTCATTTTTTCCTCCAATAAAAATTCCACCTTAGTGACAGGCAGTTCAAAATGATAAAGCGGGACTTTTACCACCACTAAAAAAAATGCAGTGGTAAAAATCAACATAAAAATCAATTTTCAAAATTCAAAAACTATTTTTTTTCTACATTTAAATCCGGCAATTCATCCCTTGTAATCAAATATGGATTTGAATAATAATCCAAAAGCACTTCTTTTTTAGTATAAGCTTCACTGTAATCATTCTTTTTGTTTACAGCAAATTCCCCGTCCCAAGTACAAAAAGCAATCCACGGAATTTTATTTTCTGCAATAGCATTTACATCAGGAAGGGAACCGTTTTCACTTATAGCCATCAACTTTGGACTGTAACTTGCAGAACGCAGCTGTGACAAAATATTTTCCTGGGTAATATGCTTGTGAGGTCCAGGATATGAATCATATGTAATCATATCAACATATTCGTCTCCTGGGTACCATTCAGGGTCTTGTCCGTTCCAAACCCAAATTAAATTGTTAAGTTTGTGATAATTTGTAAGGCGGTCATAAAGAAGGTGATAAAGTTTTATGTAAGAATCACTGCCACTTGCTCCCCACCAAAACCAGCCGCCACTTGCTTCATGCAAAGGTCGCCACAAAACAGGCACACCTGCATCTGCCATCTGTTTCAAAGGAAGAGCAATGGCGTCAATATCACGAATCAAATCTTTATAATTTTGACTGTCAGGATTATTCAAAGCTGTAGCAAAATCAAAAGTGGTAGCTGAAGGTCTGAAGCCATCATACCAGTGCTTGTAAGGTTCATTTTTATCAATAAGACCATTCGGGGCATTCCAATGCCAGCAGACAGACACAATACCGCCTTCCTTCCACCATTTAATGGCATTGGCAGCAACAACACCCTTTGTTCCATGCTGAACTCTTGAAGGTGAATAATCAATTAAATCAATTCCCAAAAGAGCAGGATATTTTCCAGTCGTCTGGTAAATGGCCTTTATTTCCGGCTGCGAACGATTATAAATTTGCTGACCACTTAAAATTCCCTTTCCGGGCAAAGTTACAAGATAATCAAAAAGAGCCTGGGCATTTTTACTGGCCTTTGGATTTGAAAGTTTGTTTGAAGGAGTAATGTTTGAAATGTAATTTTCATTTGCCGGGACAAAAGAAATTTCATCTACTAAAAATTCTCCGCCCAGGGAAGACAAATAAAACACATTGGAACCGCTTTGCAAATGTGATACAGCATTCACCTGTACATTTACAAATTTACCGCTTTCCAGCAAACGCTGAGAAGCAATAATTTTTTCTCCCTGTTCCAGCTGCATTCTTACAGGGCGGCGAAAATCGTCTTCCTGAATTTCAGTAAATATTCTCAGGAAAATACAATAGTCCCCCTCTTTTTCTACATCCGCGTAAAACTCAAGCACACTGCCTTCGTTCACTGAAGAAAACTTTACATAAGAAGTTCCATTAAAACCTTTTATTTCACTTTCTTCATCTACCCCATAAAGGCCACCTTCCTCAGCCTGAATTGTTATTGCATTTTTTAAAGCAGGACCTGAAAGTTTAGAAAAAGTGGCACATGAAAAGAAAACTGTAAAAACGGAAATAAAAGTTGCAGCAAAAAAGATTTTAAGAAGTTTTTTTTGAACTTTAATCATTGTATTCCCCTGAAAATATTCCTCTAAAAAAAATGCGCTGCAGCTTTTACACGCAGCGCATTCTTCAAGATTGGGGCCTTTCTGAAAATTGCAAATTCTCAAAGAAGGCCTTAAAACAATTCCTTTAAGAAATTATTTTTCTGTAATCTTGATGTTATCGATGATAACGCCAGAAAGGTTCTTTACACCAATTGCAAGACCAATTCTACCATTCTGGTTAACATTCTGAATTGTTCCTGTAACGTGGTATACAGTTGCGTTGTCACTAACAGCCTTTGACATCCAGCCATACTGGTAAAGTTCGTTAGCATAACCCTGCATCCAGACAGCAGCATCCTTTCCAACTGTACCAATTGCCTTAGCGTCAAATTCAACCTTGTAGTTTCTCCAACCAACAATACCCAGGTTTGTAGGATCTGTAATTACGATTGCAACTTCAGTTCCATCTGTTTCTGGATCAAATTCCAGTTTAAGAGATTTTCCAGAACCACCGATTGCACCGCTGTCAGAAACAAGAGAGAACTTAGCAGTTGTTGTAGTTTCCCAAGCCTTTACGTAAGAAGCAAGCTGAGAGTTTGACATCTTGTCAAAGTTCTGGTTTACACCCCTAAATGGAAGTTTTGTAAGTTTACCAACTGGTGTGTTAGCATCAGTAAGAATAGCCTGTGCCTTTGGAGTATACTTTTCAATAGCAGAAGCAGGAGAGTTTCCAGTCCATACAACTTCACCCAGGAAGTCATCAAGCATGCTATCCAAAGCAGCTACTGTAGGACCTGGATAGTAAGTGTTCTTCATCATTTCCTTTGACATTGTAAGGATTGCCTTTGGCCATGTAGAGTTGCGGTTAAGGATATCATCGTTATACCATTCCTTAAGAGCGTATTCGATGTACTTACCGGCAGCCTTCTGCTTCTTTGAACCAGCACCAATACCATAACCATCACATTCAAAAACGTTCTTGCAAGAAGAAACAGACGGACCGTGTGGAAGCTTTACATATTCAAGCTGATCGCGAGTCTTCTTTGTGATTGTAGATGGATCATATTCACGGCCAATAACCATAGCACAAGTACGGTTAGCAATACCGTCCAGAACGATAGAGCTGTCTTGCTGATACCAGCCGGCCTTCTTTGCGCTTTCAAGGAATGAAAGAGCTTCTGTAAGTTTTGGATCAGAGAAGTTGAGTGTTAAGTTACCTTTAGAGTCTTTCTTTGTGAATTCACAGCCGTTCATGTAAGCAAAAATACGTGTGTACCAGCATCCAAGACCCCAGCGGTTGATTGAACCAGAACCTGTTGTGTCAGCAGTAAGCTTGCGAGCCAATTCTGCCATGTGATTCCAGTCCCACTTTCCTGCAGCTTCAAGAGCCTTAGGCATCTGGCTTTCCTTAATGCCCATTTCCTGCATAAGTGTCTTATTGTAAATGACAAGCCAGCAGTGATTTGATGTATAGTGAGAAGCAGCATAATATTTGCCACCATACTTGAATACCTGTTCAGCAGCAGTATAGTTGAAGATGTTTTCTCCACCGGCTGTAAGGTTTGTGTTTACATATCCGTCAATTGGCTGGAGATAGCCCTTTACCTTAAACTTAGGGAAGTCCTGATCACGAACGAAAACAACATCGATTGGATCTCCTGCAGCCATGTTAGAAAGTACGCGGCTTTCTACAGTACCCCAGTCACCCAGGATATAAGTTACTTTACCGCCTGTTTCAGCAGTATACTTGTCGCCTGCACGTACCATAACATCATTTTTGTGGTCACGAGGGTTAACAGCTGGACGGAATACTTTAATATCCCAGTCGCCTTCTGCAAATGCCATTGAAGAAAGTGCCATGAATGCACCTGCCAGGCATGCCAACAACTTAATCTTTTTCATTAGTTCCTCCTAATTCAACCTACGAAAAATCAAAGGTTTAACCGCTTTAACGGTTATTTACTTCATTTTAACAGTTTTTTAGCGAAAAAATTAACCGTTTTTTAAGTTAATTTATTCTATCACATAAACTGAAATTCACCTAATAAAATTTTCAAATTTTTTTAAAAAAATCGAAAATTTTTGTACATTCTCTATATTCTAACATAAAATTTATAAAAAAGTTTCAAAATTTTCTTTTTTTTCTGCAAAAGTGCCTGTCTGTCTTTAATTTTTTACAGGAGATGACACCTTTTCGTTGGGGAATAAAAATTTCTTTTTTTAAATGCGACCAGCCCGCCCTGTAGCCATGCGGAGCAGCCGCCTGCTTTAGGGGAGTCTCTGAAATTTGAAAGTTCAGAAAATGAAGTCTGCAGATTTTTTTTAGAAAATGTAAAAATTAAAAGCAGGTGGCCGAGCGTGAGTGAGTGGCGGAAGGGCGGTTAAAGGCAGGGAGTATGCTATAAAATAAAAAAAATAAAAATTTTTAAAGGCTTATCTTAATTATTCTGGCAGAGATTTAAAAGGGCTGACACTTCGCTTGAAGTCAAATTTCTGGACTGGCCCTTTTTTAAATCCGGAGAGGAAATGGAAATGCAGCCGATTCTTACGCGGGTGAGCCTTTTTATGCCCACATTCATGCTTTCAAAGACGCGGCGGATTTCACGGTTCTTGCCTTCGATCAGGACAATTTTTATTTTGTGAGAATTCAACTCAGTAGCTTCCTTGCAGCGGTAAAAAACACCGTCAACCCTGAGGCCCTTTTCGAAAGAGGCAGCCAGATTTCTGGGCAGGGGAATGGAAGTTTCTACAATATATTCCTTTTCCAGCTGGGCAGATGGATGAGAAAGTTTTCTGGCAAAATCACCGTCATTTGTAAAAATCACAAGCCCCGTAGAAAACATATCAAGGCGGCCCACATTGTAAAGGCGTTCAGGATACTTTTCTTTAAGCAAATCTACTGCAAGGGGGCGACCACGGTCATCGCTCATGGAACAAAGGCAGCCTTCAGGTTTATTTAAAAGAACATAACGCTTTTGACTTTCCAGGCTGAGCTTAGCACCATCCAGCTGTACTGTGTCAGAAAGAGTAACTTTTGTGCCCAGTTCAGTGACTGTCTGGCCGTTCACACTTACCCTGCCCGAAAGAATTATTTCTTCGCAGGAGCGACGGCTGGCAACTCCACACATTGCCATGAATTTTTGCAATCTGATTTCTTCGTTAGCGGGCAAGATCAAATACCTCACTGTCTTTTTCTTCAAGCTGCGGCAATTCTTCAATACTGTTCAAATGGAAGAATTCCAAGAATTCTTTTGTAGTTCCGTAAAGAGCAGGCTTTCCAGGAACATCTTTTTTACCAACTTCCTTGATGAAGTTTCTGTCCAAAAGAATGCGCATCATGTTATCTACATTTACATGGCGTATGCTTTCTATGTCTGCCCGTGAACAAGGCTGGCTGTATGCAATAATTGAAAGGGTTTCTATTGCAGCACGGCTTAAGCGGCCTTCGTTTCTTTTTCCGTAGCGTTCTTTTACAAGATCGAAATATTCTTTTTTTGGCACCATAAGATAACCGCCCAGAATCTTTGAAATTTCAATTCCACTGTCCGGGCTGGAATATTTATCCTTAAGGCGTTCAATGCATTCTTCTACAAGCTGAATGGAAAAACCTGTAATCTTTGAAAGATTCTCTGTTGTCTGAGGTTCACTTTCCAGGAATAAAACTGTTTCAAGAAGAGTGGCCTCACTGTCTTTTGAAAGAGCAGTCCTTTTTTCTTCCAATTCTTCTTTTTCTTCAAGACTGTCTTCTTCAATGGCTTCTTTGCCGGAATCAGCCTTTTCGCCAGCTGAACTTTCTGTTTGTGCCTGGTTTTCACTTGATTTGGCAGTTGAATCTGTCGAAGACGAAGCGCCTGTCTGGGAAGCAGTGTCTGCCGGAGCAGAAGCTGCTCCTTCGCCTTCAGATTCAGCGGCAACTGTAACTACCTCAGCCTTTTCGTCTTCCCTTTTTGAGGAATCTTCAGTTTTTGAATCGACATCAGATCTTTCTGTATTGTCTTCTACAACTTGACTTACTGTAGGAATTTTAGAAAGTCTGGTCTTTTTTGTTTTTTTAGATTGAGCAGGAGCCTTTTTTTCTTCAATATTATTTTCACTTCCTGCATTATTGCTTTCATTTACGCTGCCTGCGTCTTCCTGCATATTTTTATATCTCCAAACATCTTATTCTGATAAATATCCGCAAGTTTGATTTTTACCGCTTCAAGAATAGCCATAAAGGCACAAATTACATCAAGCTTATTTCCCTTGCGGGTTATTAAATCAGTGAACATACACTCACCGTTTTTTTCAAGCAATTCTTTCATGAGGGTGATTTTGTCACCCGGAGAAACTTCTTCTTTTGTGTTAAGAATTTTCTCTTCGTTACTGGCACTTGTCAAATTAGCAAAAATCTTCTGCATATCCTGCAGCAACGACCATGTATCAACTTTTTCCCACTGGGCATCATCATTTTCGAATGGCAAAAAGCGTTCTATTTTTTTACGGTCAAAACTCCATTCAGCAGCCTCTTCCTGTTCTTCCATAAGGTTTGACAGTTTTTTAAAGCGCTGATATTCGATCAACTGCTGAACAAGTTCGTCACGCGGATCTTCAATGCTTTCTTCATCATCATAATTTACTTCTACAGGCAAAAGCATTTTACTCTTTATGTAAACCAGTTTTGCTGCCCATGAATAAAATTCACTTAAATCCTGCAGATTTATTTCTACTGCATAATCAAGATAATCTAGAAACTGCTCAGTAATTTCTGCAATGGGAATATCGTAAATATTAATTTTATTTTCGCGGATCAAAGACCACAGTAAATCCAGGGGGCCTTCAAATTGACCTGCGGTAAATTTTCGAGACTTTTCGCTTTCCAAAACCTTTTCTTTTTCAGCTGTTTCCATATTGAATCCTTGAGGATTAAGGATATCTTAAAGCTGCCTTTAAAAAGCTTCACTTCTTAGAAGCTTTCACATGTAAATTGCTTCAATCAGAAAGAAAATTCTTTTCAAAATCATAAGAAGTCATAAACAGTTTGATTTCCTGATTTTTTAGAAGTTCCTTCTTTCTGCAGTAAAATTCTAAATCCTCACTGAATACATCGGCATTTGAATTTAAAACTTCAACTAAAGGTGTTAAAACAAAAGATCTTTCTAAAAGTCTTTCGTGAGGAATAATCAAATTTTCCTCACAGACCTTTATGTGACCAAAAAGCTCTATATCTAAATCCAAAGACCTGGGCCCGTTCCTTATTTCTGCCTTTCTGTTACGGCCAAACTTTTCTTCTATTGAGTGCAGTCCTTCTAAAAGTCCAAAAGGACTCCCCTCATAATAGCCTGTAAGCACCATATTGTAGAAGTTTTCCTGGTCTGTGTAATACATAGCCTTGCTTTCGTAAACTGAAGAAATATTTGTCTTTACAAGCAGCTTCTTTAAAGATGTGACCGCCCCTCCAAGAATTTGAAGAGGCGTCATCAAAAAAGACCTGCCGTTTTTTTCATCAGTATATGAAAAAGACTTATTCGATCCTAAACCGATTACCACATATTCCATACTTACACTCAAAAAAAAGCCGGTCACTAGAAAGATATTTCTAGAACAAGTCGCCAGGAACAATTGTTTCTTCTGCAGCAGCCTTGGCAAGTGAAGCAGCAGATTTACTACCAGACTTTGCAGCAGGCTTTGCTTCTTCTTTTGCAGGAGCCGGGCTGGCACTTGCTGCAGGGGCAGGATTTGCAGGACTTTCTTCTTTCTGGCTGAGGGCATCAGTCTTTAAAGTACCCAGTCCTACTCCCTTAGCCCGCATTTCTTTTTCGTATTCGCGAATTTGTTCCTTTGTAACGACTTCACCTTCTTTTGTGTGAAGCACTTGTCCAGGGAAAATCTTTGAACGCAGGGTGTCTTCCAGTTCCAGTTTATAGTCAGGATTGCTTTCTATAAAGTTTACGGCGTTTTCTTTACCCTGGGCAACTTTTTCTTCACCCCTTGTATACCAGGCACCTCTCTTGTCAATGATGCCATGTTTAACGGCAGAATCAAGGAGAGAAGCTGACTGTGAAATACCTTTGCCAAAGTAAATGTCCAGTTCAACCTTTCTGAAAGGAGGAGCCACCTTATTCTTAACGATTTTAACCCTTACGCGGTTGCCCAAAGCTTCTTCGTCCCCCTTGCCGTCAATTGTTTCAATTCTGCGGATTTCAAGACGTACTGAAGAATAGAACTTTAAGGCATTACCACCAGTGGTTGTTTCAGGGTTACCAAACATAACGCCAATCTTCATACGAATCTGGTTTATAAAGATGATTGTACAGTTTGACTTGCCTACAATTGCTGTTAATTTGCGCAAAGCCTGTGACATAAGGCGTGCCTGGAGTCCCATAACAGAGTCACCCATTTCGCCTTCAATTTCTTTTTGAGGAGTGAGGGCTGCAACAGAGTCGATTACAATAACATCCACTGCTCCTGATCTGACAAGATTTTCGCAAATTTCAAGAGCCTGTTCTCCAGTATCTGGCTGGGAAACATAAAGTTCGTCAATGTTTACGCCAAGATTTTTTGCATAAACCGGGTCCAAAGCGTGTTCAGCATCAATAAAAGCTGCAATACCGCCAAGTTTCTGGGCTTCAGCAACAGCATGCAGGGCAAGTGTTGTCTTACCAGAACTTTCAGGACCGTACATTTCAATAATTCTACCTCTAGGGTAACCACCTACCCCCAGTGCTTCATCCAGCAGGATGGAACCAGACGGAATTACGTCAACACCAGTTAAGTTTGTCTGGCTGCCCAGCTTCATCAAAGAACCTGTACCAAACTGCTTTTCAATCTGAAGGCGGGCTGCTTCAAGAGCCTTCAGTTTTTCTGCCTTGTCAGAGGCAATTTTTTCTTCATTATTCACTTTTGCCACCTTTTTCCTCCCGTTTTTTATACAGGACTTAGTTTAAGGGCATCCCTAAAAATCATTTTAAAAACTCCCTGTAAAAAGACTTTTTCCTAAGTCCTATATCTATATATTAGGCGTCAAATTTTATTTTTTACAAAAATTTGTGCATTTTTTTTATTTTTTTTAAATTTTATTGATTTTTAAGATTTTATAGGCTGATAGATTGCAATTTCCTGAAGAATAATGCTTTCTCCATCATCCTGAATATTCACTTTTCCCAGAATTCTTACAGGTTTTGAAGAATCCAAGGCGGTAGAAAGTTCCTGGTAATAAACTTGAACTATTCCCTTGACTTCCTTTAGTTCCTCATAACCAATAAGCAAGTCTGATGTCATGGAATCATCTTCATATTTTACAATATTTGAAATTCTTCCAGACCATACAACATAGCAGCCCTGGTAAAGATTTACATCTGCCATAACTTCGTCATAAGAAAAATTTTCCTTTGAACCGTCCAGTTTGTCAAATGTAGGAACTTCAATGTAACGCTCAAGTTCATTGCACTTTTGCTTGATTGAAAGGCTGGCATTCGAATTCAAAAGGCGGTTGATTTCCACCTGACAGGTATTATCCTTCAACTGAGTAAAGGAATCCAGGGCCAGCTGGTAAGATGAAAGAATCTGCCTGTCATCCAGAATGTAGCGGATTACAGAATTTGACATATCCTGCTGCTGACTGTGTTCTTTTTCATAATCTGAAAGGATGAGTTCTTGAGGGGCAGTCCTTAGATTTTCAATTTTACTTTGATGCTGAGGCCAGAAAATTACAAAAAGTGATGCTACGGCACCAATAGCCAGCCCTGCAAAAACACTGCGGATTATAATATCTGGATTAATGCCAAGTGGCGGATAAAAGCGTTCAATTTTACCGGAATCAACCCAGCGGCATATTGTAGAATAGTCAGAATTTTTTCTGATAAATTCCATTGCACTTAAGGCTCGCTCATTATTTGGATCCATATCCAGAATATCAAGGTAATACTGGAGGGCCCTGTCTGTTTCACCCCTGCGCAAAAAGATTGCAGCCTGGCCCAAAAGCATTGTTGTGTTTGTCAGCTTGATTTCCCTGGCTTTTTGATAGTAGGAATAGGCATTTCCAATATCACCAATGTAAAGGCATGCCGTTCCAAGGGTAAGAAAATATTCAAAATCATTTTGGTAATATTCAGAACGGCTTTCCAAAAGATTTATTACCCTGGAAAACTTTCTGCGCTTTAAGAGAAACTGTGCTATGTCCAATACAGAACGACTCATCTATTTTTACCCGCCATTTGTCAAAATATTCAAAGATTGCTTAAGGGCATCTCTAATTTTTATTTTTTAAATTGAGCATAACTTCATTCCAGTCCAGCTGACCTTTGAAAAAGGAAGAACCCGAAACTGCAACATCTGTTCCTGCTTCAATCACATCGTAAATTGTAGAGGAATTAACCCCTCCGTCTACGGAAATAAGGTAATTGTAAGACTTTTCTTTTTTGACAAGTGAAAGTTTTCTTACCTTTTCTACTGTATAGGGAATAAGTTTTTGTCCTCCCCAGCCAGGGTTTACGGTCATAACTAAAACCAGGTCAAGGAAAGGCAGAAGTTCTTCCAGATGACTGACAGGTGTTGAAGGACAAAGGGCAATTCCCGCTTTTTTTCCTGCAGCGTGAATTTTTTGAATGCAAAGATCTGAATGGGCTGTTGACTCAAGATGAAATGTTATAATGTCAGCCCCGGCTTCTATAAAGGAGTCAATGGAGTTTTCAGGTTTTTCAATCATAAGATGAACGTCAAAAGGAAGTTTTGTATTTTTTCTGATTGAAGAGATTACAGGCTGCCCATAAGTAATGGGTGGAACAAAATGCCCATCCATGACATCAATGTGGACCCACGAAGCCGAACTTGTTTCTATCATTTTTAACGCCTGTCCCAAATCAGCAAAATCAGCAGACAGTAAAGACGGAGAAAGAATTGTATTAACGTTCATAATAGGTAAAATAATAGTAAATAAAAGGTTAGTTGTAAAGGGACAAACTCTCTGAGACAAAGGCAGAAAGTTTTTTTTATGAAAAAAGATTTTATGATTTCATAGTTACCTCTAAAAGTTGCAATTTTTAGAGGCTCCCATTAATGAAATATTCTTCTTTACGAAAGTTATTTTTGTATGCAGGCCAGTCTGGACCAAGTGCTTTACGAATGCAATTCTTCTTTCCAAAAGAAACATAGCCGGCCGTGAAAGCCCAAAGTCACCCACGGCGAAAGACGTGGGTGATGAGCGGCAGCGAAGGCTGCAAGGGCCGTTTAATAAAAGACGGTATGCTTCAAAATAAAAAAATAAAAAAAACTGAGGTATGTCAATAGTATTCGTTAATTTTAATTAACTTTTTTTATTTTTTTGCGACGGGCTAAAAATGGACTAATAGGCAAACAAAAACAAAAGGGAATGTGTTGACCATACTGCAAAAAGCAAAAAAATAGCAAGGTCAAAATGACCGATGTTTTACCTCTGCTGCCGGCGTTCTTCTTTCCTAGACTAGTCTATACTAACCTATCCTAACCTATACTATCCTTTCCTAACCTTTCCTATACTATGCACCCACTAAATATTTTGTGGTTTCCAATATCTTTTTTATTGGTTGTCAGCGATTTTACTATCGGTTTCCACTAAATATTTGTTGGTTGCCTATATGGTTGCAAGTAAATATTTAATGGTTGTCATTTGGTTGTCAATAAGTTTTATTATGGTTGTCATTTTGCACCCACTAAATATTTTGTGGTTGACAACTTGCTACCAATAAAAAACTTATTGGTTGGCGTTTGGTTGACGATAATTATAATAGGAGGTTTGCTTATGCGTACAGTCAAACACCCACACAAACGAAACAGATTGGAAGAGTATCTGCAAGGTCTTATAGACAAGACTTATACTCTCAAGCAAGTTTCTGAACTTACTGGCTATACAGTCCCCCACCTTTGCAATCTGAAAAAAGCCTACCGAGATAAAGGAAAATCAGTTCTTATAAATGGTCATAAAGGCAAGCCGCCTATGAATAAAATTCCGGATAAAATAAAAGAAAATATAGTTGCAATTTACCAGGAAGGAAAAACCCGGGTAAATTTTAAGTTTTTCGTGAAAATACTTCACGATACCTACAATATTACTTACAGTTACAAAACAATCTATAAAATCCTAACCGCTGCCAATATAACAAGTCCGAAAACAAAAAATCGCCCTAAAAACGAAGTTATCCACCCGCCAAGAGAGCGAAGAGAACAAGGCGGGGAATTAGTCCAGCTAGACGCAACGCCTTATCCGTGGTTTTTATGGTGTGGAGATACTTATTATTACTCCCTGCATGCCTGCATTGATGACGCCGAAGAAAAATTAACCGGGTTATCTATGCAGCTAAATGAATGTAGTTACGGATATTATGACGTATTATTGCAAACTGCCCATAATTTTGGTTTACCGTTAAGTACATTTACCGACAGAGCAATTTTCTTTTGTCTTTCGCCAAGAGATAAAGACAATTTGACTATTCAGGAACAACTAGCCGGACTGCACGAAAAACACACTCAATGGCAACGGATTTTAGGCGAACTTGAAATAAATCAAATACTTGCCTTTACACCTCAGGCAAAAGGACGTGTAGAAAGACTATGGGAAACATTACAAGGTCGCCTGCCCTGGTATTTTGAACACTACGAAATAAAAACAATAGAAGACGCAAACGACTTTTTGCAGAATGAATATATAAAGATTTTTAATGATGAATTTGCTATTAAGCGTGAAAAGCCTGCAATATGGCGAAAACCGCCGGAAAACTTAGACCTTATAATCTGTTCTAGATTTAAAAGACGTGTTAATTCTGCCGGAGTTATTTCCTTTCAGGGTTACAAGTTTTTGGTAGAAGCACCACATTGTGCCAAAACAGATATTGAACTGTGTATTTTCAAAGACGGATTAAAAGCACTTGTAAAAGACAAATACTACCCGGTAAAACTTTTAGATGACTTAACCTATGGAGTAAGCGAAAGTATGAGCGATTCATTAAAAGACATAATTTCAAGGTATATGTATAGCGACTGTAAAAAGGTAAGCTGCTAATTCCATTTTGGACTTAGCATTTTATACTTGATAAAAGTCTTTTTAAGTCCGACTGCATAATTATATTCAATTTTAGCACCTTTAGACTTTTCCCAGCCGGGTAACTGATAAATAGCGTCGCAATTCTTTAGAGCTGCTAAATCTTTTTCAAGATATTCATCGTATGTAGGTTTTCGCCCAAGTTCTCTTTCAAGTCTTTTTCCGACAGAAACAGGATTAACAACATTGTACCCAAGCCGTCTTAAATCTTTTTCCGCCTGCATAAACTGCTTTTCGTAATCTTCATTATCTGTAATCGCACCTGAAATATAAACAAACATAGTAAAAACGTCCTTATAAAAAAAGTCCGCAAGGACTGACCATTCCCTGCGGACAGGATTAGAAAGAACTCTCATATTTCTCATACGAGAATTTACCTAATTATATTTCTTATTTAAGATTTTTACAATCATATTTAAGAATAAAGACTTATAAAAATCGCATTTTTTGCCGAAAATTAAAATATTGTATGAGTATTTCAGAATCATTTAATGAACGCTTTGAGCGGCTTTTGGAAGAAAAAAATCTACAGAAAAAAGACATCGCTTTGAAAGTTGGAATCAGTCCTAACGGTATTTCTACGTGGAAAATAACAGGAACTATTCCACGTGCCGACGTTGCTATTAAAATCGCAAAAGAATTGAACGTATCAGTTGAGTATTTAATTACCGGTGAACTTCCAGGACTTAATACGCAAGAAAATTCCCTTGCCTATCAGGTTGCAAAACTGTCAGCCGACAAGCAAAAGGTCGTAAAAGCCCTTATAGACGCCCTGGAAGTGTTCTAAATCAACAGATTAAGCCAGTATGGTATTTTTATATTAAATTTGATTTTCAGCACTGCCAGCACAATCCTGGCGAGTATGAAGACTATCAGTAGAATTGCTGCTATCAGTATTATTTTCGCTCTCAATCTCAATTTTACTTCGTATTCCGTCAATTTCGTTGAGTAGCCGGTCAACTTCGTTTTCGTACTGTCCAAACAGGTATTCAACTCTTTCAATTCCGTCTGCAATGTTTCTACTTGTTGAGATGATGTTTTCAATTCGTTCTCTGCTACTGCTAACTGTTGTATCAAGAGCTGCGACTGTTGCCTCAAGTTGTCCAGCTGCGTGTGAATTTCTGTCGATAACATCTGAAGCGTTGTCTGCGACGTTTCTGTTTGTGCAGCAAGCGGAAAACAAAAAAGACAGAAGATTAAAACACAAAATGACCTTAAAAATCTTTTTTCCATTCATCATTATCCCCGGACTGTAAAAATCCTTTTGCTCACCGCTTTACCCAATTTTCTTGTCCTGCTTTCTCCGAAAGGATCATAAATCAATTTGCCGTTTCTTGTTACAACAAAATGAGCGTAAGTAGTGCCGGTTTCTCTAAGTTCATAGCGTGTAATTTCAAATTCATTGCTTTTTGGAGAATAACCGGTTACATCGTGCCTGCAATCAACCTTTTTATTCAAAAGATAAGACATCATTGCACCTGGGTCAGCCATAAAACAATCCTTATCAATCCATTTTTCATTAAGTGCCTTTTCGTAAAGTTCAAGAACATCGATTTTCTTTTTAGTTTCCTGCTCCGCAATATAAACAATGCTTAGAAAGTAACACCCGCTTTTACCAATTTTTGAACATACATACTGCTTAAACATTATTATTTCTCCTCTGTAGTCTTGCTTAAATCTGCGTCTTTTACCTTGCTTGTAACGTTTGAAATAATCGCCTTAAACCCCTGAACTAAAGTCTGATAGCACAACTGGACGCTCCCAATCGTCAAAAGACTTCCAATAACTGCAAAAGGCAATAGTTCAACACTTACATAGCAACCTACACTCAAAGGAATCATCAAAATCGCATAAATCCATGTTTTGCTTGTTTTAAGAAAGTTTTTGATAAATTCCATAATCCCTACAGTTGCAAAAGCTGCAACTATAACTCTTAACAAAAACTGTGAGTTAATCATTTTTACTGTGTCCTCCTGCTATTTTTCTTGCATTAAAATATATTTCCGTAAACTTGTGTTTATAATCGTCTAAGTGAATGTCATTAAGAATCTGTGGCAAGTTATAATCAGGCAACTGATTGTTATAAGTATACAAACTTGCTTTTACACTCCGGTAATATCCAACTGCCTTGGCGTCTGAATAAATCTGCAATTCATTGTCTGTTTTTTCTGTAATATGATTTCTTGTAAGGTCGTTTTTGACTTCGTAATTTAATTTGCCTTCAATAAGGTGGGCTATGTCTTCCAAAATAAAAAGTTCTTTCGTGTCCGTTATATTAAACTTCTTTTTCCCTGTTTCGTATAAATCGATCCAAACCTGCTTTAATAAGTTATGAGCGTTACTTGTCTGATTATCCAAAACGTTTTTTCCTTCTGTCTGATAAAGTTCTTTTTGCGTTTTGGAAGTAACTTCCATATTTTTAATTTTGATGTCTTTTAGTTTAAGAAGTTCATAAAGACCAACGAAAAAAAGTCCAATAAGAACGAGTACCAAAAAAATTGCTACCCAGCCTGCAACTGGTAAACTCTTAAAAAAATCCGCCCAATTCATAAAAAAATCCCTATAAGGCAAAAAAAATAGCCGCCACCGGATTAACGGATAGCGGCTTTGGCTTTTTACCTAAAAACCTATGTTGTATGATATTTTGAATTATACAACGATATTTTAGTTTGATAGCGTCAAGATTTGTTCGCAATTTCATTGAAAAAAGTCGTTCAAATCAGGCC
>CAVJHV010000019.1:23477-28576 GCA_963649315.1 Treponemataceae bacterium | reverse complement strand
GCATTTTTTTCCAAAAGACCGTCATGGGCTTTTAAAGAAAGAGGGCTCAAAAGCACCCATGAAAAAAGAGTCACCAGGACAAAAACAAAAAGTGGAAATATTTTGTAGCCCGGATTTTTAATAAAATAGCAAAGAAGAAATAAAGAAGTCACTTGCAGACCAAAAGGTAAAAAAGCAAGGGCAAAAATAAAAAATCCTTTAAAAGACAATTTTATAGTTTGCCCGCTCGCAACATATGACTGACATGAATCAAAAACGAAAACAAAAACAGAAGTTAAAAGAGTTATAATAATTGTATATAAGACGGCCCTAAGCAAAAGGGCCGTTCCGCTTTTCACATTGGCATTCATTCTTTTAATGATAACACGGAATATGCCAAAACTCAATTCTTAAGATTTTCTGGAAAAAGATTTTCAATGTGGATTTTACAAAAGCCCTGCCCTTCTGGATTGATTTTTTATAAAAGGGCATACCTAAAATCACCCCAGGAAAACATGACCGCCCTGATCGATTGCAAGAATGGACTTGCAGTCTGAACAGCGGAATCTTCCACTCTTAGTTGCCTTAAGTCTTTTATTGCAAACAGGACAGGCAAAAATCTTCGGAAAAACTGAAGTTCCTACAGGCGCACCCTTCTTAAAGAATTCTTCTGCTTCCGAAAGAGTATCTTTGATGTTAAAAAACTGACTGAAACCTAACAAAGAAAAAACTTCATAAACCTTAGGCTGTATGTTCAAAAGAACAATATCTCCACCCTTTGGCTTAACCAGTTTAAGGAATGAAGTAAAAGAGCCAATTCCAGTAGAAGAAACATAATTAAGGCTGGCACAGTTAAAAATCAAATTTACAAAACCAGCAGTTATAATTTTTCCAACCTGCTTCTGAAAGAAAACTGAGTTATACGTGTCTATGTAACCGTTTAAAGTAATAATAATGCAACTTGGCACTTCGCCCAATTTCTGCAACTGAATCTTCAAACTGTCTTCTGTGTCTTCGTCAAAACCAGGAACTAATTCATTATTCGACATGTTCTCCGCCTTTTATCCCCAACAAACTATTCTTATTTTACCCTATATAATCCATTCTGTCAAACTTAAAGAAAAATATATCCAAAAACTCCACTCAGGGAATCCAGCCAAAATCCGCCGTCAAAACAAGGCCGTTAAGCTCCTCGTGAAGCAAAATATGCACAGCGTTTTCTGCCACAGCCTTCTCACTCACATTGCGCGTATTTTCCGGAGCGTCATGAGTAAAGCCCGGACAAATGCCATTCACAGTAATTCCATCACAGGCATGCTGAACCGCCGCAGATTTTACTAAAACACTGACAGCCGTCTTTGCCCCGCCATAAGCGCAATTCGTTTTAAAAGCCCTTACCGCCTCAGTTTTTGTCCCCCCAAAAAACAAATTTCTGCCCCACTTTTTTTGAACTTGATTTTCAAGCGCGTGACTTAAAAAAGCTGCAGGCAAAGCATAATTCAGCAAAGCCATTTTCTGCCAGTCGCCGTCACTCGTTTGAAGAATAGATTTTTGCAAAAAAGGCCCGAAGCAAAAAATCAAAATGTCAGTTTTTAAAAGCAAGTCTTTTACAGGCCCTCCTTCCAGACATTTAAAATTTTCTTTTTCCAAATCACATTGTACAAAATGAATTTTATCATCCACAGAAAAACTGCAACTTCTTCCAAGAGCAAAAACCTCTGCCCCTAGATTTTTCAGCATAAGCGAAATCTCTTTTCCCACGCCTTTTGTTCCGCCTGCAACCAGAGCTACTTTCCCAGAAAAATCCATCCTGCCATTCATACATTTTTATTATAAGCAAAGTAATTCCAAATTTCCACTTTAAGCGATATATTTTTTTTATGAATTTAAATAACATTGTTGTAGTTTTAGACAGACCGGAAGAAAGCCGGAACATCGGAGCCGTATGCCGTGCCATGGCAAACAATTCCATCAAACAATTGCGCATTATTGCAAAAAAAGAAAATATCGACCAGGAAAGAGTCCGCATTCTTTCCATTCACGCATTTGACATTTACCAGAATGCACTTTTTTTTGATTCCATAAGCGACGCCGTAAAAGACTGTGCCTTTGCCGCAGGAACCACAAGACGCAAAGGAAAAAAAAGACAGGGCAAACTTTTGTTACCAGAAGAACTCGCTTCTTTTGCGGACAAAATTACAGGCAGCCCTGACAAAAAAAATGACGGTCAAAAAATCGCAATAGTTTTTGGCAACGAACGCACAGGTCTTGAAGACAGCGAACTCAACGAATGTAACATGGCAGTCACAATTCCATCCAGCGACGAATTCGGTTCATTAAATTTAAGCCACGCCGTCCAGATAATCACCTACCATTTATTCCGCGCCCAAAACAAAAAGCAAACTGGCTATACCCCCATCACCCGCAGCCGCTTAGACCAAAGCGTAAAAACAATCGCCGACTCCCTGCAAAGCGCCGGCTTCTTCAAAATAACCGGCCGCCCCGACATGGAAAATTTCTGGCAAAACATTTTGTCCCGCGCCGCCCTTTCCGAAGGTGAAGCCCAGTACCTGGAAAAAACTTTCACCAAACTGTCCGGCCTCATTTCAAAAAAACAAAAAAATTTATAATTAATTTTTTTTGAAGCATACCCTCTTTCCTTTAACGGCCCTTCCGCAACTCACTCCCGTTCGGTCACCCCGCTTCGCGGGCTGACTGCGGCGCATTGCTCCACGGCCGGCTAGCCTGCTTTAAAAAAGAACTATTTTTTTCGTAAAAAAAGCCTATCATTTTCCTAATCCTAAATTTCAGGATTTATTTTTTTGCATCACTAAAGAAAAGTATTTTTTGCGTAAAGGATTGGAAGGGCGCCGGAGGCGTTCCGGAACGAAGTGGAGGAATGGAGCGAAGGCGGAACCCTGGAAAGCCTGGTCCTGGACTGTCTTTGACAGTCCAGGATACGCCATATTAAAAATTAAAAAAACTATTTTCCAAAGTGAGCGGAAACGTCTTTTAAATTTTTGATGATTGGCAGATGCTGCGGGCAAGCTTCTTCGCACTGGCCACATTCTACGCAGTCAGAGGCGGCGCCAAAATCTTTTGTTAAGCGGTCATAGTATTCACCCTGAGGGGTCCAGCCTTTTTCCTTAACTTCCTGCAAGTCGGCATTGTAGAGGGAAAAATATTTTGGAATTGCTATGTTCTGCGGGCAGCCTTCTGTACAGTAAGAACAGCCGGTACATGGAATTGCAATGTTTCCGTTTATGATGTCTACGGCTTTAAAGACAAGGGACTTTTCTTCTTCTGTCAACGGCTTAAAATCCTTCATGTAAGAAGTGTTGTCCAAAAGCTGCTCCATGTTGCTCATTCCGCTCAAAACCATTTTTACATTCGGCAAACTTGCGGCAAAACGAATGGCCCACGATGGCAGTGACGCTTCCCCATTATAATTTTTTAAAAGATTTGCAGCGGCCGGCGGAAGCTTTGCCAGTGTACCTCCTTTTACCGGCTCCATAACAATTACAGGCTTGCCGTGTTTTTCTGCAACTTCGTAACATTTTCTTGACTGAATACCCTCGCTTTCCCAGTCCAGATAATTTATCTGCAGTTGAACAAAATCCATTTCCGGATGTTCGGTCAAAACTTTATCCAGCAAATCTGCCTTGTCATGAAAAGAAAATCCAGCATAGCGGACTTTGCCTTCCTTTTTCTTCTGAGCAAGCCAGTTAAAGCAGTCAAGTTCAGTGTAAAACTTGTAGTGGTCAACGCCAATGTCGTGTATAAGATAATAATCAAAAAAATCTACGCCTGTTTTTTCCAGCTGACTGTTAAAGACAGTGTCGCGTTCTTCTTTAGTTTTAAAAAACATTGAATGAAGTTTTGTTGCCAGAGTGTATTTGTCGCGCGGGTAACGGCTGGTCAAAAATTCTTTAACGGCACTTTCACTTTTTCCACCACAATACATGAGCGCTGTGTCAAAATAAGTAAAGCCCTGTTCAATAAACGAATCCACCATTTTTTTGCAAAGTTCAATATCAACCGAACCTGCATCCGAAGGGTTTGTAAGCGGCAGGCGCATTAAACCAAATCCAAGTTTTTTTCCTTCAAACATAATTTCTCCTTATTAAGGATTCTAAATCCTAAAAAATCAGCCACAACTTTTTTGATTATATCACAAACTTTTTTTTTGAATAGTGGTGTAAAAAAATAAAAGAAATCCTTGTTTTTACTACCCCCCCCCAGGTATTTGACACATTTAAAATTATGCGCTAAAATCCTGGCATAGTCAAAAAGAAAAATCTTAAGACTAAAAAAATTAAACTAAGGAGAAATTCATTATGAATTCAAAAAACTTAAGGAAGCTTTCATTAGCTTTAACATGCGCACTTGCATTACCACTTTTGGGATGTTTTTCAGGCAAGGAAGAAGCTCAGGGCAACACTGCAGATATGTCCAGAGAAACATTCGCTATTACATGCCAGCTTGGAGAACCAAATGTTGCTTTAAAAGAAGTAACAGTTGATATTTCAAAAGTAGTTGATATTTGCAATGAAATACAGGCAATTTATGACTACAACTCACAGGAAGGCATTACAGAAAAAAAAGAAGTAATTAGTGAACTCGAAGCCTTAACAAAACTCGATCCAGAAATTGCTGCATATATTTCTTCAATTGAAGATATTGGACGCCCTGCTCTTCTGATTAATTTTACAGGAGCCCTTAACAATAACAAAGACGTTTTAGATTTTCTTGACAACATCAGTACGTCTGTAAAGGGATATTTCTTTTATGACTTCTCAAAGACAGAAGCTTTCACAGTAATCCCAGATGACATTTTCCATGACTGTGATTATCTTTATGGTGTAAAATTTCCTTCAACAATTCAATATGTAGGAAGAAACGTTTGCGCTGACAACTACTTTGCAGAACTCACAATTCCAAAAGATGTTTTCTACATTGGAAGCGGTGCATTCTATACAATCCGCAACTTAAAGATTAATCCAGCAAATAAATTCTACAAAATTAAGAATAGTATCTGGACAGCAAGATAATTTTGTAAAGAAAAATTCTTAAGTCTACGGGCAGCACTTCTTTTGGAATGCTGCCTTTTTTAATCTCTC
>CAVJHV010000019.1:0-23375 GCA_963649315.1 Treponemataceae bacterium | reverse complement strand
CTCCATAGAAAAAAAACGCCAATCACTAAAAAAAACAAAGAAAGGCTTCGTTAAAAAAAAACTTGGAATTATTAAAAAAATTTTATATATTTTGTTTATAGGGAAACGCATGTTTCCACATTTTTTTCACCTGGAGCTTTTTTATGCCAGACGGGTCCATACCCTTATTAATTTCTCTCTTTGTCTTAATCGGATTTTCTGCTTTCTTTTCTGCAACAGAAACAGCCTTCACTTGTTCCAGCAGGATAAAATTAAAATCACTTGCTGCAAACGGAAACAAGCGTGCCTCAAAAGTCTTAAACCTGACTGAAAACAATTACGACAAACTTTTAAGCACAATCCTAATCGGCAACAACATTGTAAACCTTTCGGCTTCTACAATCGCCACCCTTCTTTTCGCAAAAATTCTTGCCGGCTCAGCACTAAATTCTTCCGTCATTTCTACGGCAGTAATTACCGTGGCAGTTTTGATTTTTGGTGAAATCACACCAAAATATATAGGAAAAGCCTGTGCCGAAAAATTCGCAATGCTTGTTTACCCATGCATTTACACTTTGATTATTATTTTTTATCCACTCAACATAATTTTTTCTTTGTGGAAAAAACTGATTACCAAAATTTTCCGTTTTAAATCCGACAGTCCTGTTACGGAAGAAGAAATTATCACTATGGTAGAAGAAGCAGAAGAAGACGGCACCATAAAAGAAAGTGAAACAAATTTAATCCGCTCAGTTATGGATTTTGATGATCTTGATGCGGAAAACATTATTGTACCACGAGTAAACATTTGTGCCGTAGAAAAATCCAGTGACCGTAAAGAAGTAAAGAGAACTTTTGACGAAAGCGGATTTTCACGACTGCCAGTTTACGACAAGGAAATTGACAGCATTGTAGGCATTGTTCACGAAAAAGATTTTTATAAATTTTATGGAAGTGATTCTACTGCTGATTTTTCACTTGAAAAAATTATGAAAAAACCATTTTTCTCTTCCGCAAAAATTAAAATTTCCAAACTGCTAAGCCAGATGCAAAAAGACCGCGTTCACATGGCCATTATCTTAGATGAATACGGCGGAACTCTGGGACTGGTTACCATGGAAGACATTCTGGAAGAACTGGTTGGTGAAATTTACGACGAACATGACAGCGAAAGTGAAAGCATAAAAACTCTGCCAGACGGAAGTTATTTAATCAACGGGGAAACACCAATGTACAAAGTGGAAAAATTTTTCGATCTTGAAGAAGACCAGTCCGACTCCAACACATTAAGCGGCTGGATAATCGAAACGCTAGGTGACTTTCCTAAAGAAGGAAAAACTCTTGAACTGCAGGGAAAAATTTTGCTTCAAATACAAAAACTGGAACAAAATACAATCCGCACTGTAAAAGTAAGCAAAATCCCTGAAGAATAATTCCATAGCATCCTAAGCAATTTTTAGAGATGTCCTTTAAACGCCCCTTAAGCCTTTTTCGTTTCGTCCAAAGCATCCAGTGGCGGAACAGGCTGTGTCATTATTGTGTAGCGTATGCGGCATTCCAAAGCGGCAATGGCAATTACTGCTGCACAAAAATATTTCATGAAGGTGTAGTAGCCGGCAAAATACGAATATATTCCGTGTAAAATTACTGCGAAAAGGAAAGGCGCTATATAAAACTTTTTGTTAAAGATGCTCCAGACAAAATAACTACACAAAATAGTACAGCATACGTGAATACCCCAAAGAGAAGCCAGGCGCAAGAGTTGAGATTCTGTTCCAGTTATGAGGTAAATGAAAACTTCAAAGCAGCCCAAAGACATACCTGTCAAAAGTCCGCGTATAAAAGCGCCAAATGGAGATTTAACAGGCACCGGTGTAAGAGTCAACAGAATTGTTTTCACCAGCTCTTCAATCAATCCGTTTAAGACAAGGGCGCTAAGAAGAATGCCACCGGTTGTTTCTGCGGATATGATTGGAAATTTATCAAAAAGATTTTGAAAAAACGCGATTGGCGCCAGACAAATAAAACCCGAAGCCACGCACAAAAGTCCCTTCCACCAGTTAAATCCTTTCACTAAAAGAAAGACCACCAAGTAAAGAGCAATCATCGGAATAAAACAAATTAATGTGCACACAAGCAAATTATCATTTAACATTTTCCCCTCCAGAATATTCTAAAGTCACAGGTCATTTTGGGCATTTAAATTTACGGGCGGATTTTATCTCTGCCTAAACTGTTCAATGGAAAGCGCTACATATTTTCTGTATTCTTCAATATCAACGCTTCCGTAAAATGCCAGACGGAAAATGCTGTCTTCCATAAAGGAATACAAAAGATTGTTCAATTCTTTGACTGAAACCTTTTTTATTTCACCTTTTTTCTGTCCGTTAATAATTACTGTACTCAAAAAGTGACGTATCCTGATTGTGCGGCGGTTAACACGTTTTTCACTGTCACCATAATTTCTTTGAATGCGCATTAAATATGGCAAAAGCATTTTAAAGAAATTAATATTTTTGATGGATTCGTCCAGAACATAATCCATTATATTTTTCAATGCATCGATTGCATTTAAACTGCCATCATTTACAATTTTTTCAATATTATCGTTAATTTTTGCAACCATCTGTTTGATGCTAAAAACAAAAATTTCACGTTTGTTCCTGAAATAAATATAGAGCGTCGTTCTTGTGATGTCACAGCGATCTGCTATTTTTTGAAAAGTAACATCTTCATATCCCTGTTCACCAAACAACTTGAGGGCTCTTTCAAGAATTTCACTTCTTCTTTTTTCGTGTTCAACTACAATTGACATTAGTTCTCCTTGTACAAACTGCCTTAGTGGCTACGCTGTCCTTTAAAAATATAAAATGATGTATCAAGATTGCCTGCTTTTAAAGACTTAATCTTATCCGCTTTTATGCCAAGACTTTTTTCAAAAAACTTTTGGTTTGTAATAAAGCCCATTTCCCAGCCAGAAAAATCTGTAAACAAAGAAGCCATATCTTTGTAAAGCTGCCTGGCTTCTTCTTCATCCCCCAGCCGTTCCCCGTAAGGCGGATTTGCCAGAAGCAAACCAAAATCATAAGGGGCACGCAAATCCTTAAAATCGCTTACGACAAAATCTGGTCTTGTAATCTTTGCATCACTGCCTATCAGCTGCAGGGCCCTGCCAGCCGCAACACATGAATGTTCGGCATTAAGACGGGCGCGTTCAATTGCAGCGGGGTCTATGTCAGAGCCAGTAATTCTGCATTCAACATCAGTACGAATTTTTTCAGCTTCCTGCTTCTTGATTTCAAGGGCCTTTTCCGGATTGTAAACTGTCAAATGCTCGTAAGCAAAATGACGGCCCAAACCAGGTGCAATGTTGTGGGCATAAAGATTTGCTTCAATTGCAATGGTACCGCTTCCGCAGAAAGGATCATGCAAAGGAGTTTTTCTGCGCCACATCATTTCCTGCAAAAGGAGAGCAGCACTTGTTTCTCTTAACGGCGCAAGACCACCATCACTTCTGTAACCGCGTTTGTGCAAAGCCTGACCTGAAGTGTCCAGCAAAATCATCACTTGATTTTCTTCAATGTAAACCCTCACATCACTTTGTTCACCGCTTTCCGGCAAAGTTGCAATATGCCAGACATCACCTAATTTTTTATAGATGGCCTTTTGAATCATAGACTGAATGCTGTGTTCGCTGTTCAGTTTGCTTTTATAAGTGCGCACTTTATCGACAACAACGCGAATATCTTTTTTAAAAAAATCCTGCCAGGCAATATTGTAACAGCCGTCAAAAAGTTCATCAAAATCTTCGGCCTTATATTTTGCCATTTGCAAATACAGGCGGTCACTGGTACGAAGACAATAATTTGCCTTGTAAATTGTAGAGTCATCTCCAAGAAAAGAAACACGGCCATGAGAATTGCCGGCTAGGGTGTATCCCAAAGCTTTAAGTTCATTACCCAAAATTTTTTCGGCACCAAGGGCACAAAGTGCTACAAAAGTATTCATACTGACAATTTAACTGTTATTGTGCAATTGTGCAATTGTTATTTAAAAGGATTTCTCAATTTTTTAAGTTTATCCCGCTATCCCAAAAATTACTGGGCAATTCCCCGCATTTCTTCTATTGAAGAATATCCATGGCTTGCCATAAAGAATTTAATTCCATCTATAATTTCAAGCATGGCATTAGGATTTGAAAAAGTTGCAGATCCCACTTGAATTGCACTGGCTCCGGCCATAATAAATTCAACAGCATCCTGCCAGCAGGAAATTCCCCCCATTCCCACAACAGGCACCCTTTCATTTTCAGGCAATTTATTTATTGCTTCAACAAGATCATAAACATGGCGCAGGGCTATTGGCTTTATGGCAGGTCCACACAAACCGGCGCGAACGTTTTCAAAAAGCGGTCTGCCCTTTTCAATATCAATTGCAACAGCCTGAATTGTATTTATCAAGCTGAGGGCATCGGCACCAGCTTTTATGCATGCTAAAGCAACATCGCAAAGGCTGGTCGCGTTAGGACTCAACTTTACCATAAGAGGCTTTGTGGTAACTTTTCTAACGGCAGAAACACATTCGAAAGCAGACTCTGCCTTTATACCCCACGCCATTCCTCCGGCCTTCACATTCGGACAGCTGATGTTCAGTTCAATCATAGGAACATCACTTGCATCCAAAAGCCTTGCTCCTTCCACATAAGATTCTAAATCGCTTCCCGCAAGATTTGCAATAGAGACACATTTAAGTTTCATCATTTGAGGAAGCTCATCTTTTATAAAGGCAGCCACACCAGGATTTTGTAAACCAATTGAGTTGATGTTACCTGATGGAGTTTCGCAAACTCTTACCCCGTCATTTCCTTCTTTGGGATTTAAGGTTAAGCCTTTTCCGCAAATGCCACCCAACTTGTTTACATCAAAAAGTGAAAGGTAATTTTGACCAAAGCCGAATGTTCCGGAAGCAGCAATCACAGGATTTTTAAAATGGATTCCAGCAATGTCTACACCAAGATCTACTTCATCTGGCGAAGAAAGAGCTTTCCTTCTAGCCGCAACTTTTTCAAATTCCAAAATGTCCGCATCAAAAACCGGGCCATCCTTACAAACACGTTTTTTTCCTGAAGAAGTTTCTATTGTACAGCCCAAGCAAGCACCCAGACCGCAAAGCATTCTGTTTTCCATGGAAATGTAGCATTTAAGACCAGCTTCTTTGCAAAGCTCTTTCACATAAGAAAGCATGGCATTTGGTCCGCAGGCATAAACTGCCTGGTACTTATTTTTTTTGATGGATTCCATGTTGAACGCCTGTGGCAGCATTCCCTTTATTCCAACAGAACCGTCATCCGTGGTAACAAAAAGATTTTTCGCATGCAGATTTTCCAAACCATAAGATCCGCTTTTAAAACTGGCATAAAAATCGTAAGTGCCGTCCGCAAGGCTGCAAGCAAAATTCGAAACCGGGGCCACACCTATTCCACCGCCAACAAGTGCTACTTTTGCAAAGCCGTCATCCTTTTTCTTTAAGGCCTTTTCTAAATCAGTGCTAAGGGAAAATCCATTTCCCAAAGGCCCAATAATTTCAACCTCGTCCCCCGCCATCAAATGACATAATTCCTGGGTGCCACGTCCCTTTTCCAAAATTAAAAATTCTATGTTAAGGGATTTAAGGCCTGTTTCCCTGTCATGCACAAGGCTGGAACGGTAAACCGAAATAGGTCTGTCCAGTTGAACAGAAGAAAAAGTTTTTCTAATCATGTAGAACTGACCTGGAGCGGCTTCTCTCTGGCTATCCCTGTCAAGCACAAGATTTACCTGAAGATGAAAAACATTATCCTGTCCTTCAACTTTTTTACAGGACAAAACCATGCTCTTTTTAAAATACAGTCTGCCATTTCCAAATTCATCAATATCAGCAATATCCATTTTTTTAACCTTTTAGACTCCCTCGATTTTTTACGGGATATAATTTTTACTCAAAATTACAAAAAAATCAAAGACTGGCAAAGGCCTGCAAAAGTTCTGCCTTTGACGAAAGAGAAGCTTTTACTGAAGAAGCGACAATGTCATCCAATGTCAAAGATTGAGTTTTTTCCTTTTCCAGACATTCTGCATCTTTTTTCCATGCACATAAAATTCCACGGCTAGAATTTACGCTGCCCCCTGCCTTGTTCAGCAAAGTTGCACAAATTTTTGCAGCACCACCCTGGGCCCCATATCCTGGAATCAAAAAGAAAATATCTTTGTAGCGGTCGCGCAAAATGCGGGCATCACTTTCTTCGGTACAGCCAACCACAGCCCCCACCGGAGAAGTTTCGCAGTCAGTAAAAACAGAAGAAAATTCTTTTGCCAGACGTGCCAGTTCATTTCCAACAGCATCCAAAACCCGGCCACCGGAAAGTAATTCCTTTTGTTCTATGTCAACCATGCCAGGATTACTTGTTCTTAGCAAAACAAAAATTCCCTTTCCCTTGTCGCTGCAATATTTTGTAAAAGGTTCAAGGGTGTCAAAACCCATGTAAGGATTTATTGTTATGATGTCAGATTCAAAGTCGCCAGAAAAATGAGCGCTTGCATAAGCCGCTGCAGTTGCCGCAATGTCGCCGCGCTTAACATCAGAAATGCAGACCAGACCGCTCTTTTTGCAAAGGCTCAATGTTTCTGCATAAGTTTTCATTCCTTCAAGCCCCATGGCTTCGTAATAGGCAATTTGTACTTTAAAAGATGATGCCGATTTTTCATCTGCAATTCTTTCAATCAATGAAGCATTAAAATCCAAAACAGCTTTTGCCGGAGAAGAATATTTTTTTAAAATTGATTCCGGAAAGTATGAAGGAGAAGTGTCCAGTCCGACACAAAGAGGTCCGTTTTTCTGGGCCAGTTCTTTTAAAATCTGCATGTTATGTTTCATAGGTAAATTATATATTTTATTCTTCTTCCCGCCAACCCAAAAGCCTTTTAAAAAAGGGAGCCTCTAAAAATTGCAATTTTTAGAGACAACTATGAAAATGCTAAGGCATCGCTAAAAAAGTATTGAAAATGATTTTTTAGCGATGCCAAAAAATAAAACTTGATTTTTGTTTTTTTTAAATAGAAAATAAAATTACATTTCGAAAGGAATACCGCCTCTAAAATTGAACTGCAGACGGACATGACTTTCACATGGAGACTTTCATGAAAAGAAATTTTAAAATCATTTTTCCCATTTTGTTTTTGCTGACTTTTTTTTCCTGCAACCATGACGCAGCAGCAAAAGAAGAAAATGAATACAATAAATCTGCAAGTAAAAATGGAATTACTTTAAAAGTACAAGCTAAAAAAGACGGACTTCACATTACTAAAAAAAATCCAGAAAAACTTTTTCGCGTTACTGTCCACGTAATTGGAAATGACGGACAAAATTTTTCCATTGAATCTACGGATTCTTCAAACACTTTTTTCTACCCTTTCGTAAAAGATGGTGAAGAATATACAGTTTTTTTAAGCATGATGGACGCTTCCTGGCAAAACTACACTGAATCTGCAAGGGTAAAAATTAAGGCAAAGGGAGGATTAGGAAATTTAAAAGTTTCTTTTTCTTCTTCGGAATATGACCAGGACGAATGCCAGATTGTTTTAAAAGATTTTCATTTTGAATACCCCCAAAATCTTGCTTTCGGGCCAGGCACTTTTTCCGGAAACCTTTATTATGACATTACAAATGGCATAAACTGGAGCGCATGCCAGTGGGCATCATACCAGACAAATGAAAATGCCAATGACAAAATTGTTGTTTTAAAGAATAATTTAAACACTTTTGCAGGCAAAGATTTTTTCATACAGTTGAACATGTCACTTACTTATGACGGTAACACTTTTGTTTTTCCAATCTTAACAGACGCAAACCGTTTTAAAGACAAGCATTCAAAAGTCAGAATTACAAGTGACAAGGGAATTTTACAGCCAATATTTAACCCGGCCATAAAAAATTATACCCTTGCCGGCACAGAAGAAAATGCAACCCTTTACTTTTACAAAAATGCTGATTCAGAAAATCCTGACCAGACAAAAGTTTTAAAAGCCACATACGGTCAGTCAGTTGATTTTTCTGATGACAACGGATTTAAATACACAATCACTTTTTCAAAATCCGAAAAAGTAACTTTCAATAGCAGCGACTACCTTTTAACATTCTATGATGATTTTTCCGGAAACAATCTGGATCTTACAAAATGGAAAAGGTGCAACCAGGAAGAAAGGCAAGCCAGTCAGGCAAATCACGGCTGGTGGGCAGACGAATGTTCTTACATAGAAAACGGCAGTCTTGTAATTGAAGGCAAAGAAAAAAACGGCATGCTGCTTTCCGGCGGAATTGAAAGCGACGGTCTTTTTGAACAGACATACGGTCTTTACGAAATTAAATTTAAAGTTGAAAAAACTACAGGCCTTTGGTATGCCTTCTGGCTGATGGGTGACAACGACGAAGCCCATGTGGGAAACGGTGCAGTTGATGCTGCAGAAATTGACATCTTTGAAATTATAGCAAATGAACCTTATGGCAACGGCCCCAACCTTTTAAAAACATCTGTTCACTGGGATGCATATTCAAGCAATCAAAAGTCAGCAGGTTCGCCAAACTATAATTTTAAAGATTCATTCTATGACGAATGGCACATTGCAAAATTTATCTGGGGCAAAGAAAATTATGAACTTTACATTGATGACGCCCAGATTTTTAAATTGAATGGTGAAGACTTTGGCGGAATATGTCAGGGTAAAAACTACATAATTATTTCTTCAGAATTTGGTTCCTGGGGTGGACCAAAAGACACTTCCCTTTTGCCATCAAAAATGTATGTAGATTACGTTAAGGTTTATGCCTTAGAAGAATAACTTCTAAAAGAACGGGGGGCGTTGCGGGGGACCTCCCCCGCTAGAGGGGGTAGCCCAAGACACAAAGTGGCTTGGGCGAGGGGCAGGCGCCCCACAAAAAAAATAAAATAAATTGAGGAAAAAATGAAATTTATTTCTTGGAACATTGATTCGATTAATGCGGCGCTCACATCCACTTCGGCAAGGGCACTTTTGTCGCAGGATGTTTTGCGCACTATTTCAAAATACGATGCGGATGTTGTTGCCATTCAGGAAACGAAACTGCCGGCAGAAGGGCCATCCGAAAAACATCTGGAACTTTTAAAAAATTATTTTCCATCTTACAAAGTGCTATGGTGCTCTTCAAAACCGCCAGCAAAAAAAGGTTACGCAGGCACAATGATTTTGTACAGGGAAAATTTTTCACCTTTGGAATGCAGCCCCAAAATTTCGGCACCAGACACAATGGATGATGAAGGTCGTCTTTTAACTTTGGAATTTGAAAAATTTTATTTTGTTAACGTTTACACGCCAAACTCCGGCGACGGACTAAAGCGCCTGGGCGAGCGGCAAAAGTGGGATCAGTGTTACAAAGAATATTTAGTTTCTCTGGATAAAAAAAAGCCTGTCATTGCCTGCGGTGATTTTAATGTTGCCCACAAGGAAATTGATTTGGCAAATCCGGCAGGCAATCATTTTTCAGCCGGCTTCACTGACGAAGAAAGAGAGGATTTTTCTAAATTGCTTGACGCCGGTTTTGTAGACACCTTCCGCTACATCAACGGCGATGTAAAAAATATTTATTCCTGGTGGGCCCAAAGAATTAAGACCAGCAAAATAAATAATTCCGGCTGGCGCATTGATTATTTTCTGGTTAGCGAAAGAATTAAGGCGAATGTAAAAAAATCTTTGATGATTGATTCAGGGCCCAGACAGGATCACACCCCCCTTTACATGGAAATTGATTTTTGATTTTGTAAGGGAAAGTGTAAAAATAATTTGTAAAAGAAAAAGGCTGCCTTTTTTAAGACAGCCTTTTTCTATACTTTCACGCTTCTACGCTTGCACCTTTCACAAAATTTTCATTTTGCCTTACAAAGAAATCTTTTTCATCTCAGTTTCAAGTTCCGAAATAGCCATTTTACTTTTTTGTGAAGACTCATTTACAACTTCAACAATATCACTAATCTTTCCGGAAGATTTTTCCATTTCCTGCATAGCTGAATTGATTTTAAGATTTTCGCTTTCCAAAGCCTGCATCTGTTTAACAATCAGCTCACCACCGTCGCGCATTTCAAGAGCCCCACTTTTTACTTCTGCCGTTGCGCTGTCAATTTGCTGCATAGCTTCAAGGATTTGTGAACTGCCTGCGCTTTGCTGCATCATTGCACTGTGAACCAAAACTTCCTGACGGCTAACCGTTTTTGTAAGGGCAGTCATTACATCAAACTGATTTTGCACCAGTTTAGTACTTTCACCAACGCCCTGGATTATCTGCTGAATGCCTTCAAGGCTTATGGCAATACGCTTGCTTTGTTCATCACTTTGCTCTGCCAGTTTACGAATTTCTTCTGCAACGACGGCAAAGCCTTTTCCGCTTTCGCCCGCATGAGCCGCTTCAATAGCAGCGTTCATTGCAAGAAGATTTGTCTGACTGGCAATTTCCTGAATAACATTTGTTGCTTCAAGCAAAGCCTGACTTTCGCCCAAAATTTTGTTTGAATAATTTACCGCATCTTCAACACGCTGGTAGCCCACTTCATAAGATTCATTTAATTTTTTAGAAGCCTGACTTGTTTCTTCAAGGATTTTTGTTACGTCATTGATGTTGCCAACCATTTGTCTGACGGCAGCAGCACTTTCTTCTACGCTGGCACTTTGCGACTGAATGCTGGAATTAAGACTTTCAATGTTGGTCATAATATTTGAAGCCGCCTGTGTTGCCGTTTCCACACTGGAGCCCTGGTGATTAATTTTTTCAGTAACGGAAGAAATGTTTCCAAGAATTTCTTTTATGCCCTCGTTTGCCTTTTGCATATTTTCATCAAGTTCTGTAGAAAGGGAAACCGTCGTATTAATATTTTCATTTACTCCCGAAAGAAGTTTTTTGTTACTGCGAAGAAAATCATTTAAATTTTTTATAACCAGACCAAACTGATCGCGGCTTTCTACAGGCAACTCTTTCACAGAAAAATCTCCCTGGGCAAGGGATTTACTTAAGTGCCCGATTTTATTTATCCGTTTCAAAATAGAAGACATCAAAATGGACATTGAAAGCCCTGTTGCCAGAAGCCCCGAAACCATGTGAGGAATCCAATTTAAAACAAAGGCAGCTGCAAAAGCATTTTTGTTATGGAAGTAACTTTCGCCATACTCCCCGTAGGTATCTACCATTGAAATCATTACCCCGGCAAAAATACCCCAGACAAGGAAAAAGAGCGTTACTAAAACACGCATGGTAATTCCAAAAGTTATGTCCTTTGAATGAATAGGCAGAAAACTCAGCCACTTAGAATACGCTTCTGTCCATATCGTGTAAAAAACCATACTGACAAGACAGACAGCAGAAACCACAATGTAAACAACGCGCCATGTAGAAACACGGGCACCAGTCGTTTTTGCAGCAATAGTCACACAAAGCCAATACAAAAAAGCTAAAGCAACCGGTGTCAGCATATTAAAAAACATCTGCACCTTGTAAGCAAAAGAACATTCCTTTTGAGAACTTTCGCTTCCGTCAAAAGTACAAATTTTTTTTACCGCCACATGATTTACCAGAAAAACCGCCAGCGCTGCAAAAATGTAAAAGACAATCACCGGCGCTGACAAATAAATTTTCATTCTGTCCGCAGAAGAAGTATAAACAACTTTATCTTGCAAAGAAAAAATTAAACCGTAAACAATAGGTGCCACATAAATCAACCAGTTAAGCGCAGTCACTTTTGCCGGTGGTCTTTTTGTCAAAGATTTTTCTTCCATAAAAGAAACTCCTTTTTTGGGCGTTCCCTTGTCCCATGCAAGCATGTGCCAAGGTCGGGCTCTCCGTGGCTACGGCTTTCGCCTCCGGTATTTTTGCTTTGCAAAAACACCCGCTTCGCGGCCACTACGATCCCTAACGCACTTCAAGAATTTATTCATCATGCTTAAGACGCCAGTCAATCGTCTTACGAAGGTACTCAACATAATCATTGTCTTTGCACATTGTCTTTCCGTCAGCATTAGAAAGTTTTGCAACACTCCTGTCATTACATTCAGTTACTTTCATTACAATGTTTAAAGGTTCCACATTCGTGTCATTTGCAATATAAGTTCCAATTCCAAAAGCAACTTTTATTCTGTCCTTAAAATGCGCATACAAAGCAGACGCTTTTTCAAAATTCAAAGAGTCGCTGAAAAGAAGTGTTTTTGTTTTAGGATTGACCCTTTCGTCATGATACTTCTGGTAGAGCTTGTCGTAATGCTTTATCCACGCTTCACCCCATTCAAAAGGATCGCCTGAATCGTGGCGCACACCGCTAAACAAAATGGAATAAGTGTAACCCATATCCAGATGGGCAGTTTCATCACCAATTGTGTCTGTCAAATAAGTTCCGTTTAAAACACCATATTCATTTGTCCAGCTTTTCATTGCAATCTTATTTGAATAAGCCGGATTGTAAAGAGGATTGCCCTGACCTGCACACATAATATATTCGTGGGCCATAGTTCCAACTGGGACAACATTATATTTTTTTGCAAGATAAACATTCGAAGTACCAACACAGAAACTATCTTTGTATTCGCCATTGCTGCTGCACAAAAGCTTTACTGCCAGATCCTGGGCTTGTGCAGAAAGACGGCGGCGCAAACCAAATTCGGAAAATGTTCCAATATTATATTTTCCTTCAATCAGCCATTTTCTTTTTTCTTCCAGCTTAAACTTGTAGTTTTCAAAAAGTTCATCATAATCAAAGGCCATTCTAAAATACACTTCATTAATTATGGCCAAAACTGGAATTTCGTACATGGAAGTATTCAGCCATGTTCCATTCGCTTCTACAGTCAAACCATTTTCACCCTGGTCAGTAATTGTAAAATCCTTAAAGCGAGGCTTCCAAATTTGAAGATGATCAATGTAATCTTCATGCAGCCATTCAATCTTTGAAAGATACAAAAGTTCATCTACCGTAAAATTTAAATTACAGTAGGCTTGAATCTGCTCTTTAATTTCACAAACCATTTCTTTTGTAAAGCGCACACCTTCATTTCTACACTTAAAAGTCCAGTTTGTTTTATATGAAGGAAACTGATGATAAATAGCTTGTCCCATTGAAAATTTGTACAAATCCGTTTCAAGAAGGCTTGTTATAATCTGATGTAATTTCATATTTACCCCGCTATTTCGCTAGCAAAGCAATATTAATGGAAGTCACCAAAAATTGCAATTTTTAGAAGCCAAGTTGAAAAGCGCTATTTTGCCAGAAACATTTCGCATAGTGGATGATTTTTTTGCGTGAGCGCTGGGAAGGGCGCCGAAGGCGTTCCGGAGCGTAACGAAGTGGAGCGGAGGAATGAGCGTTAGCGAACCCTGGACATAGCGACCCGGAGTGAGCGAAGCAAACGGAGGGGCACGCCCATATTGTAAACTTTCGCTAAAAACTGCAAGTTGCAGTAAATTTTGATTCGGTGTTATAATCGCTAAAAAGTGCAAATTGCAGAAAATTTCGATTAAGGAGATCTTTATGGCGGATTTTATAAACAGAGAACTTTACCTGAAAAAAATCATAGACCGCATGCACAATGGTGAAGTAAAAATCATTACTGGTTCACGACGCTGTGGTAAAAGCTGGATTTTAAAAAAGGTTTTCTATTCATATTTGATTTCAAATGGTGTAAAAGAAAAAAATATTATCAGCGTTTCACTTGATATGGATGACAGTGAATGTGATGAAAGTCTGCTTGATAAGGAAAATCTTAAAAAATTTATTTACGACAAAATACTTTTGGATAAAGAGCAATACTACGTTTTTCTGGATGAAATTCAGGAAGTTGAAGGTTTTGAACGACTTGTAAACGGGCTGGCCGCAAAAGAAAATGTAGATGTTTATATAACGGGCAGTAATTCAAAATTTCTTTCAAGTGACATAAGAACAATTTTCCGGGGACGGGGTGATGAAATTCGAGTTTACCCTTTTTCCTTTAAGGAATTTTGTACAAACAGGAAGGAAGATATTCATACTTTATGGAAAGAATATTACACATACGGCGGAATGCCAGGACTTTTAAAACATAAAAGCCCAGAGTCAAAGGCAAAGTATTTAAAAAATTTGTGGGACAAAATATACATAGATGACGTTATAGAAAGAAACCACTTAAAAAATAAAAGGGCACTTCTTTCTATGGTTGATGCAATGTGTTCTTCTGTTGGATCGCTGGTAAATCCTACAAAACTTGCAAATACTATTGAATCCGTTCAAAAAAATAAGATTGATGATGAAACTGTTGCCTCTTACATAGACTGTTTTGAAAATTCTTTTTTATTTGAAGGGGCCAGAAGATACAATATCAAAGGAAAAAAATATTTTGAGACTATTCAGAAATATTATGCAGTTGATGTTGGTTTGCGAAATGCAAGATTAAATTTCAGACAGCAGGAAATTACCCACATCATGGAAAATATAATTTTTAACGAATTGCGGTCCCGGGATTATCTTGTTGATGTGGGACTTCTTGAATCCAGAGAAATGCGGGATGGCAAACAGCGTTATATTCAATACGAAGTCGATTTTATTGCCACCAATGGATTGGATAAATTTTACATTCAATCAGCTTTTGCTCTGCCAGATGAAGAAAAGAAAAATCAGGAAATTGCATCTCTTTTAAAAATTGATGATTCTTTCAGAAAAATCGTTATTTTGGGCGATGATATTGAAACTTACACAGATGACCACGGAATCATTTACATGGGGATTTTTCAGTTTTTGAAAAATGACAGAATTTTGGAATAGAACTGGCGGTTCAGTGTGTTTTTTGCGTGAGCGCTGGGAAGGGCGCCGAAGGCGTTCCGGAGCGTAACGAAGTGGAGCGGAGGAATGAGCGTTAGCGAACCCTGGACATAGCGACCCGGAGTGAGCGAAGCAAACGGAGGGGCACGCCCATATTCTTATCCCAACCACCTACCCCAAAATCTTTTTCAATTCTTCGATATCCGCTTCTTTTGTGGACCAGCTTGTCGCAAACCTTACCACAGTGTGATTTTCGTCGAACTTTTCCCAAAAGCTGAAATTGACAGATTTTTGCATTTCCTGCATTTTCTGATTTTCTAAAATTATAAAAATCTGATTTGTCGGTGACTGCCTGAAAAATGTAAATCCTTTTTGTGAAAAAAGCTCTTTCAAAAGGGCAGCCATTTTGATTGCGTGACGGCTGATTTTAAAATACAAATCGTCTGTAAAAAGAGCGTCAAATTGAGCGCCGACCAGCCAGCCTTTTGCAAGCAGAGCCCCGTGCTGTTTTATCTGAGTCATAAAATGGAGGGGAGCATTTTTGTGGGTAAAAACGACAGCTTCGCCGCAAAATGCACCAACTTTGGTTCCGCCGATGTAAAAAATGTCGCACAAATCTTTTAAATCACAAAGTTTTACGTCACATTCATCACTTGAAAGGGCATAGCCCAGCCGAGCGCCGTCTATGTAAAGTGGAATTTTAAATTCTTTGCAAACTTCGTAAAGGTCGGTCAGTTCTTTTTTTGAATAAAGGACGCCGTATTCTGTCGGAAAAGAAATGTAAACCATTCCAGGCTGAACCATGTGCTCACAATTTCCGTCAGCGTAAAAATTTTCAAGATAAAATTTTACTGCTTCTGCGTAAAGTTTTCCGTCCTTTTCCGGGATGGTCAAAACTTTGTGGCCTGTATATTCAATTGCCCCGGCTTCGTGGATGCTTACATGGCCAGTCGTTGCCGCAATCACGCCTTGGTAATTTTGCAAAACAGAACTTATCACAATCTGATTTGTTTGAGTTCCGCCGGTAAGAAAAAAGATTTGGGCATCCGGGCATTCACAAGCCACTTTTATTTTTTCCGCCGCCTGCTGACAATATTTGTCACTTCCGTAACCAGGAAGATTTTCAAGATTTGTTTCAAAAAGTTTTTGTAAAACCTGAGGATGTGCCCCCGCAATGTAATCGCTAGCAAAAGAAATCATGTCGATGAGTTTAGCATTTTTGAGGGGGAAAATCTATTTTTTTTGATTTTGATTTTTTTGGGCACCTGCCCATTGCTAGTCGCAATGGGCACCGGGCTTTGCGGTGTTCCGCTATCGCTCCATTCCTCCGTTCGCTGCGCTCACTCCGGAACGCCTTCGGCGCACCTCCAATCCCTGGTGCGGGGCAAAGTTCAGACTATTCCCCTTTATTACATTCTGAAAGGGGAAAGCGTTTTTCTACCATTTCTTTTACTTTTGGCGAAAGTTCTTTGTCAAAAAAATTCCTTACGTTTTCGCGGGTCTGGCTGGCGTTGCGCAAGAAAAGATCGGCGGGGTGGATTTCGAGGGCTTTTGCAATTTTTAAAATCATTTCAAAAGAGGGATAGGATTTTCCAGATTCAATTACACCAATGTTTCCTTTTGTCCCGTCACATAATCCTGCAAGAACAGATTGCGTATAACCTCTTAATTCTCGGTAATATATCAAATTAGCAATAAAGTCTGACTCATATTTATCCATAAGATTAGTTTAATTAAGAAAAATTTAATTCTGATAACATATAGAAATCTATTTTGTGATATACTTAATTCCAGTAACTTTTTTAATTAAAAGGTTATCAATTTTAGTACTAACGGATTTTTTTATGAAAACAGACACACAGACCGCAAACGAAAAAGCAAGACCTGCAGACAGAACTTTAGAAATCTTAAAAAAATACTTTCCCCAGTGTTTTTTAAAGCCTGAAACAGACAAAAACGGAAATGTAATAAAAGAGCATTTTGACACAGAAAAACTTTCCGCCCTTTTGAACGACAATGTTGACATTACAAAAGAAGGTTTTACTTTAAACTTTCTTGGCAAAAGCTATGCCCGCTACCAGGCAAATCTTGAAAGCGAAACTGTCATCGTGCCGGATGCAGAAAATTCTAAAACAGAAAGCAAAAATATTTACCTTGTGGGCGACAATCTTGATGCCTTGCAGCATTTACGCCATTCCTATTCAGAAAAAATAAAGTGCATTTACATAGACCCTCCATACAACACCGGAAAAGATGATTTTGTTTATAACGATAAATTTGGCTTTACGGCAAAAGAACTTGTTGAAAAGCTTGATATTGATGAAGACGAAGCGGAACGAATTGTTGAAATGCAGGGGAAATGCACCCATTCTGCCTGGCTTACTTTTATGTACCCGCGACTGGCCCTTGCAAGAGACCTTTTGCGTGATGACGGCGTAATTTTTATCAGTATTGATGATAACGAGCAGGCGAATTTGAAAAGGCTGTGTGATGAGGTGTTTGGGGAAGGGAATTTTGTAGGTTGTATTAGTAGGGCAACAGGAACTACTACAGGACAGGATGCGAATAAAATTGGCAGTTCTATAGATTATTGTTTAGTTTATCGGAAAAGTGAAAATTTTGAATTATTTGGAATACCATTAGATGAAAATGATTTATTAAGATTTACTGAAAAAGATGAGAAAGGAAATTATTCAACATTGCAATTACGAAAAACAGGAAATGCTGATAGACAAGAAGATAGACCTAATATGTTTTATGCTGTAAAAGCTCCAGATAATACAAATGTTTATCCTTTTGGTCCGACAGGATATTTAAGTCGCTGGCGTGTTGCAAAAAGTTCTTATGAAAATCTTGTATCAAATAACATGATTATTTGGAAAAAAGAAAAATTAGATTCTCCTTTCAAAGTAGATAATTATCAACAATCAGAATGGAAACCTTATGTAAAATATTATTCTGAAGGAAGAACTAAACAAATTTCCAATTTACTTGACAATATTGAAGGAAATAAAAAAGCCTCCATTGTTGTAAAAAATTTGTTTGGCGTTAAAGACATTTTTACAAATCCAAAACCTGTTGAACTGTTAACTGTGCTAATGACTATCTCAAATACAAAAGCTTCCGACATCATCCTCGACTTCTTCTCCGGCTCTGCCACAACCGCTCACGCCGTAATGCAATTGAACGCCCAGGACGGCGGAAGCCGCAAATTCATCATGGTTCAGCTGGACGAAAAAGTAAAAAAAGACAGCGAAGCAGAAAAAGCCGGCTATCACACCATCGACGAAATCGGCCGCGAAAGAATCCGCCGGGCAGCTGCAAAAATCAAATCCGAAAATCCTAGCACAAAGGCGGACTTAGGCTTTAAAACCTACTATTTAAAATCAATGCCGCAAGACACGCTGGATAAAATAAAGACCTTTAATCCTAAAGAACTTTTTTCAAGCGACGGCGACATTGTAAAATCACTTGGCGAAGAAACTCTTTTACAGACATGGCAGATAAAAGACGGCTTTGGCTTTGACTGCATTCAGCAAAAAATCGACATTGAAGGCTATACGGTTTATCTTTTGGAAAACGAAGAAATTGGAAACTATTTGTATCTTCTTACCCAGATGAGCGAAAATTCCATAAAAGAACTTATCCGCAGAATTGAAGCAAAAGAACTAAACCCGAGCAAAGTTTTTGTTTACGGTTATTCTTTTGATTTTGATTCCCTCACATCCCTCACAAAAAATCTGGAAATGCTCAAAAACAGAGAAAAAATTGACGCAATCATAAGGTATTAAAATGAAACTTGAACAGAATCTTCCTCATCAGACAAATGCAATAAATGCGGTACTCAATGTTTTTAAGGGCGTTGAAATAAAAATTCCGCAGGACAAAACAAAATGTCCTTTGGCAACGGTTGATCTTGAAACTATCAAAAATAACATTTGTCAAATTCAAAAGGGCGAAATGCAAAATTGTTTTTTAGACGATTATTCTGTGCCGGAAAATCTTCGCCAGAATTACATGGATTCAAGTTCAAAATATCTGAACATTGATATAAAAATGGAAACCGGGACAGGCAAAACTTATGTCTACACAAAAACAATGTTTGAACTTCACAAACATTTTGGTATAAACAAATTCATCGTTTTAGTTCCGACCGTTCCTATAAAAGAAGGTGCAAAGGCATTTTTAAAATCTGCATATATGAAAAGTGATTTACAGTCGCTTTATGACGGAAGTCAATTGCGCCTGCATGTTTTGGATGCCCAGAAGCAGAACACAAAGGGGCGAAAATCTTTCCCGGCGGCAATTCAGGCTTTTGCAGAAAATACGGACATAAACGGAAACAAAATAGATGTCCTTCTTACAAACAGTGGAATGTTGAATTCAGCTAAAACTATGGATGCAGAATATGACCAGACTTTACTTGGTTCTTTTACAAATCCTTACAAAGTTTTAAAGAATATCAATCCTTTTGTAATTATTGATGAGCCCCATAAATTTAACCGAACTAAAGGAACTTTTAAAACCCTTATTGAAAAAATTCAGCCCCAGGTGATTATCCGTTATGGAGCAACTTTCCCTGAAATGGGTAAAGATAAAATTGATTATGAAAATGTGGTTTATTCTTTAAACTCCTGCAAGGCTTTTAATGACAATCTTGTAAAAGGCGTGGCAGTTGAATACATTGCAGACGAAGGAAAATTAAAAGACCAGATAAAAATAAAAGTTCTGGAAATTAACACTCCAAAAGGAGAAGTAAAAACAGTCCGCTTTCAAAATGAACAGACAAAAAAGACTTTTGATTTACAGGAAAGCGATTCTCTTTCTGAAATTGATTCAAATCTGGAAAACATCCGCATTTCTGCAATTTCCAAAAACGAAATTGAATTAAGCAACGGAATGATTTTGCATAAAAGTGAATCTTTGTATCCTGAAGTTTTTTCAGAAAGTTTTCAGACTACAATGCTGAATCTTGCACTGGAAGAACATTTTAAAATTGAACATGAAAATTTCTGCGGTGGCTTAACAAAAATCAAAACACTTTCGCTTTTTTTTATTGATTCAATTGAATCTTTCCGCGATGACGGATTTTTAAGAAAAGAATTTGAAAATCTTTTAAAAGAAAAACTCACTCTTTTAATAGAAAAATACCAGAAATCAGACTTAAAAAAAGAAAAGGAATATGCAGATTATCTTGAATTTTCTTTGAAAAACTTAAAAAAGACGATTGCCGGTTATTTTTCTCAGGACAACAATACGGACAGCGAAGAAGTTCGGGAAGAAGTAGATAAAGTTCTGCGGCAGAAAGATGAAATAATCAAAATAAAAAAAGATGACGGCGAATGGGAACCGACGCGTTTTATTTTTTCAAAGTGGACTTTAAAAGAAGGCTGGGATAATCCTAACATTTTTGTAATTGCAAAACTCCGTTCGAGCGGAAGCGAAACGAGCAAACTGCAGGAAGTAGGTCGCGGACTTCGTCTTCCAGTTGATGAACTTGGAGAAAGGCAGAACAGGCAGTTTTATCTTCGTTACATAATCGACTATTCAGAAAAAGGTTTTGGCGAAAAACTCCTTGCAGAAATTAATGCCGGTCTTGAAAAAGAATTTAAGATTACAAAAACTTTCCTTGAAGAATACGCAAAGAAAAAGCAGATTGATACAAAGGCCTTCTTTAAAGATTTAATAGTAAAAGATTTTATTGACCCTGAAACTCACGAAGCAGTTGAAGAAAATCTTGATGAATTTAGGGAAAATTACCCGGATTTGTTTGATGCCCTGCAGGAAGGAAAAATCATTACTGTCAGACCTGGAGAAAAAACTGGTGCACAGGTAAAAATCAGAAAAGAAAATTACGACAAACTTGCAGACCTTTGGCACAGCATAAACCAGAAATTTTATCTTCGTTTTGGAAATACAAGCGAAGCGGAATTAAAGGCAATGCTTTTGAATTTGCTTAAAAAAGGAATAGACGGTTCTTCAACCATTTCTACTTCAATTGAAAAAACAGTAAATGATGATGGAAGAATTACTTTTGAAAAAGAAATAGGTTCAACTTTTTCTGTAAAAAAAGAACTTTCATATTCAGACTTTTTAAAAAAGGCTCAAAAAGAAATAAAAATTCCTATCCGGATTTTGCATGAAGTTTTCTGCCAGTATTTTAGTGAAAATCCTTTGCCCCCAAAGTTTTTTAGCAGGCAGACTTTGTTTAAACTTATTGCAGGTTACCGCGACTGGTACATAAAAACTTTTGCAACGCGTTATTCTTACGAAAAAATTGATGTGGAAGTAGAGGACCCGCTTTGTGATGAAAATAAAAATGTAAAAGAATATGTAGTTCAAAATGATATTGGCGTTTTTAACTGCAAGGAAAAGCCTCTTGAAAATTATCTTTACGAATCCTGTGCTTATGATTCAGAACTTGAAAGAAAAGATATGACGCTGGAAATAAAATCTCCACTTGCCTCTGTTGAAGTCTACGGAAAAATTCCTCGTAAAACTGTACGCATTCCAACTTATGCAGATGGAACTTACAGCCCGGATTTTATGTATGTCATAAAACACCAGAACGGAAAAAAGCAGCTGAATCTTGTTGTTGAAACAAAGGACAAGACAAAAGACAACATAGACCCGGAAGAAAGACGAAAATTTAGTGCCGCCCGAAAACTTTTTGAAAAACTAAAAGATGACCTTCCGGAAGTTTATTACCGCCCGCAGATAAGCAGGCAGGGAATGACGGAAATTATTGAAAGTCTTGTAAACGGTGAAGATATAAATAGTGATTTGTATGATGGGGAAAAGTAATGCGTACAGTTTTTTACAATCTGCTTCGTTTTATTTTCGTTTTACTTTTTATGTTATAATGATGATTAAAAGGAGATTCTCAAGTGAAAATTAAGGTTTAAAAAATAAAAAACCTTGCTAAGACTGCAATCAAAGCAAGGTTAAAAAAATTGGCTTATGCCAAAAAGTTAGATTTCTGCTGGAAACAGAAAACTAACCGACGAAACACCATAAGGTAATTTCGAATACCATTTAGAATATTAGCCTTAAAGCGGTGCTTCGTCAAATGGAAAAATTTGACGCTTCTCCCGGTGGATTTTGTTTAGTTTAGGGAGCCTCTAAAAATTGCAATTTTTAGAGGCAACTTTGAAAACGCGCACTTCTAAGTCTTGCTATTTCCAAGACTTAGAATGCGCAGGCATCTCTGAAAAAGCATTGAAAATGATTTTTTAGAGATGCCCTTTACACAGATCTGCCTTATAAAACGGAGTTGCCTTTTTCAAAAAGGAGGCACTGATCATGGGTGCTGGTAAATTTAAGGGATCTGGTAAGTCTAGAAATCCTGGTGTAAATAATCGTGATTTAGACAATACAGGTTACGCAGAACAAAGTTTATTTGAAGAAGCGGAAAAAGATAACTCTTCTATAATGAATTATCTTTCTTCCCCATCTTCAAAGAACAAATTTTCGGATAGGAAGGAATGGCCTTCTACATTAGAAGAAGGGAAGCAGGGTAAACATATTGAAGGACATCCTAATTTTCAGTCTGGAAAAAGCAAATTATCTATCTCAATGTCAGAAGCAAAAAAATTAGCCGATTTTTTTGCTGGAACAGGAAATGTTGTTGGTACACCTTCTTCAAGTAATAAAGAAAGAGTTGATTTTGGAAAGATTATTGGATTATATAATGATCCAATAAAAGGGTATGTTCCAACAACTAATGGTATAATACATCACTCTAGCAAGGGAACTCATATCGTTCCTTCAAAACCGTATTAAAAGGAGTAAAAATATGATGCTTAATCCAAATGAAGCAGGTAGATTTTGGGATTTTCTTTTATTCGTTCATGGACATACAAGAAATTCTTATAAATTTGTATTTAAGGATAACAGTGTAATAAATGCGTTATTCGATACCGCCTGTGAATCTGAAAACTGTCTAGACGAAGATGATCCAAACTATGAGGAATACTGGATTGTAGTTTTTCAAAATGTTGAAAATAAGCAACTTTTTGAAATTAACTATCACAATATGCCTGTAGAAGTTTATTGTGACGGTGAAAGAGTATTTTAATTGAATTGGAGTTATATTTTTTATACATCTCCAATTTTATTTTTTTGGGAGAGTAAATTATGTCCACTAAAAAAGATGTTTTTGGTTTCTGGCAGATTAAAAATTATGATTTTGAAAAAGATAGGTCTAATGGAATAACGAAATGAATATCCTATTGTTGAAGGTACATCAAAAATTCCTGAAAAACTTGTTTTGTTCGGAAAGGAAAATAAAGCAGAAAATCTAAAAGATGCTGCAAGTTCAAGTATTCATTTCTTCCAAGATGATTTTCTATTTGAACCAACAATCACAAGCGAAAAAAAATCAAATGCAAAACTTGAAGCATTCAGAAAATATCAAAGCGTAATTCTTCCAGACTGTAGCATTTATACAAATCTACCCTTGCCAGTACAACAATATCAAACATATAAATCCAGAGCTTACGGTGTGATAGCGTCAAGATTTGTTCGCAATTTCATTGAAAAAAGTCGTTCAAATCAGGCC
>CAVJHV010000018.1:0-29474 GCA_963649315.1 Treponemataceae bacterium | reverse complement strand
GTAAAAGACGTTATGACAAAAAATCCGTTTACGGTAGAAAACAAAGCTTCTATTTTGGAAGCAAAAGATATTATGTCAAAGAAAAAAATCAACAAGCTGCCGGTTTTAAATAAGACGGGACAACTGGTTGGAATTTTGACATCGAACGATTTGGACAGGGTTACGCCTTCGGAAGCAACAACGCTTGACATTTACGAAATGGGTTACCTTTTGAGCAAGTTGAATGTAGAAAAGGTGATGACTAAAAAACCAATTACTGTTTCACAAAACGAAACTGTGGAAGAGGCGGCCAGAATTATGGCGGATCACGACTTTGGATGTCTGCCAGTTATGGACGGAAAAAAACTTGTTGGAATTATTACCGATTCTGATTTGTTTAAAATGTTCATCGAAATGTTTAACGCCCGTACTCCTGGCATTCGCGCAATTCTTACTTTAAAAGATGAACCTGGCAAGCTGAGTCAATTGAGTAAACTTTTGGGCGACGCTACTGCACAAATTATTTCATGCGTTACAACTGCTGCGGAAAATTCTGATTATAGAAAAGTTACCATCAAGGTTACAGGAATTACTCTTTCGCGCTTTAAGGAAATTGCAGAAACCTGCGGAAAGGTAGACGATATTAGAAAAGTTTAATTTTTTTTAGCGCAGTTAAAAAAGCAGATTTATTTTCCAACGCAAAAGTGTGAAAATATAGAGGAAAGGACATCGTCTGGTCTTACTGAACCGGTAACTTCGCCAAGTGAGTCCAGGCTGTCTTCAAGATCCTGCACAACCGCGTCTAAACCGTAGTCACCGTTTTGTGCAATTTGCAGTGCGTGGCAAACTCGTTCAAGAGCTTCGCTTACACTTTCTTTTTGTCTTTCAGAACCAAGTCCGGCCTGCAGTCTGTCTGTCTGGTCGGCATTTTTTTTGCAAATTATTTCTTTTACCGCCTGGCTTAATTTTCCAATGCCTGTAGAATTTTTTGCGCTTACAAAAACTTCCCCTTCTATTCCAGCTGGTAAATTTTCTTTTGGATCTTTTGATTCCAAAGAAGTTAAATCGCATTTGTTCCAGACAAGCAAAACTGGCAGACCATTTTGACTTTTTATAAAATCAAGGTCTTCTTTGTCCAAAGGATTTCTGGAATCCGCAATGTAAAGAATTATGTCTGCTTCGTGACTTAAGTCTTTTGTAAGTTCAACGCCGCGCGCTTCAATTTTATCCTGTGTCTGCCTGAGTCCCGCTGTGTCAAAGAGTCTGGCTGGTATGCCGTCAAAAGAAACCCAGCTTTCAATCCAGTCACGTGTGGTGCCTTCAATGTCAGAAACAATGGCTCTGTCTTCTTTTAAAAGTGAATTAAAGAGGGATGATTTTCCGGCATTTGTTTTTCCTGCCAAAACAACCCTTGCTCCATCCTGATAAAGTTTTTCGCTTTTCCAACTGTCCTTCAAAGAAGAAAGTCTTTTTTCTGCTTCTTCAAGATTTGTCTGGTCAAAAGAGTCTGCGATTGTTTCTTCGTCTTCCGGATATTCTATGCCTACTTCAATTTCAGCCAAAGTGTCTACAATTAATTTCTTTATGCTGTCAATTTCCTGAAAAAGATTGCCCGCCAGTCTTCCAGCTGCCCTTCCCAGGCTGGCATCTGTTTTGGAATCGATAATTTCTTTTACGGCTTCAGCTTTTGTTAAATCAGTTTTTCCGTTGATGTAAGCCCTGAATGTAAATTCACCTTTTTGCGCCTGGCGAAAACCATTTTGTAAAAGTAGTTTTAAAATGGAAGTTACAACATTCACTCCGCCGTGACAGAAAATTTCCACCATGTCTTCGCCGGTAAAACTTTTAGGTGCCCGGTAAATGCCCAGCATCACTTCATCGATTTTTACAGACTCTTTTTCCTGGCCGCCAACAATCCAGCCGTAAAGCAAGGTATTGCCTTTCGCTTCAAGCAAAGCCTTTGGCCGTGAGAAAATTTTTGAAATCAAACCGATGCAATTTTTTCCACTGGTCCTGACAATGCCAATTGCCCCTGGACTGAGTGGAGTCGAAATTGCTGCGATTGCTTCTTCCGGAGTATAACCTAGATTTGTCATTTGTTAAAAACAAGTTTTGGTGCAAAAGGAGAAACTTTTGTAAACTTTGCCTTTTTATTTTTTTTGTTAGAAGAAGATTCTTCTTCGTCCAAAACTTCATCTTCGCGAACTGAATCCAAAACAGAAATCATTTCTTTGGAAAGATTTTTCTGGTATTCGGCAAAGCTGCCACTGTACAAAGGTTTAAAGGCCGAAAGATTTGCCTGACCAGACGAAAATGCCGGCAGTCTTTTCTGTTTAGCACCTTCATCATCGTACCATGGTGACTTTTGGTCCGGAGCCGGATCAGGAAAAATGTCATCGTAACGGCCACTATTATTCCAGTACATGTAGCCGCGGTTCAATCCGTCGCGCACACCGTAAACTTCACGTTTAACATAATCCGTGTTGTACCATGTGCGGTCATATCTTACGCCAAGGTAAAAGGCCTGAACCCAGGGGCGAACAATTATTCTGTTGTGACCAATTACGGTGTTTCTGTAAGAACCGTAAAAATAAATTCTGTAAGGGCGTTCTGCAAGAGGAGCATATTCCAAAAAGTTTTGTTCAAAATGAGAAGGATAGAACATAGGACAAATTACATCCACGTAGTCCTTCATAAGTTCAACATCCTGGCCTGTTCTGGCACCAGTTCTGTACCAGCCGTTTGCCCCGTAAATATCAATTCCAATTGGAGCTTCAATATTTTTTCTTGCATAGGAAAGGAAAGAAACCAGTGCAGATTCTTTGTCCATTCCTGCATCACGCCACCTGAAAGTAGAATTTCCAATATTTTTTCCGTCTGTAGGAAAGCGAATGTAATCAAATTGAATTTCATCAAATCCGCGATCAATTAATTCACGGGCAATGCGAATGTTGTATTCCCAGACTTCTTCTGAATAAGGATCTACCCAGTTTTCATCATAAAGCGAACCGTCACTTTTTGTTCCCACCCAAGGCGCATTTGTTTTAGAATTCCAGACTGCATATTTTCCACCGGAATAAGTTGAAAGATGCTTGTCTTTAAAAACTACAATTCTTGCTATCAGGTAAATGTCATCCTTTTTAAATTCAGGAATCATCTTATCCAAATCAACCGTATATGAAGACAAATAACCTTTTTCTTTTAAAAGAGGGTCACGGGGATTTTTAAATCGCAAAAGTCCATAATCATCCTTCATGTCCACAACAAGGGCATTAAGATTATTTTTTAAAATGATATTTTTATATTTTGCGCGACCAGCATCTGTAATCAAATAATAAGGTGAAAGATAGATTGCCTTTCTGTCGCTGGCCTTGTCGCCGTAATCTGTAATTACGTTTTCAGGTTCCAGCATCCACATTTCATTAAGATTTATGTCCGATCCCAAACCAGTAAAACCCGCAGGAACATAAGCCGCATTTACAGTCGAAGGAGTTGAATTTACCAGCTTGCGCCATGAAGTGTATTCCGGATCAGGCAGGGTAATCAGTTTAGATTCATTCAAGGAAAATGCATTTACCTTTCCCATTGTTTCAAAAATCAAATTGTCACCAGCAGCCCAAAGTGAATCCAGAGTGTCCAAATCATCATCAACAGTGTAAAGACATTCTGCCCTTTTTGTCTGCCAGTTGAATTTATAAAGTTTAGGAATAAAACTTTGTGATGCGTAAAGGTCGCAATATTTTATTCCATCTTCGCTTGTGCGGGCAATGCAGGCAAAATCCGCAATTTCATCAACCTGCTTAAGACTATCTTTGATTGCAAAACCGGCACTTACATCAATCCATGCAGGGTTTGCAGCCTGAGCCCTGTAGTAAGAAAATCCATAAATTGGATGCGAAAGGAAAACAACAAGTTCTGAACCGGAAATTTTTCCGTCTGTGTAAAGCGGCATGTGGCCAATGGAAACAGCTTTCATTCCGGCAGAATATGAACTTGAAGAACCAATGCTCTTCCAGTTTTGTCCAGCATCTGTAGAAAGGTAAACCGCATCTTTTGTTGCGGTAACCATATAATTTTCATCGACAGGGTCAACAGCCAGATCTTTTAAAGGGTGAACTTGTTTCCTGAAAGTTTTATTTGTGCCGTCATATTCCTTGATTGTTAAAACAGGAAGGCCCCTGCTGGAATCCGTAAAATTTACTAAATCACTTGAAGAAATAATTCCGTTGTCTGTAACAAAAAACCACTTTGCCGAAGTTTTTGTAATGTGGGTAATTTTAGCCTGATTCCACAAATTGTAGGCGGACCCATTTTCCTGAACTTTGTAAAGCCCATTGTCCGTACCAACAAGAATTTCGCCCTTACTTTTTGAATCTTTAGCAGGCAGACTTTCTGGCAGCTGATAGAGGGGCTTTTTTGCAAAAGCACTTGAACAAATCAATGTAAAAAGAAAAATTTTTAAAATAAATTTACGCATATTTCGATTATCGGAAGTCATGAAAATCATATTAATTGAAATTTAGTCTTTTGTGAACTAAAGACAAAATTTTTTATGGGATTTCCAAGTAATTTTATGTCCTGACTTTCTTGCGCTTCTAAGTTGGATTAATATCAAAAGTCCGCTATACTAAAAAAAACAATTTTCAAATCAACAAAAAACTGGAGGACAAAATGTCTGTTTTTCAAAGCATAATTCTTGGACTGGTTCAGGGCATTGCTGAATTTCTGCCTGTTTCAAGTTCGGGCCACCTTACCCTTTTACAAAAAATTATGGGCCTTGAAGAAGTGCCCCTTTTATTTGACGTATTTCTTCACTTAGCAACACTTCTGGCCGTAGTCCTCTTTTTCCGCAAAAAAATCTGGGAACTTTTAAAAGCCTTTGGCCGCATGATTGCCCGCCGCCCTTACCAAAAAGAAGGCCTTTCAAAAGAAGAATGTCTTGCAATGGACAAAAATTACAGGCGCTACATTCTGGCCATCATCCTTGCAACAATCATCACAGGCTGCCTGGGACTGGTAACTTCAAAAATCATTCCGGACTTGCCAGTTATTTACGTTTGCATAGGTTTTATAATCACAGCCATTCTTTTACTTCTTTCAAGCTTTATAGAAAAAAAACAGGCTAAAAAATCAAGTGTAAAATCATCTTCAAAAGAAAGCAGCCTGGAAGAAAAAAGCGTATCCCCTGCAGAAAAAGCTCCTTCATGGTGGCAGGCACTTCTTATCGGTCTGGCCCAGGGCATTGGAACCTTACCTGGCATTTCCAGAAGCGGTTCTACAATCGCAGGTTCACTTTTTTGCGGCGTAAACAGGCAGCAGGCCGGCGAATTCAGTTTTATCTGTTCCATACCAGCCATTTTGGGAGCATTTCTTCTGGAACTGAAGGATTTAGGTCAAATATCTTCCAGCGTAGGAGCCATGCCTCTTGCAACAGGCTGCATCGTTGCCTTTGTAAGTGGATTTTTGTCACTCACATGGCTTATGCGCTTAATCAAAAAAGGCCGTCTGGAATGGTTTGCATGTTACTTAATTCCGCTGGCAGTTTTGGGAATAATTTTTTTGGGATAATTTTTCCCTGATTTCAAAATAACTTTCACTTAAGGTTGCCTTTTACAGATTGCAAATCAACAAAAAAAGCGCCTGGTAAAAAGTAAAACCAGACGCTTTTTTTTGGCAAAATCACTTGCCCTGCATTTTATTCAATTTGATTTAGCCGCACCCGGCAAACCAATATCCGTTCTGTAAAACATATCCGCAAAGGAAATAGACTTAAGGGCCTCGTAAGCATTTTTCCTGGCCTGGTCAAAAGTGTCCCCATAAGAAGAACATGCCAAAACTCTGCCGCCACAAGTTACCATCCCGCTGGCATTGTCCGCCCTGGAATGAGTGGCCCTTCTGTCAGGCACTGCACCCGCAACAAACATCTTTGCTCCAGTCTTTGCAAAAGCAACCTTGTCCATAAAAATAGGTAAACCCTTTTTGTAAGAACGAGGGTAACCGCCGGAAACAACAACCGGTGCAAGACAGTAACCCCTTTTCCAGCCCATCTTAAAATCCTTAAGTGAACCGTCAGTAATTGCCTGACACATCTTAAAAAAGTCAAAATCCATCAAAGGCAAAACCGCTTGAGTTTCCGGGTCACCCAGGCGCACATTGTATTCCAGACACTTTGGTCCGTCCTCCGTAAGCATAAGCCCAAAAAAGATAAAACCGCGGTAATCAAATTTTTCTTCGATTAAGCCCTTAAGAGTCGGCTGCAAAATATTTTTTTCAAACTGACTCAAAATCAAAGGAGTCACATCATCCACAGGAGAAATTGCCCCCATGCCGCCAGTGTTAGGCCCCTTGGCCCCATCCAAAAGCCTCTTGTGATCACGGGCAGGCAAAAAAGGAAGAATGCAGGCCTTACCTTGGCCAGCACTCTCTTTGGTAACAGAAACCGCTGCCAGAATAGAAATTTCGTCCCCACGCAGATACTCTTCTACAAGCAGTTTTTTTCCGGCTTCGCCAACAAGGGAACCATCCATCAATTCCTTAACAGCCTTAACCGCTTCTTCTTCCGTAAGGGCAACAACAACCCCCTTACCAGCAGCAAGACCATCAGCCTTTAAAACAATCGGAGCACCTTCCGCCTTCACATAAGCCAAAGCTTCTTCCATATCAGAAAAAGTCCTGCTCTTTGCACAGGCAACCCCATATTTTCGCATAAAGTCCTTGGCCAAATCCTTACTGGCTTCCAGTTGAGCCGCAGCCTTTTTTGGCCCCACAGCAGGAATGCCCGCATCCCAAAAAGCATCTGTCAAACCAGCAGCCAGTGGGTCTTCCGGACCAACAAGACAAAATTGACAGTTTTCCTTTTGGGCAATTTTTACGTAAACTTCATTCCCGCGCGCATCCCCCAGATAATCACAATCCGCAGGATTAATATTCACGCACTTGTTTTCAAAAGCAGTGCCACCATTTCCAGGCACGCAAACAATTTTTTCAACATCATCGCTCTCTGCAAGCTTCCAGGCAATCGCATGTTCACGTCCGCCAGAACCAATAACAATTACATTCATAGCCCCATGATAATTGAAATAAAATCATTTTTCAATTGAATTTGAAGCATACCGTCTTTTGTCTAACCGCCCTTCCGCCACTTGCTGCGCGCGGTCCTCAACCTGAAGGTTTCGGACTGCCTCCGGCATGGCTCCACGGCGGGCTAGGCGCATTTTTTTGCAGATCAAGACAGTATCTTTCACCGGTCTGTTTATATATAAAGCCACTTTTATTTTTACTCGCTTTCATCCAACTCACTTTTATCCGAGTAAAAAAAACACAGCCCCAAAATATGGATTGTCAAGACAAGTTGCCCTGCACCGCATGGCCCTGCACCCGCCGTCTTGAAGATATTTTCTATATCTCAAATAAAAAAGCCACTCTCTTTTCGAAAGTGGCTTTCTTTTTTTAAGAATGGAAATTTCCATCCTTATTTTTATGAAACTTTATAAATTAGATTGATACCTTGAAGCCAAGAGTAAGTTCCAGGCCACCGCGGTAGAAGTAGGTTTTTGTAGAATTAACATTTCCGTCATCATCCTTTGCATCATATTTTACAGGGCTAAAGTCGTGCAGGTAGCGGACACCAACAATTGCGCGGCCAGGTCCCAGGCGTGTTTCATAGTCGAAACCAGCTGTAGCACCGAAAGTAACTCCTGAAATGTCACTAACTACTGTAGGACCACCACTGCTGTTAGTGGTGGTACCCAAAGCAATAGTTGTTTTAGTATAAGAAGAAGTCAACTGTGAAACAGGAATAGAAATGTAAGGCCCTACAAGGAAGTTAATTGACTTGTACTTGTAGCCCAAAAGAACAGGAATGTCTATTGAACTGTAAGTATATTTAGTAACTGTAGTTGTAGAATTTCCACCAACATTAGCAGAAGATTTGTCACCAACGTTGTTGTTGTAATAATTTACTTCTGCCTGAAGGTTCCAAGGGCCCTTAAGTCCAGAGTTAACAAAAGCACCACCACCAAAAGAAAGGTTTGCACCAAAAGGTCTTTCAGGTGTAGAACCATTTGCATAAGCTGCACCCCAGCCTTCACTGGCATAACCATGAACGCCTACCGAAAGGCCTTTTGCACTTACCAAAGACACTGTTGCAATAGCAACTGCCAAAATAGATACAATCTTCTTCATAAAAAAATCTCCTTATAAAAGTTGCTGTATTTCAAATATAAAACAAAAATCCACATAATTCAACTTTTATGCAAAAATAAAGGTAATTTATTTTAAAGGATGCTATACTCTTTTTATGTCAGATTTAAAAATTTTCCTTTTGATGGGAGCGACTGCTGTTTTACTGATTGTTTTGCTCACTTTGTTTTTTAAATATAAAAATCAAATGGAAGCAGAAAGACAAAAAGCTTTTGCTAAAAAAAAGGCGGCAGAAGCAAAAAAAAGCGGCTTACTTGTAAATTGCCCTCTTTGCAATTCACCTCTTTTGCCTGGTCAGGATTTAATCAGCCGGGTTTACAGGCCAATGAATGTGCCAGACCAGCTTTGTACCATAAACGGCTGTCCCCACTGCTACCCAAAAGTAGAAGCGGGGTTAAAAAGAATCTGCCCCGTCTGCCACAAAGAAGTTCCCCTTGCAGATGGCCATTTGATTGCCCGCCTCTTTAACAAAAGCCTGGGAAAAAAACACGTAATTGTTACCGGCTGCAACCACTGTTCAAAGGGGGCAAAATGACTTTCGTGTATTTTCAAATAAAAAAAATCTGTGTACAATAGTAGAAATTTATTTTCTACATGCCCCGTGACAACTTTCAAAATAAAATCTTATTTGTTACAGGCAGAAAAGATCCTGAAAATCAAAAAACAAGGAGCCTTATAAAAATGATTATTGGAAATGATTTGCCGAACATCCCCTGGCAGGAAAGGCCGACAGGTTGCACGGATGCAATCTGGCGTTACAGCGAAAACCCTATCGTAAAGCGGGATGAGATTCCTGGCAGCAACAGTATTTTTAATTCAGCGGTTATTGCTAAAGACGGAAAATTTGCAGGCATTTTCAGGTCAGATGACAGGGCTATGCAGCAGCATCTTTTTTTGGGCAAAAGCGATGACGGCATTCACTGGCAGCTGGAAAAAAATCCCCTTATGCTTTTAAACGAAGATGGTAGCGAAAGGGGGCCGGCATGTGGTTACGATCCCCGCGTCTGTTTTATAGACGGAAAATATTATGTTACCTGGTGCAATAATTATTATGGTCCCACAATCGGTATTGCATGGTCAAAAGATTTTGTTCACTTCTATCAAAAAGAAAATGCTTTTTTGCCCTGCAATAGAAACGGTGTTTTGTTTCCAAAAAAGATTGATGGAAAATTTTTAATGCTGTCCCGACCGTCAGACAGGGGTCACACTCCTTTTGGTGACATTTTTATTTCTCAATCTTATGACATGGAATTCTGGGGCCACCACCGCTTTGTAATGGGAGCTTCCGGTGGCTGGTCATGGACAAAAATCGGGGCGGGTCCTATTCCAATCGAAGCAGAAGAAGGCTGGCTTTTGATTTACCATGGGGTTGCTACAACTTGCAACGGAATGGTTTACAGCATGGGAGCAGCTCTTCTGGATAAAAATGAACCGTGGAAAGTTTTGTACAGGCCTAAGCCTTACCTTATGCGCCCCCAGGAATTGTATGAATGCGTAGGCGATGTGCCGAATGTTGTTTTTCCATGCGCGACTCTTTGTGATGCAAAGACTGGCCGCATTGCAATTTACTACGGCGCTGCAGACACAGTTGTTGGTCTGGCATTTACTCAAATTGATATTTTGATGGATTTTATAAAGAAAAATTCTTAAAAGATTTTTTTAGGGGAACAGAAAATGAAATTAAATCAGCTTTTAAATAGTGACAAAATCACTTTGTCTTTTGAAGTTTTTCCTCCAAAAACGAATGCGAATTTTGAATCTGTTAAACAGGCGGCCCTTCAAGTAGCAAAGCTCAAACCGGACTACATGTCTGTTACTTGTGGAGCTGGCGGTTCCACGGGCAGCAATACCCTTTCCATCGCCAGCCAAATTCAAAATGAAGAAAATGTTACGACTATTGCTCACATCACTTGTGTAGGAACAACAAAGGCTTCTTTAAAAGAAAATCTGGCTGCAATGAAGGCAGCGGGCATAGAAAATATTTTTGCCCTCCGCGGTGACCGGCCAAAAGATTTTGAAGGAGAACCTTTTTTGGATTTTCATTATGCAAGCGAACTGGCTGCTGCAATCCGCCAGTATGGGGATTTTTGCATAGGCGGGGCATGTTACCCTGAAGGGCATGTTGAATCTGTTCACAAAATCGATGACATAAAAAATCTTAAAAAGAAGATAGATGCTGGCTGCGAATTTTTAACAACGCAAATGTTTTTTGACAACAACATTTTTTTCAATTTTTTGTACAAGGTTCGTAACGAAGGAATCACAGTGCCAGTTGTGCCTGGCATTATGCCGATTACAAGGGCTGCTCAAGTTGCCAATGCCGTTAAACTTTCGGGCTGCAATGTGCCGGAGCGTTTTAAAAATTTAGTTGACCGTTTTGGAGAAAACCCTAAAGCTATGCAGCAGGCGGGCATTGCCTATGCGACTGACCAGATAATCGATCTAATTGCGAACGGCATAAATCATATTCACATTTATTCCATGAACAAAAGTGAAGTAGCCCAGGCCTTGCAAAAAAATCTTTCAGAAATCATTGGCACAGGAAAAATTGATTTTTAGTTACGGGACGCTTTTGCAAAATGATGTCAGAGGATAAGGGACTTTCCAAAAGCTGCACTTTTTGGAAGCTTCCATATTTTTCTGGAGGAGCTTATGCTTTTTAAAAGCCAGGATGTAGACCGTCAGGAAATTTACCGCTACCTGGGTTACAGGGGAATTCAAAAAGACTCTTCTGTAGACCAGTTAATTTCTTCATGTCTGGAAGAAGTTTTTAAAGTCAGCGAGATGCGGCATTTTTACAGGCGCTTTCCACTTGAACTCAAAGAAAATAATTTTGTAAAAATTGACTCTCTGGAATTTCAAAGCAAATCTCTTACAAAAAATTTTAATGGCTGCCATGAAGTTTTACTTTTTGCCGCCAGCCTTGGCATGGAAGTGGACAGAGTACTTTCCCGTTACACAAAAATAAATTTACTAAGGGCTGCCGTTTTTCAATCCACCGCCGCTGCAACAATTGAAACTTACTGCAATCACTGCCAAAATCAAATTGAAGATGAAATGAAAAAAGAAAATCTTTTTTTAAGGCCCCGCTTCAGTCCGGGCTATGGCGATGTAAATCTTGAAATACAAAAAGATTTTCTTTCGATGATTGATTCTGCAAAGACTGTTGGTATAATTTTGGGTCAAGGTGGAATCATGATTCCTGAAAAATCAATTTCTGCTTTCATGGCTTTGAGTAAAGAAAATTCTCTTTGCCCGAAAGAAGGCTGTGAAATCTGCGAAAAAAAGGACTGCCCCTACAAAAGATAAGTGGAGAAATCATTATGACTTTTAAAGAAGAACTTGGAAAAAGAATTTTGTTTTATGATGGCGGACTTGGTTCACTTTTGCAGCAGCGCGGTTTAAAAACAGGTGAACTGCCGGAAAGCTGGAACCTTACAAAAGCGGATGTCCTTTATGAAATCCACAAAGAATATCTTGATGCGGGCGCTGATATAATTTTAGCAAATACTTTTGGTGCCAACAGATTTAAATTTGACAACGTAGAAGAAATTATTCAGTCCGGCGTAATCAACGCAAGAAAGGCTCGTGACGAAAACAAAAAAAATGCTTACGTTTCTTTGGACATAGGTTCAACCGGTAAACTTTTAAAACCCATGGGCGATTTGGATTTTGAAGAATGTCTGGATGTTTACGCGCAAGTTGTAAAAGCTGGCGTAAAAGCTGGGGCAGATTTAATCACCATAGAAACACAAAATGACACTTACGAAATGAAAGCGGCAGTTCTTGCGGCAAAAGAAAATTCTTCTTTGCCAATTGTGGCTACAGTTGTTTTTGGCGAAAATGGCAAAATGCTGAACGGCGCTAAACCACAGACAGTTGTCGCTTTGCTTGAAGGTCTGAATGTTGACGTAATCGGAATGAATTGTGGACTGGGCCCTGAACAAATGAAGCCTCTCTTTAACGAAATGGCAAAATATTCTTCAAGCCCGCTGGTGGTAAATCCGAATGCGGGGCTGCCAAAAAATGTTGGCGGTAAAACTCTTTACGATGTAGGTCCAAACGAATTTGCTAAGACAATGGAAGAAATTGTCAGGGCTGGCGCATGGGTGGCTGGCGGTTGCTGCGGAACCACTCCAAGTCACATAAAAAAACTGGTGGAAGTTTGCAAAGATATAAAGCCGCTCCCCCTTACAGAAAAAGATTTTTGCACAGTTACATCTTATTCAAATTGCGTAGACCTGGGGAACAAGCCTGTCATGATTGGGGAAAGAATTAATCCTACAGGAAAATCCAAATTCAAACAGGCCTTGCGCGATTCAAACATGGAATACATTTTGAATGAAGGCGTAAAGCAAAGCGATGCCGGTGCCCAAATTCTGGATGTGAATGTAGGACTTCCCGAAATTGATGAAGTGAAGATGATGGAAAAAACTGTTTTTGAATTGCAAAGCATTCTTCCACTCCCACTACAGATTGACACCAGCAGCACAGAAGCTATGGAAAGGGCCTTAAGAATTTACAATGGAAAGGCGATGATAAATTCTGTTAACGGAAAAGCGGAGGTTATGGAAAAAGTTTTTCCTCTTGTAAAAAAATATGGCGGAGTACTTGTTGCCCTTTTGCTTGATGAAAATGGAATTCCTGACACCACAGAAGGCCGAATCCGCATAGCAGAAAAAATTTATAAAACAGCAGAAACTTATGGCATAAAGAAAAAGGACATTGTACTTGACGCCCTTGTTATGACCATGAGCACAAATACCCAGGCAGCAAAAATTACTCTGGACACTGTTAAATGGATAAAATCCCAGGGGGGAAGAAGCGTGCTGGGCGTTTCAAATATTTCTTTTGGTTTGCCCCAGCGTGAAAAAATCAATTCGGCATTTTTTACACTTGCAATGCAAGCAGGACTTTCTGCGGGAATTGTAAATCCCTGTAACGCAGCAATGGCCCAAGCTTATGACACTTACTGCCTGCTTTCTGCTTACGATGAACAATGCATGAATTATGTTGAGCGTTACGCTTTGGCTGAAGAAAGTCCTTCTGCAAAAGACGTGACCTATAATCCTCAAGCCCCTCTTTCTTTAAAAAAGACCTCTGCTCCACTTTCGAAAGATTCACCTTTGTCTTTAAAAGATTGCATCCTGAAAGGATTAAAAGAACAGTCCTACAAAGCAACAGTGGAAGCTTTAAAAACAAAAGAGACCATGCTTATAATAAATGAAGAACTTGTTCCGGCTTTGGATGAAGTGGGAAAGAATTTTGAAAATGGCAGGGCTTTTTTGCCCCAGCTTTTGATGAGCGCCGAAGCTGCCAAAAGTGGTTTTGAAGCAATCAGGGAACATGTGGCCGCAAAAGGATTAAAGCAGGAAAAGAAAGCAAAAATTGTAATTGCAACAGTCAAAGGTGACATTCACGACATTGGAAAAAACATTGTAAAAGTTCTTTTGGAAAACTACGGCTATGATGTTTTAGATTTAGGGAAAGATGTTGCCCCTGAAAAAATTCTTGAAGCCGTAATTAAAGACCACGTTCCTCTTGTGGGACTTTCTGCTTTGATGACAACAACAGTTGTCAGTATGGAAGAAACAATTAAACTCTTACGGCAAAAAGCGCCCTGGTGCAAAGTGATGGTTGGCGGTGCCGTTTTAACCCAGGAATATGCGGATATGATTGGAGCAGATTTTTACGGCAAAGATGCAATGCAGTCTGTTTACTACGCAGAAAGACTTTTGAATAAAAACAAGTAAAAAATTAAAGCCCCCTCAAAATTCAAGGGGACTTTTTCTTTAAGAAAAAATTTTCTTTGCCTTTTTATTTCTTTTTATTTTTTGCAAGAGCCGCTTTTTCTCTTTTAGCTTTTTCTTTTTCACTTTCGTGGTATTCAAATTTCTCCGGATGCTTCTTTTTGAATTTATCCCAGAAGAAAAGAGCAAGCATCAAAAGTAAACCGCCCGCAATCATTACAAGACAAAATACCTGGCCTGTAGAAAGATTTGCCATGGAATTGTTTGTGTAGATGGAATTATCCCCTGTAGCATTTACCCTGAAGCCCAGATTTGCATCTGGCTGACGGAAATATTCTATAAAGAATCTGGCGGTGCCATAACCGATTGTGTAAATGCAGCCAAGGAAGCCGTCAAAAGGTTTGTGTTTGCGGATGGACCACAAAATTACAAAAAGCACAATTCCTTCAAAAAATGCTTCGTAAAGCTGACTTGGATGGCGTGGCAAATTTACAAAACGCTGGCCTTCTTCAATCACAAGTCCACAATCCGCAGCAAATTGCTGAACCCATTCCTTGCTTGCAGAAAAAGTATCATGCACTTCTTCCGCACGAGGGAAAATCATTCCCCAAGGCATTTTTGTAATTCTTCCATAAAGTTCACCGTTTAAGAAATTGCCCAGGCGGCCAAAGGTGTAACCCAATGGAATGGAAACAGCCATTACATCAATCCACTGCCAGACAGGCCTTTTGTGAATAATGCACCAAAGAATCATTCCAATTAAACCGCCAATAAATCCGCCATGGTAAGACATGCCGGCAAGACCTGTAAATTTTCCAGTTTCTGTATCAAAAGGCCAGAAAATAAGCCATGGCTTTCTACGGTACATGTCATCGTCGCAGTAAACCAGTGTTGAAAAAACTCTGGCTCCAATCAAAAGACAAATAATTCCAAAAATCAAAAAACTGATAACATCGTCTTCGGTAGTCGTCCTGTTTTTTTGTTCCAGAGCGCCCTGCTTAAACTGCTTTCGCAAAATAAAATAGGCAGTTCCAAAAGCAAAAACATACATCAGTCCATACCAGCGCAAAAGTCCAAGTGCTGGTACACCAGGAAAAATTTCCGGTTTAATCCATGAAGGATAATTAATGTAAAGCGGTGTAAAATCCATTTTAAAAATCCCCAAAAATAATTTTAATTTACGGCCCCCAAAAATTGCAATTTACAGAGACCCCTGTATTCAATTCTTAAACTCTGAAACCCTGCTTTGAAGCGTCAAGAAGTTTTTTCTTAAGCAGGGTATTTTCATTTTTTAATGAAGTGATTTCATACTGCTGCTGCTTAAGAGTTTCTGCCAGTTCGCCCATTGTAAGGGTGCCGGAACCAACTAAATCTTCTATATAAGACATCTTTGCGGTGTAGTCATCCACAGCTTCTTCGCTGGCAAGAACAAAAGAATTTTCACTTGCCTGTGTAATGTCGTAATCGTCACCAAAGCGCAATGTTTCCGAATGCATTATTTTTTCTGCAATGCGGTAAATGGCCTGGGCAATGACAGAGTTAGGCTTATATCTTACGACAGGCAGCCTTGCAGCCAAAGCCTTGTCCTGCATGTTGTCGCGGTAAATGATTCCTAGATGTTCCAAATCCAAACCAAGGTACTGGGCGCACGAGTGGCGGATTTTTAAAGCACGGTCAGCGTCTTTAGGATCGTCTATCATGTTCAGGATAAGGCGCGGATGGAATTCTTTCATGCGTCTTTTAAAAACAGCTGTGCTTTGCGGATCCACCTTTTCCAGACTTTCAACCAGTTTTGGAATGTAAAGGCGCTGCAGTGACGCAGTGTCAGTTTTTAAGTTTTCAAGATAATTGTATGCCGGAGAGTGCCGCTTAAAAGTATTGTACATCATGCGGAATACAACATTTTTCAAAAAGAGGTAGCCGTTGAGGGTTGCCGTAACAGTCGGAGCCGTAACAACAATTCCCTGGGGTGAAAGAAGGAACATATCCAAAATGGTCAGATGAGTTCCTGCTCCCAAATCCAAAATCAAATAATCAACATTCACTTTTAAAAATTTGCGGATTAATTGATTTTTTTGACTTGCCTTTAGCGCGGTAAGCCCCGGAATTTCTGAATCACCTGCAATGAAGTAAACATTTTCATAATCAGTTTTGACGATTATATCTTCAAATTTTGACTGGCCTGTAAAAAAAGTACCAATGCCGGCTTTTGGTGAAGGTTGTCCGATTACAAGATGCAGGTTTGAAGCTCCCAGATCCAAATCAACCAAGAGAACTTTTTTACCTGCCTGACCAAGAGCTATTGCAAGGTTGGCGCTCAATAAACTTTTTCCTACACCACCTTTGCCGCTCGCAACTGGAATTATCTGCATGCTCAAAATATACCATAATATCAAGTCTCTTGCATAGACAAAAAAAAACGCGTAAACTTTACACATGGAAAATAATTCAAGCAAAGGTTTATTTAAACGTTACCTTCCAGTTCTTGCAGGCATTTTACTTGCACTTGTTACTTCGGTTCAGTGTCACGCCCAGTCTTCAAAAAAAGACATCTCTTCATATCAGTATCTTCAAGTGATTGAAGAACTTTATCAGTACATTCAGGAAAACTATGTAGAAGAAGTTGATCCTCAGACTTTGTACGAAGGTGCCTTAAGGGGAATGCTGAATTCTTTGGATGACCCTTATTCTGAATATCTTAACCAGGAAGACTGGAGAAGCATCACTGATACAACAAGCGGTTCTTTTGGAGGAGTAGGACTTTCTATTTCCAAACCAAATGAATCAACTCCGGAAAAACCTGCTTACGTAGAAGTTGTTTCCCCAATTGATGATTCGCCTGGAGCAAAGGCCGGCATTCAGCCCGGGGACAAAATCATAAAAATTGGTGATGTTGATACAACAACAATCACAATGGAAGAAGTTTTAAATCTTTTGCGCGGACCAAAAGACACGGATGTCAAAGTTACAATTCTGCGCGGAAAATCTTTAACTTTTGAAGTAACTTTAACTCGCGCAATAATCGAAAATCCGACTGTCAAATACGGCATGATTGATAAAACCGGTTACATCAGGCTGTCAAGTTTTTCTGGCACAACTGTAAGCCGCTTCCAGGAAGCTTTGGATTCTTTTAAAGCCCAGGGCTACACTTCATTAATCATTGATTTAAGAAATAACGGCGGCGGTTTACTTTCAACTGCTGCAAACATTGCGGATAAATTTATTGATGACGGTGTGATTGTTTCCACAAAAAGCCGCATCTCCTACGAAAACATCACTTACTCGGCAAGCAAAAATAAAACTGTTGTAAAAGGCATACCGGTAATTGTTTTAATAAATGAAGGCTCTGCTTCTGCCAGTGAAATTCTTGCAGGCGCCCTTAAAGATGCAAAAGTCGCTTACCTGGTTGGCTCTAACACTTACGGAAAAGGCAGCGTTCAAATTCCAACTCAACTTTTAAACAATGACGGTTTTAAAATTACAATTGCACGCTACTACACCCCAAGCGATGTCAACATTGACAAAACGGGCATTCCTCCTGACAGGGAAATTCTTTATCCGGAATTTACAGAAGAAGATGATGCGGCATACCTTAAGCTGATTGAAGATGATGTCATTGCAAAATATGTAGAAAATCATCCTGACATGAGCGAAGATGACATTGCCTCTTACGCACTTACTCTTCAAAAGGATTATAAACTTGAAGCGCGCTTCCTTCGCAAAATGATTCGTAACGAAGTGTACAGAACAAAAACTGCCCTTCTTTATGATTTGGATTATGACATTCAGTTGACCGCTGCCCTGGACATTTTAAAAAATGAAGATGTCAGCAAACTGATAAAAAAATCAAAGACATTAAAGCAGCTTCAGGATGCGAAAAAACTGAAGGAAAAAGATAAATGAGGCAGCTTGTTTTAGAACAAGATGTTGATAAAAACGGCCTTGTTACTGTTGAAGGAAAAAAACTGCACTATTTAAAATCTGTTCTTCGCCTTAAAAGCGGAGACATGATTTACGCCCGGCTTGCAGGAAAAAAACTTTTGCAAATGACAGTGGCCCTTGTAGAAGAAAAAAGAATTATTCTGCAAGTCGCTGGTGACGGAAAAGTTGCCTGCAGCGAAAAGGAAGAAATAAAAGCCAGACCTATTCAAAATCAAAATGGTGTGGACCTTTTTCTTTTCCAGTTTATTGCTAAACCTGCAAAGATGGAACTTATCATAAGGCAGGCATGCGAATGTGGAGTAAAGTACATTGTTCCGGTAGCAGGCGCTTTTTGCCAAAAAGGAAATATTGAATCCGCCAGAAAAAAATCTTTGGAAAAAGACCGCTGGCAAAACATCATCCGGGAAGCTTTAGAGCAAAGCGGTTCTGCGGTAGAAACACAAATTACAAATGTAATGTCCGTAGAAGAGGCTATTGATTTTTGGAAGGCAAATGCTCAAAATAAAAAAAGCATTGCAGCTGTCCTTTACGAACAAAGTGCGGGTACACAAAAATTACATCAGGCTTTTAAAGATTGCGATGGTTGTAAAATTGCAGGACTGGCACTTGGGGCTGAAGGCGGTTTAATGCCGGAAGAAGTTAAAAAATTTTCTGAAGGGGGATTTAAGTCTCTTCATTTTGATACAAATATTTTAAGGTGCGAAACTGCCGCTTTGTACGGACTGGCAGCAATTCAAACTGTGCTGATGGAGAAAGAAATATGGCAATACAAAGAATAAATGTTTTGGGCGTTCCTGTAGATATTTTGCAGCCCCAGGATATGGAAAAAGAAATTCTGGAACTGCTTGTAATGAATGGTAGCAAGCAAATTGTTTTTCTTTCCATTTGGGATTTACTGAAGGCCAGACGCAAGAGTGAATATGCCCAGTGCCTTCAAAATGCAGATTTAATTTTGCCCGTTTCCAAAAGCATTATTCGTGGCGCAAAGTTTTTAAAAAAACAAGTTCCTGTAAGATACAACCCCTTTACAGCAACTATCGATATTTTAAATATCCTGGAAAATCACTTAAAATCACTTTACCTTTTGGGAGGCCGGAAAAAAACACTTGTCGAAGCCGAAAACAACCTGCACCTTTCCTTTAAGAATTTGCAAATTGTCGGCCGCTATGTTGGTTATTATCCTAAGGATGAAGAAGATTCAATTATTGCTGCAATCCGCAAAGCGTCACCTTCCCTGGTTTTAGTCAGTGAAGGAATCCGCGAAAAAGAACTGTGGTCATACAAAAGACGTGAACGTTTTTCAAACAGCATTTTCCTTTACTACCACGATGCTCTGGGAATTTTCAGCGAAAGAATTCAGCGTGTCAGTGATAAAAAATTCAAGCGGGGTCTCGAAATTTTTTCCGAAATCCAGCGAAACCCTGCCAAGATTTTTTTGATTTTCCCATACCTGTGGTTCAAATTGAATTTGCTTTGGGCCCGCCTTTTCAAAAAGGACTGATGCGGGATTTGCGGGGGGGGCCTGTTTACGAAAACAGCATTTATTTTGAAAAGCAGCCCTGTTTACGAAAGCGGCATTTGTTTACGAAAGCAACGTTCATTTTGAAAACAGCCGCCCCAGTCCACAAAACACCCTACTCCTCTTCAGACATCCACTTTCTAAGCACCTTAGCCACAGCGTCTGCCTTTTCGCCAGGAGCAGGGGCTTTCTGTCCGTCAGAAAAATTTCCCTTATAAAATCCCTTGTCTTTGCCATATTGCAGGGCTTCTTCAAGAACATCTATTTCACACTGAACCATAGCCCTGTTTTTGCGGTCAAAGTCTAAGGCCATCATGTGGTGAAGAAGGTGGCTCTTTTGCCTTGGACTTATATCAAGATAACGAAGAACGGGACTGTCATTTCCCAGTTCACTGCAAAGAATTGCTGCTTTCCATAAACCGGAAAGTTTTCCAACCTCTTTTTCAGGCTGAAACCTATTCTTTTTTGCGTTAACCTTAATCAACTTTTCCATACAGCCACCTCCGCTTACCACACCTGGCGATTTTTTTTATTTTCATAGTTGCCTCTAAAAATTACAATTTTTAGAGACTCCCTTTGCAGTTTTCTACAATAGCGTCCAGAATTTCAGGGAAATACCACGAAGCATTTTCCCTGTCATAAAAACCGTACCTTTCACTTTCTGTAGTGCTGGGCCTAGGATCTCCGTTATCCCAAAGAATACATGTAAAACCATGTTCCCTTGCGCAGGAAACATAAAACTTGAACCATGCAACTCTGTCTTCAAGATTATCCTTATTTGTAGCCCCATATTCGCCAATAATCACAGGGTAACCGTTATAAGAAAATTTCTTTTCCAGCTGAGTAAAAGTACTGTTCAATTCAATCTGATGCAAACCCGTAAACTTAGTGTCACCAGGAACACCCATGGCAAAATTGTAAGGTGTATACATGTGTGATGAAAGAATCAAGTGAGGATTTTCAGCATATTCAGGCAAATCCTCCGGCATAACAAATTCATCTGCCAAAGCAGAAGCCGGGCTTGCCTGAAGAGGAGTAATAATAACAAAACGCTTTTTATTATTACCGCCACTTGCCCTTATTACAGAAAGGATTTTCTCATTTATGCTGTTAACATTTGCCGCATAATCATAGTATTCACTGGAATTCACATCATTCCACCATTCATTATCAGTACCGCGCGGACGAGGTTCATTCCAGATTTCAAAAACAAGCCTTTCGCTATAGCCGTTGTTAAAAGCCTGGCAAATCTGCTGCCAGACACAAGTCAAATATTTTTCAGATTTTTTATAATTTGAATTGTCAACATAATAACCGTAATCCCTGGAAGTAGAAGTTTCCAGACAATCGTGGTGGGTGTTCAAAATAACATACATGTCTTCTGCAATAGCCCAGTCAACAACAGTTTTAACACGCTGCATCCAGGCAGGGTCAATCGTAAGATTTTTGCCCGAAACGTGAGTGTGCCAGCTGACAGGAATGCGCAAAGTTTTTATACCGCTTTCAGCCAGCCCCTTTATCATAGCCTGTGTTGTTTCAGGCTGCCCCCATGAAGTTTCAGCCTCCAGAGTTTTTGCCCCGGTAGCATCAAAAGTATTACCCAAATTCCAGCCACACTGCATGTCCGTAACCAAATCAAAAGCCGAAATTTCCGAAAAATCAACATTGCCAGTATCCTTTACCGTCTTGGAACAAGCCCCCATCGAAAGCCAGAAAAACGAAAGCGCAAGCGCAAAAACAATTTTCTTCACAAAAACCTCCATTTATAAATCAATCATACTCCAAAGGCAAAAACATGTCATTCTTTTTTTTCTTTTTTGAAGCATTCCGCCTTTTGTTTAACGGCCCTTCCAGCCTTCGCTAACGCTCATCCACCGCGTCATAGCCGCGGTGGACTATGGGCTTCCAGGACCGGCTGGGCGTCTTTTGGAAAGAAAGACCGCACTCCTAAAGAAGTTGCCTTTTTTTACTTGTACTATCAGAAAACACATCTTATTTCTTTCTTAAACCGCGTAAGGGACAGTAGTGGCGCCTTCGCGACAGCGAAGGCGTTCCGGAGCGCAGCGGAGGAATGAAGCGAACAGCGGAACCACGAATGGCCCGACCCGAAGTGAGCAAAGCGAACGCAGGGATACGCCCATAAAAATAAATTCATAAAAAAACATAGTAGGCAGCAATGATTTTTACAGTTGACAAGTATGAAATTGAGTATAGAATTCATTTTTAGGCCACTAATAAGGAGAATATTAAAATGGAAAAGAATATCCCTGATGTAAAACTCGGAATTATTGCTGTCAGCCGTGACTGCTTCATTATTTCGCTTTCAGAAAGAAGAAGAAGCGCAATTGTTAAGGCTGTTGGAAATTCTGTTGACCTTTACGAATGTAAGGTAACTGTAGAAAATGAAAATGACATGCTTAAGGCTGTTGATGATGTAAAGGCTGCCGGCTGCAATGCTCTTTGTGTTTTCCTGGGCAACTTTGGTCCTGAAACACCGGAAACTCAAATTGCACAGCGCTTTGACGGTCCATGCATGTTTGTTGCTGCAGTTGAAGAAACTGGCAACGACTTGATTAACGGTCGTGGTGATGCTTACTGTGGTATGCTCAACTGTTCTTACAACTTGAACCTTCGCCACATTCCTGCTGTTATCCCGGAATATCCTGTTGGTACTGCAGAAGACATTGCAAAGATGATCCAGGACTTTGTTCCTGTTGCAAGAGCAATCATTGGTTTGAGCAGCCTTAAAATCATTACATTCGGCCCTCGCCCGCAGGACTTTTTTGCCTGCAACGCACCAATCAAGGGGCTTTATGACATTGGCGTAGAAATCCAGGAAAATTCTGAACTGGATCTGCTGGTTGCTTACAAGGCACACGCAAATGACCCCCGCATTCAGTCTGTTGTAGAAGATATGGCTAAGGAACTGGGTGCTGACGGTAACAATTACCCTGCCCTTCTTCCTAGAATGGCCCAGTTTGAAATTACGCTTTTGGACTGGATTGAAGCTAACAAGGGTTCTAAAAAATATGTTGCCCTGGCAGACAAGTGCTGGCCTGCATTCCCTAAGGAATTTGGCTTTGAACCTTGCTACGTAAACAGCCGCCTGGTAACAAGAGGCATTCCTGTTGCCTGCGAAGTAGACATTTTTGGCGCTTTGAGCGAATACATAGGAACATGTGTTTCCGGCGAACCTGTTACCCTTCTTGACATCAACAACTCTGTTCCACGCGACATGTATGAAGCAGACATCAAGGGCAAATTCGCTTACAACTACAAACTTGAAGACACATTCATGGGCTTCCACTGTGGAAACACTCCTTTCTGCCGCCTGGCAAAAAGATCAAAGCCTGGCGTAAAGTACCAGCTGATTCAGCACCGCCTGCTTGAACCAAAAGACAGCGAACCTGACTTTACACGCGGTACTCTTGAAGGTGACATTGTTGACGGACCAATCACATTCTTCCGTTTACAGTCTACCCCGGACACAAAGCTTCAGGCTTACATTGCCCAGGGCGAAGTTCTTCCTGTTCCTACACGTTCATTTGGTGGAATTGGTATTTTTGCCATTCCGGAAATGGGCCGCTTCTACCGCCACGTGCTTGTTCAGAAAAACTATCCTCACCATGGAGCAGTTGCATTTGGTCACCATGGAAAGGCACTTTACACACTCTTCCAGTATTTAAAGATTGCTTCCATTGACTACAACCAGCCTGCATCTGAACGCTATCCAAACGAAAATCCTTTTGCCTGATAAAATAAAGGTAAAAGTAAAAGACGCCTCTAAAATTTGACATTTTTGGGGGCAGTAAAAAAAGCGCTGGACTTTAAAAGCCCGGTGCTTTTTCGTTTGCAGGCACCTCTAGAAATTGCAATTTTTAAAGGCTTACTTTTAAAAAAACAACTTGTCAATTTTGACAGATTGGAGTAATTTTTTCTTACAGTCTATGAGAATTAAAAGCACAAAGAAGAAATTCAACATCAAATTTTACATTATCCTTTCAGTCACAGAAAGTCTGGCCCTTGCTTCGCTTGTATGCCTTTTAGCTTTTTATATCCTAAGAAATTCCATTCCGCAAAAAGCAAATATTTACCCAATTCTCGTTTTTCTGGCAACAAATGCCATTTCATTTTTTTACGTAAAAAGCCAGGCCAGAAAAGATTCTTTAACAGGGCTGCCAAATTCCGAAATGATGATTCTTTTTGCCATAAAAAAATATATTTTAAAAAAATTGCCCTGCTACACATCAATCTTTTTGAACGTAAAGAATTTTAAATATGTAAACCGAGCCTTTGGAAACGGGCCTGGCGATCTTATTATGAAAGAATATGCCCACCGCTTAAAGAAATTTCTTTGCAAGGACGAATATATCTGCCACATGGGCGGTGACAACTTTCTTGTTTTGATTTTTAAACACCGGGTAAACGAATTTCTTGCTTACCTGGACAACATTGTTATTGATATTGAAATTAAGGATGAAGTAACTTACCTGCCTTTAAAGTCCCACGGCGGCATTCACGCCCTTAGCCAGGAAGATAAAATTGGTGACGTCTTTTCCAAACCGAATATTGCTTTTGGAATGCAAAAAAATAATAAAAGCCAGGACTTTATGTGGTTTAAACAGGAGATGGCAGAACAGCTTTCTTTGGAAAAAGATATAACCGTAAATTTGCAAAAGGCAATGACAGACGGTTCCCTGGATGTTTACTACCAGCCAGTTGTGGACATCCGCACAAACCGCATAGTCAGCGCAGAAGCTTTGGTGCGCTGGAACAAAGACGGCAAAAATCTTTTACCGGCAGATTTTATTCCTATTCTTGAAAGTTCCGGCATTATCGGGAATCTGGACTTCTGGGTTTTAGAAAGAGTCTGCCAGAATTTGCAGCAGTGGGTTAAGCAGGGAAACATTCCTGTCAGGTGCTCAGTGAATTTTTCAAAATTGAATTTGCACACTCCAAATTTCCACACTCATATCATCGATATTATAAACAAATACGACATAGACAAATCTTTAATTGCCATAGAACTTACCGACTCTGGAAGGGAAAAAGACGCAGAAAATTTAAAATCATTCATTTCCAAAATGTCAGAGGCCCACATTCTTACAGTACTTGATGATTTTTCCATCTGTTTTTCAAACCCGGATTTAATCCGCCAGCACCACTTGAATTTTATCAAACTGAACAAAACTTTTATAGAAGAAATTGAAGCGAATGACGGCCACAATTCAAACAGAACCCTGGTAAAAAATCTTGTAAACATTTGCCATGATTTAAAATTCAATGTTATTTGTGTCGGTGTAGAAAATGAAAGCCAGAAAGAAATTCTTTCAAATATGAGATGCAATCTTTTGCAGGGCTACCTTTACGACGGTGCTCTCAAGAAAGAAGATTTTGAATACCGTTTAAGGAATTCTATCTACACGGTTTAACTGGGGGAATAATGCTTTTTACAATTTTATATGGAATCCTCTTTTTTATGTCTGCATCAGCTGTACTTGTTATGGCTTTTAGAACCTACAAAAATGTAGACATTTATTATTTTACAATAAATCTTTCCATTGTAGTATCTGCCCTGGGGTACTGGGTGCGTTCTACGGCACAGACTGCCCTTATTGCCATGCTGGCAAACAACATTGCCTGTCTGGGGTCAACACTTTTGCCAGCCATTTACCTTTTTGGAATTTTAAGATCCATGAATGTTGACGTTCCCCGTCTTGCAGAAGTTCCAGTTTACTTTTTTTCTTTTGCCCTGCTTGCTTTAATATGGACAAGCAGCCAGAACCACCTTTTCTACTCAGCATTTGACATTGCCTGGACACAGTATGGTCTTTACACAATTACAGATGACGGGCCTTTAAAAATTTTACATTACATTTACCTGGCCTTCATAGGCGCTTCTGTTTTTATTTCCTGCATTTACGGTTTTTCTCACCCGGAAAAATGCACTCTTTTTACAGCCCTGTCATTCTTTTTGTTTACGACATGCGTTGTAATTCTTTACGCCCTTCAATTGATTTTCCATTTACACTACGATTTGTACCCTTTAGTTTTTGGACCAGGTTCATGGATGCTGGCCATTGCCTTTGCCAGACGATCCACCCACGACATAAACAACATTGTTTCTACAATGCACGACGAAGGAACAGAAACTGGTTACATAGCCCTGGATTTAAAAAGAAAGTACATTGGCGCAAACGAAACAGCCATGGACTACCTTCCACAACTGAAAAAGCTTTCCTTAAACAAAGCCGTCTTTAATGACAAAAGTGAATTGTCAAATATCGTAAACAAAATAATTAATGCCCTGGAAGACGGAGACACCGAACCATGTTTTGTAAAACACCAGGAAGCCGTTATCCGCTTTAAAGTAAAATATTTTCACTTGCAAAAAAAGGAGTCTACTGGCGGCTATTTGATTTCTGTAAAAAATGACACTGAGCACCAGTTGTACCTAGACTTTATAAAAAACTACAATCGCAATTTGCAGCAGGACATCAAAAGGCAGACTGAACGCATTCACAAAATTCAGGAACAAGTTGTCATGGGTCTTGCCAACATGATTGAAAACCGTGACGAATCAACTGGTGGTCACGTAAAACGCACAAGCGAAGTTGTAAAAATTCTTGTTGATTATATGATTGAAAATCACATTGGAAATTTGGACCGCACATTCGCAGACGACGTTATCCGCGCATCCCCTATGCACGACCTGGGAAAAATTTCCATAGACAATGCCATTTTGTGTAAGCCGGGAAAACTTACCGCCGAAGAATATGAAATTATGAAAAGTCACCCGGCAAAGTCAGGCGAAATTGTAAAGACAATTTTAAGCGGTGTGGAAGAAGCAAATTTTATAGACGTGGCATTTAATGTAGCCCGCTACCACCACGAAAAGTGGAACGGCCAGGGTTACCCGGATCATCTTAAAGAAAATGAAATTCCTCTTGAAGCCCGCATTATGGCAGTAGCAGATGTTTACGACGCCCTGGTCAGCAAGCGCTGTTACAAAGAAGCAATGTCTTTTGAAGAAGCCGCAAAAGTTATGATGGAAAGTATGGGCAGCCATTTTGACCCTATGATGAAAGATGTTTTTTTGGGTTGCCGCCTGATGCTGGAAGGCTACTACAATCGTTTTGGCGATGCTTGATTTTTGAAGCATACCCTCTTTTCTTCAACCGGCTTTCCATGGCTCCGCTTTGCTCCGTCCTTTTTTTGGCAAAAAAAGGATTGCTTCGCAACCATTCCAATCCGGGCTAGGATTTTTTTTTCTTAGCAATATTTTTTTCTTCTAGATAAAAAAACAGGCTGGGGCTATGGAGCACCGGCGAAGGCACTTTCAAGTGCCGAAGACGAAGAAAAAGGGCAGGCCATTTGCCTGCCCTTTTTCTTTGAGCGACAGCGAAGTGCGTAACAGCCCTTAGGAAAAGCGTCTGCCCAAAATCTTAAAAAAAATAAATCCCAGAATATCTGCAAGGGCCCAGCCGATGGGAATGCTCAGCCAGATGCCGACTGGACCTAGCGGCGTGGCAGAAAGTCTGTAGGCTAAAAAAACGCGGGTGCCCAAAGAGGCTACCGTAAGCACAACAGAAACCAGGGGTTTTTGTATGGCGCGAAAATATCCGTAAAATAAAAATAAAAATCCTATGAGGCAATAAAAACTGCCTTCGATTCTTAAATATTCAATGCCGATTTTTATGACGTCCGGGTCTTTTGTAAAAATTGCGGTGAGGGGGCGGGCAAAAATAAAAACTGCGGCGCTTATGATTAGGCAGAAAATTAAAACAGAAAGGACACTGACTTTAAAACCTTTTTTTATGCGATCCATTTTTTTTGCTCCGTGGTTTTGCGCAACGAATGTAGAAAAGGCGTTTCCAAAATCCTGGACCGGAGAATATGCCAGTGTGTCTACTTTTACGGCTGCGGCAAAGGCGGCCATAACTTCTGTGCCAAAATAATTTACCCTGCCCTGCACCATTAAAATTCCAAAATTCATGATGGACTGTTGCAACGATGTTAAAAATGAAAGCGAAAGAATTGGTTTTAAATATTCTTTTTTGAATTTCATGCAGTCTTTTTTTAACTTGAGCAGGGGTGCTTTTTTTACTGTAAAAATTACCAGGCCCCCTGCGGAAAGATATTGGGCAATTACTGTTGCAGCGGCAGCCCCTTCTATGCCAAAGGAAAAAATGGCTACGAAAAGAATGTCCAGGATTATATTTAAAAAAGCTGACACGGCTAAAAAAATAAGTGGCGCTAAAGAGTTACCCAGGGCTCTGAGGGCAGAAGCGTAATAGTTGTAAATGAATGTTGCCGGAATGCCTGAAAAAATAACTAAAAGGTAAGACTTTAAAGGCAAAAGCACTTTCTGGGGTATTTGTAAAAAGATTAAAATTTCGTCTGTAAAAACATAAACTAAAATGGTTAGGAAAGCGGTAAAAAGTGAAATCATGCAAAGGGACATAAAGTTGCCTTCTTTAAGTTGGGCAAAATCTTTTTTACCAAAGGCGGCAGAAATGAAGGCGCCGCTTCCCATGGAAAGGCCCAAAAGAACTGATGTTAAAAAAATCATTAAAGTGTAGGCGGAACCAACTGCCGCCAGTGCTTCTTTTCCTAAAAGGCGGCCAACTATAAGAGTGTCTGTAATGTTATAACATTGCTGTAAAATATTTCCCAGCATAAGTGGCAGGGCAAAAATAAAAAGTTCTTTAACAATGCTGCCCTGGGTAAAGTCCCTTTCTTTCATTCTGAAAAGTGATTATAGCTCAAAGTTAAATATTTTTCTTATTTTTTTAAAGCACTTATTTTTTTACAAATGGTTTTTTTTATATAAAAAATTCTGTATACTCAAGGAATGATTAAGAACTACCTGTTGATTTTTTTTATTTCTATGCTGCCCTTAGTTGAATTGCGCGGAGCTATTCCTGTTTCACTGGGACTGCAAATGCCTGTTGTGCCTTCGTATATCGTGAGCATTTTAGGAAACATGCTGCCGGTACCATTCATTTTTCTTTTTGCAAGAAAGTTTTTGGAATGGGGGAAGGACAAAAAACTGATTGGCAGGATATGCAAATTTTTCTTAAACAAAGGAAGCCGTGCCGGTCAAAAACTGCAGGAAAAAACCAGAGGAGGAATTTTTGTGGCGCTTTTTCTTTTTGTAGCCATTCCTTTGCCGGGTACTGGTGCATGGACAGGAACTCTTGCCGCCAGCCTTTTAAATATGAAATTCCGCAGCACAGTCGTAGCCGTTATGCTGGGCGTTTTGCTTGCAGGTGCAATCATGCTGGCAGGTTCCATGGGCCTCCTTTCTGCCATTTTTGCCATCTTCGGAAAGGGTTGATTTTAAAAGCCATAACAACTAAGGCGGAAAGTCATAAAATTAAAAAAGTCACTTACTTACATCTGTATCCTGGGGAAAATGATTGTCGCTTTTGTTGCGGATTTTTTCGTAAGTTTCGTAGATTTTTTCTTTTAAATTTGTGGAACTTACGCCGGCACCGTAAGGAAAGTAAACAACATCAACGCCCTGTTCCTTTAAATAGTCATATTTTCCGGCCCAATCGTCGCCTACAACAAAAATGTCAAAATTCAATTTTTTGACTTTGTCAGCATGATTTAATGAACGCTGGGGAATTACAATGTCCGGATATTTTAAAGCCTTTACAAGTTCGATGCGCTCTTCAAAAGGCACAATCGGCGTTGACTTATAACTTTCAACAAGTTCGTCCGTGTTTACGCCCACGATTAAAATGTCGCCAAGGGCACGGCAATATTCAAAAAGTTTAATGTGATTTGCGTGGAGCATATCGAATGTTCCGCTGGTATATACAACTGTTTTTCCGCCTATCATTTTTGGACCTCCCCTTTATTTATCAATTTCAAGCAATGCATCCATAAATATTTTCATGAATTTTTTTTCACCAATCGTTACTCTAAGGCAAGTGTCAAATTTTCCAACATCGGGATAAGATTTTATAAGAATCTTTTTTTCATCTTTCATCCTCTTTACAATTTTTTGAGCATCACCTTTTGGTTTTATAAAAATAAAATTTCCCGCATCACCTTTGTGTTCATAGTTATTT
>CAVJHV010000017.1:0-31773 GCA_963649315.1 Treponemataceae bacterium | reverse complement strand
AGGGCATCTCTAAAAAATCATTTTCAATGCTTTTTTAGAGATGCCTTCGAATTTTAAGTCTTTGAAATACAAAGACTTAAAATGTCGCATTTTCATAGTTGCCTCTAAAAATTGCAATTTTTAGAGGCTCCCAGAACAAAATCCGGAAATAAAAAAATGGAACTTTTAAAAGATGAATGTATTGATAATCTTCCCTGGGGCAATTTAAAAATTATTCAAAACAGAAAAAAGTTTTCTTACGGAATAGATTCTGTTTTGCTTTCACATTTTGCCCGTCCAAAAAAGAAGGCTGTCATTTTGGATTTGTGTTCCGGAAATGCAATTATTCCTTTGATGATGAGTGCAAAAAATCCTGACTGTAATTTTTATGGAATTGAAATTCAAAAAGAAATTTCTTCTCTGGCCCAGCGTTCCATTGAATTGAATGGCCTTAAAGAAAAAATTTCTTTTTTTACGGGCGATCTAAAAGAAAGCGAAAAGTTTTTTCCAAAAAATTATTTTGACTGTATTACAGTAAATCCGCCGTACATGAAAGGCCAGATCCAGAAAAATCAAAATGAAAGTCTTGTCCTTGCCCGCCACGAAACAGCCTGTGCTTTAGAAGATGTTATAAAATGCGCAGACCGCCATTTAAAATCCACCGGCGATTTTTTTATGATTCACAGGGCCAGCCGACTGGATGATATATTTTGTGAAATGAAAAAAAGTCATCTTGTGGTAAAAAAATTGCGCTTTGTTTTTCCGGAAAAAGATAAAGCGGCCACCATGGTTTTAGTTGGTGCAAAAAAATCTGCCGGTCAGGGAATGACTGTTGAAGCCCCTCTGATTGTTTACGAAAAAAAAGGCATTTACAGTCAGGAAGTAAAGTCGATTTATGAAGGCGGATTTTAACTTTTTTGTGGGGGGCTGTTTACGAAATTTGTGAATGTAAAATTTTACCTGGCTTGTTTACGAAACAGATGAATGTGAAATTTTGCCTGGCCTGTTTACGAAACAGATGCCTGTAAAAAAATGCGCTGCCTGTTTACGAAACAGATGCCTGTAAAATTCAAAACACACACTTTCCCTTTCTTTACGAAAAAAACATCTCTTTCCAAAAGAAAACTAGCCGGCCCTGTAGTGGTTTGCCGCAGGCAAAGTGCGAAGCACCGAGGCGAACAGCCGAGCCACGCAAGGACCGTTTAACAAAAGACGGTATGCTTCAAAATAAAAAAAGGAAAAGTCTGTTTACGAAATAAATAATTTGATAGAATGGCGTGGGTTTTAAAATCACTATGAAAAAGAATAATGTTTTTTTACAGGGAATGCGCGACGGCCTGCCGATTGGGTTGGGCTATTTTGCGGTTGCATTTTCGCTGGGGATTGCGGCCAAAAAAGCCGGCCTTAACGCGGTGCAGGGGTTTGTTGCTTCTGCCTTGAATGTTGCTTCTGCCGGCGAGTACGTTCTCTTTTCAGAAATTGCGGAAAAAGTAAATTATTTTTCTTTGGCCCTTGCCACCCTTGTTGTGAATGCAAGATATTTTTTGATGAGCTGTTCTTTAAGCCAGCGCTTTGCACCTGACACAAAATTTATTCACCGCCTTTTTGTGGGCTACGGTGTAACTGATGAAATTTTTGGAATTACAATTGCCCGTGACGGTTTTATTGACCCCAGATACAACTATGGGGCAATCGCAATAGCTGTTCCCCTCTGGTCAATCGGCACATCGCTTGGCATTGTGGCCGGAACTTATTTACCGCAAAGAATTGTGTCTGCACTTTCAGTTGCCCTTTACGGAATGTTTTTAGCAATAATTATTCCTCCGTCAAAAAAGAATTTTGTAATCGCATGCGGCGTGATTGCAAGTTTCGCCTTAAGTTTTGCCTTTACAAAAATTCCATTTGTAAAAGATTTAGCCCAGGGAACACGAACAATTATTTTGACTGTAATAATTTCTTCGGTCCTGGCAGTGGTCAAACCCGTAAAAGACAATCTGGAAAAATCACAGGAAGGGGATGGAACAAATTCTGCTGCCGTAAAAGCGGATTCTTCAAACAGAAAAATTTAAAACAGAATTTTTAAAACAGAAAATTTAAAACAGGAAATTTAAAATGAAAACAAACACATGGATTTATATTTTTATAGCATTTGCCGTTTCGTATTTAATCAGAGTTTTGCCTCTCACAATTTTTAAAAAGCCGGTCAAAAATAAATTCATCCGCTCATTTTTATTTTACGTGCCATACGTTGCCCTTGCCGTCATGACTTTCCCCGCCATTCTTAACGCCACCCAAAGCATCTGGTCAGGCCTCGCTGCACTCCTGGTTGGTTCCGCACTGGCCATCTTTGGCGCAAACCTTTTGCCCGTCGCCGCCGCCTCTTGCCTTGCAGTTTTCATTGTTGAATTAATTTTGATTCATTGATTTTTTTTGTGATATGAAGAAGGCGTTTTTAGTCACGGCTTTCCGCCGCTCCGCTTTCGCTTCGTTATTTTTTTTGCAGGCAAAAAAAATAATCCCTGCGGGCCGGCTGCAATCCGACTAGCGTCCTGAAAGGGTATAAAATTTTTTTTTAAGAATTTTTACTTTTGTTTTCTGAAAGTTGAAAAGCAAAATTTCTTGTGTTAAAAGCGGAAAGGAAAAGGCCTGCCATTTGCAGGACTTTTTCTTTTGATGGTTACCGAAGTGCGCAAGGGGCGTTACAAATGGCGCTTTCGCCCATAAAAAATAAAATAAGATTTGGGAAAAAGCGGTTTTGCTATTGAAATTGTTTGGGGAAAGGAATATAATTTTAGCGTTTCTTCGGAACCCCGAAATCGAGGAGGTGACATTACATGGCAACAATCAATGTTGACGCTACAGAAAACCTTGAAAAGGCAATCAAACGTTTTAAGCGCATGGTTGAAAAAGAAGGTATTATCCGCGAATACAAAAAGCGTGAATATTACGAAAAGCCTTCTGCTGCTCTTCACCAGAAGAAAACAACAATGGAACGCAAGCTTTTGAATAAGAAGCGCCGCGCAGAAAAGAAGGACTAGTCCTTTTGCCAATGTTACTGGTAAAAAAAGCCTGTCGTTTTGATGGGCTTTTATTTTTTTAAATTGATTTTCTGGATGCGGATTTTTTTTGCGGCAGTTTTTTAAATGGAGCCTCTAAAAATTGATTTTTTAGAGATGTCCTAAAATGATTCCATAAAGGCGGCGGAGTTTTGAATGGCGGTCAGCTGGTCTTGTACGGAAAAATGTTCTATGGCGAAGAAGTCTTTGTAGGAAAGATTTTCCATGGCAAGAACAATTTTGCTGATGGGCAGATAGCCTGAGCCTGTCGCAAGGGATGCAAGCCCTTTGTTGTATTTTAATTTTTTATTTTCTACTTCCATTTCTTTTCCACGGTCTTTTAAATGCAGGTGGACTATGTGGTCTTTTAAAGTGTCAAAGGCAAAAAGCAAGTCTTCATCACTGAAGGCGAAGTTGCCACAGTCGAATGTAAACTTTAAACCTGGCACTCTTTCAAAAAAATATTGCAGCTGAAAAATTTTTTCGCACGGGGAAGTTTCGCTGTCAAAGTCTTCAAGGGTGACGGTGATGTTTTTTTCTTTTGCATAAAGGACTGTTTTGTAAAGCATGGATGTAATGTTTTTTACACAGTCCAGGGAATCCATTAATTCATAAATCTTTTTTTTGTCGTGGACATTTTTAAAAAGTTCGCTTTCTTCTTTGGAAAAAAATCCTGGAACTACAAGAATTTTTTTTGCATTTAAGCGGGCTGCTGTGTCTACGTGAAGGCGGGCTTTTGAAAAGTCACTGTCTTTTTGCCACTGGTAAAAGTTGTAAATGCAGCTGAATGCCAAGCCCTTGTTTTTTATAAGGGTGATGGTCTGGGGATTTTCAAGGGCGTAATCTAAATTTATTTCAAATGCCTGGTAGCCCCAGTTTTTTGCAAGGTCCAGGATGTTGTTCAGGGAAAGGCCCGTCTGTTCGCATGCTTCTAGAATGTGGTCTAAAAAAATTGAAAGTTTTCTTGTCTGCATTTTTTTGCCTTAAGGGGATTTTAAAAAACTTGAGTGCAGCATGGTTCCTGGTATGAGCGGTCTGGATTGCAGGTCCAGTAAACTGCATTCTTTATGATTTTTTGAATGTCCTTATTGTAGTACACGGGGTATTCTTCATGACCCGGCTGAAAATAAAAAATGCGGCCCTTGCCCCGGGTGAATGTGACTCCGCTTCTGAAAACGTCACCGGTAGAAAACCAGCCGGTAAAAATTACGTCATCGGCTTTGGGAATGTCAAAATATTCTCCGTACATTTCTTCTTTTTCCAGTTCCAGTGGAAAGGTGATTCCACGGGCGATTGGGTGGGAAGGACATGTGGCCCAGAGAAGTTCTTTTTGTCCGTGCTTCCACCGTAAAGTCATGCTGGTGCCCAAAAGCAGTTTTACTGGTTTTGAAAAGTGGGCTGAATGCAGGGGGATAAAGCCCATGCCCATCAAAACGTGTTTTTGAATTCTTAAGGATACGCTGTCACTGAATTCATTTTGCTTTGCGTGTGACCAGTAAATCAGTACGTCTGTATTTTTTAAAACTTCTTCTGAAAGACCGTGTTCTGCCTGCTTAAAAGTTGCGGTGGTGATTTTTAAATTTGGATCCTGGGATAAAAAATTTTTTATGCAGCCGTGTATGCCTTCCGGGTAGATTTTTCTGATTCCTTCGTAAGTTTCTTCGTGAATGTTTTCGTTGTAAATGGTTACTCTGATCATAAATGTAAGCCTTAAGGGCATCTGGTAAAAAAATCACTTTCAATGCTTTTTTACCAGATGCCTTCGAATTTTAAGTCTTTGAAATACAAAGACTTAAAATGTCTCATTTCCATAGTTGCCTCTAAAAATTGCAATTTTTAGAGGTTCCCTAAAAAAAAATTGCTTTTGAAAATGCGCTTTTGTAAAAGTGCCGCCACTTAAAAACTGCCTTTAAAAACTGGATTTTTTTAAGGCAGATCGAAAGTGAAAGTTTTTGTGACAAAAAAATCTTCTGAAGAAAAAACTTTTTTGGATTCCACAAAATTCTAAAATCATACAAAACGCGAAATCTTTTTAACTTCAAGAGTTTTTGTTTTGTAAGCGACTATGTATGAACCAAAGAGGGCTGTGACTGCATCGATTGCGGCTGCGAAAGAGCAAATTAAAGGAGCGGCGTCTTTTAAAAGAAGATAGCCTGCATCAAAACCGCCGCCGTAAAGTGTAAACATTACAGTGATTGCAAAGAACGGTCCCCCCTGTGGAATGTTGCCCAGTACGAATGAAAGCAAAAATGACATTGCTGCAATCCATAGGACTGACTGGAATGTTATGTTCAAACTGGAGTATGAGCGCAAAATCAAAATGAAGCTGATTGATTCAACAAGGGCTGCTCCACCGCGGGCAAAAATAGAAAACATTGGTTGAACGTAAGCGTTTGTTCTTCTGCGGATGCCCAGGTTTTCTTTTCCCAGACGGATGTTTAATGCAAGAGTCGCGTTTGTGTCACCTGACAAAAATGCCATGATAACGGAACAAATGCCTCCGTAAAGAATTCTGAAGGGATGCCTGTCGTGGCAGATTATGCGGACAAGCACCGGATAAATAACAAGTGTTACGATTAAAAAGTCTGCCGTAAAAAGAAGGAAGAGCGGGTTGTAAACGGAAAGTTTTGCCAGGCGGATAAAGTCCACAGTCCATTTGAACATGATGGCAATCATTCCTACGGAAAGAAGTTCTGTTATAAAAGACATTACCCTGAAGCAGACACGGCTGACTGAATCTACAACGGCGATTGTTGTTGAAGAATATTTTTTTTCACAAAAAGCTCCGTAACCTGCAAGACCTGCAAAAACTAAAGCCGGTAAAATGTATGTTGCGTCAAGAAGGGTCTGCACTCCGTTGTAAGGGAAAATGGATTGAAGAATTTCTTTTATGCTGAGTTGAGGTGTTTCGCTGACTTTTTCAATTGTGATTGGAATGCGGGGCAGGTAAATTAAAACTGCTGAAAGAATGCCAATGACAACTAAAATCAGTGAAGTAACAACTATTGTTCCGATGGTCCAGGCGCTTGTTTTTAAAAGCTGTTTTTCTTCATTCAATTTGTATGTTGAAATGATTGCTGAAAAAAATACAAGCGGAACTATTGAATAGCGGGCAAAGCGGATAACAAGATCAACTATAAAATTTAAATTTGATTGTGTCTGAAGTCCGTCTGCCGGAATTAAAAAAGCTGCTACGATTCCTACAATTATGCCGATTAAATATTTTACCCAAAGTCTCATAAATAAAATTATAGCGCTTTCAAGTTAGTTTGCAAAGTCTAAGTATTATTGTATAATTTTGTTTATGAGTAAGACAATTTTAGTAGCCGGAAAAGATATGCCGGGCGGAATAAAAGTAGCTGAAGGTTTAGAAGTAAGTGACCGTCGTGTTGCCCTTTCATGTGGCAGTAATGACAGTGACTCTGCTGCAGATGATGTGAATTCAAGTTCTTCGATTGCTGGAGTTGAATGGAACAGGGCTTCTCCTGTTTCGGCAAGAACATTTGTTCTGGAAGCAGAATCTTCTCTAGAAGAATTAGATGAAGCCCTTCTTTATTTTGATGAAGATGAGTATTCAAAAAATGCAGGCCTTTTGAATTCAGAGGAATGTCTTCGCACTTCAGATTCAATGGTTTTGTGCTACCAGTATTTGACAATGACACTGCTGGAACGTTTTGAAAAAAAACATACTGCAGAAAATCCAGCATCTCTTGTTTTTCTTTTGAAGAATTCCTACACATGTGCAGATTTAAATAGAAATCCTTCTTTAAAAAACGGAATGAATGTTTTTGCTTCCCCGGTTGTGGCAGCGGCAGCTTCTTCTTTTGAAGCCTTTGCGGAAAATATTGCGGCCCTTTACAGCGAAATGGATTACGTAAATATTGTGCTTGTAAAAGTTGACGCAGAAGATGCTGTTTCTGAAAAAGCTGTGGGCCAGTGGATTGGAGAATACAATGATTCTCTTTCCCCTTCGTTAAAATCTGGAGCAAAAAAGAGTGTTCAGTGGTTAAGGCCGGGAGCAAGAATTTCAAAAAGTTCAGTTGCTGCAAAACCTGCAAGAGGCGGTCTTTTTGGACGCAGGCGGTAAGTTGATTTTTCAGGGGGTCCTTAAAAAATCAACTCTGGGACCTGCCCTTTACTTTGATTTGAGGAAGCTGTAAGTGACAAGTTTTTTTATGGATAAAACTTTTTTGGCTGACTGTATGATAAAAATTGCTGCCAGCATTTTTTGCGGTTTGATTTTAGGAATTGAACGCAAAAGCAGAAATCAGACGGTTGGAATCAGGACATTGATTTTGATAAGTGTTTCTTCAACAATGCTTTGTATTCTTTCAAGTTACATTTCTGGTTACACGAATACTGACGGTCAATTTATTTCAGGCGATCCTACAAGAATTGCAGCTGGTGCCATAAGCGGTATTGGTTTTTTGGGTGGCGGTGCAATCATGAGGCAGGGGCTGAACATAAAGGGTCTGACTTCTGCAGCAATTATATGGACCGCAGCAGCTTTGGGCCTTTGCATTGGCGGCGGTCTTTACATTCCGTCTGCAGTGGTTCTTTTTTGCGTAGTCCTTCTTTTGATTTTGCTGGAAAAAGTTGAGTATAAACTTTTCCCTGCCAGCCGCAGTAAAACTTTGCACTTGGTCTTTGAGGATGATAAAATTGATATGGTTAAAGTAAAAAAAGCCATTCAGGATTCAGGCTTTCGCGTTGCCGATTTAAATGTAAGCCGCGTGATGATAGCCCACCAGACTATTTTGCACTATTCCGTAAAGGCTCCTCCGGAAGATGATTTTGGATCCCTGATAGAAAAATTAAACACTTTGGGAAAACTGACAGAATTTTCCATTACAGATTAGTTTTCAGAATGTTTTGAAATGTTTAGAGAACAGGTCAAAAGTGATTTGATTTTTTTTTCATGTGAATTATAATTTGGTAAAAGAAAAGGTTTCCTGATCTAGCCGTGCCTGGTAGAAAAGTAATGGCGGATGCTATGGAGTTACTTGCCTTTTCTTTTTTTGTTAAAAGTTTTCTTCAACGTATATTATATTTTCTTTGTTTTTTCCGTAAATGTTTTCATCAGCTTTCATTTCTTCAATGGAAACCCACTTGATTTTTTTACCATTGATAATAATTTTTTTTATCCGTATTTAATGCACTTGACAGTGTGTCAATTTCTACCGGGTAGAATGTGTGATGATAAATTTTTGTTAAATTGGCAGAAATTGATACTTTTGTAAAATCTTCTTCTTTTGTTGATCCTATGTCGTATTTATTCAATTTTAAGTCATATTGTAAAAAATCTTTTATAGAATCCTTGTCACCATTTTGCATAGTCTTTAAAAAAAGGAAAGAGATAACATTTCCAGCGCTTATTGTATTGTAAAAGATATTTCCCAAATTTATTTTTTTTGTCTTTTATGATTATAAGTGAAAAATTATGTTCTTTGCTTTCACTTGTAGAAAGGATGTCATCATAAAATTTTTCAACTGAATAGTGAGAATCTTTAAAGGCGAATATTGATGGTAATTACTGAACGTAATTACTGGGTGCATTTAAGGGCATCTGGCAAAAAATCATTTTCAATGCTTTGTTACCAGATGCAATTTTTAGAGGCTCCCTTAAGCGAATTTAAAAGCAGCAAAACTTTATTTATTTTTCCAGCTTACAAAATCTGCTTCAGGTTTCAAAAGCAACCTAGCCGGCCCTGGAGTGGTTTGCCGAAGGCAAAGTGCGAAGCACCGAGGCGAATAGCCGAGCCACGCAAGGACCGTTAAACAAAATGCGGTATGCTTCAAAAGAAAAAGAAAAGTAAATGGAAGGGCAATTTAATTGAAGAAAAAAAAATTAGCGTGTATAATATTTCGCTATGCCAGCTAGTGAAAATCCTTTGATTATTCAGTCAGATAGAACGATTCTTTTTGATGTGCACGCGCCAAGGGCCCAGGAGTGTCGGAATGCGCTGATTCCTTTTGCGGAACTTTTGCGGTCGCCGGAACATTTGCATACTTACCGTTTGTCTCCGCTTTCTTTGTGGAATGCGATGAGTTCTGGTTTTTCTGCTGAAAATGCGATTGGCGTTTTAAAGGAATATTCGCGCTACGATGTGCCTGAGGCGGTTCTTGTCTGGGTGGAAGAAACCTGCGATCGTTATGGAAAGCTGCGTTTGGTTCAGGCGCCTTCAAAAATTGTTGAAAATAAAAACGGACAGAAGGTTAGGGAGGAGTATCTTTATCTTTTGGCTTCGTCTGAATTTGTTTACAAAGAAATTTCTTTTTCTCCGGATTTAAAACTTTTACTGAAGGCTGCAGACTATGAAGAAGTGGCTCCTGAAGAAAATAAATTTCCGGATTTTAAAATTGAAGTTAGTGATGAAGAAAAAAAATATTGCTTTATTTTGCCGCTGACTGAACGTGGTTCAATTAAACAAAAGCTTTTAAAAATAAATTATCCTGTTAAAGATGATCTTCCTTTGATTAATGGAAAAAGTCTGGATGTCCAGTTAAGAAAAAAAACTTTGGGCGGAAAAGATTTTATTGTCCGGGAATATCAAAAGGATGCGGCTGCTGCTCTGGTGGGTAACATGGGGCCGGGCTCTGGTTTTGGTACAATAGTCCTGCCCTGCGGAAGTGGGAAGACAATTGTCGGCATGCAGATTATGAGCATGTTAAAAACAAATACTTTGATTGTTACGACAAATATTTCTGCTGTTCACCAGTGGATTGATGAACTTCTGGATAAAACAAATCTTACCCGCGATCAAATTGCGGAATATACCGGCGAAAATAAAAATGTGCTTCCTGTTACGATTGCGACTTACCAGATTTTAACATGGCGGCCTGACAAGGAGTCGGCTTTTCCTCACTTTTCACTTTTCAGGGAAAACAACTGGGGGCTTGTGATTTATGATGAAGTTCATACTTTGCCGGCTCCTGTTTTTAGAATTGTTTCTGAACTGCAGACTGTGCGTCGCGTGGGACTTACGGCTACTCTTGTTCGCGAAGATGGTTGTGAAGGCGATGTTTTTTCTTTGGTTGGGCCTAAGCGTTTTGATGTGCCGTGGAAGGAACTGGAAAAAAATAAATTTATTGCCAAAGCTGAATGCATTGAAGTAAGGGTTGACTTAGACCCTGCTTCCAGAATTGAGTATGCAACTTCCAGGGGCCGAAATAAATGCAGGATCGCAAGTGAAAATTCTTTTAAGAATGAAATTGTAAAAGAACTGGTTGGTCGTTTTCCGGATGACAAAATTCTGGTTATTGGCCAGTATCTTTCGCAGCTGGACAATCTTGCTAAGGAATTGAATTGTCCTATTATTACTGGCAAAGTGGCAAATTCTGAAAGGGACAAAATTTATAATGATTTCAGGAATGGAAAAATCAATGTGCTTGTTGTGAGCAAGGTTGCGAATTTTGCAATTGATTTGCCGGATGCTTCCATTGCCATTCAAGTGAGTGGTACTTTTGGTTCCAGGCAGGAAGAGGCTCAGCGCCTGGGCAGAATTTTGCGGCCTAAAGAAAGGATGTCCAGATTTTTTACATTGATAACCCGCGATACCTGTGAAGAAGAATTTGGTGCTAACAGACAAAAGTTTCTGGCGGAGCAGGGCTATTCCTACAGGATTATCCGCTACCAGAATAAAAATTCTTTTGACTGTTTGAATGATAATAATCTCTGTGATGCCGCCAGTGCGGACTTGTTATAGGAGAAAATTAAATGGCAGAAAAGACAGACCGCATTTCAAATTGGGTTCAAAGTTTTTGTACTTTGCCGGATGATTATTTTTTTGAAATAATGCGGATGTATCTTGGTGATATTGAAAGTCCTTTTAATAAATCCAATCTTGTTGAACGGCTGGCTTCTTTTTTGCGCAGGGATGAATGTAAAAAAAATATTGCCACTTTCTTAAGCCAGAAAGATATTCAGATTTTGTCTGCCATAAAATTTTTACCAAATTCCAGTGCTGAAGAAATTTATGCTTTTTTGACCGGCGAATTTACTCTTTCGGAATTTGAAGAAAATCTTGAATGCCTTGAAGACAGGCTTTTAATTTATGTAAGCAAAGACGATGCAAAAGAAGTTCTTGACATAAATCCTATGCTGGATGATGTTCTTGAACCTTACTTGGGAATTAACCAGCTGCTTTACGAAAAGTCTGTTTGTGATTTTGAAGAAGTGCCTTTTGTTTTGACGGCAGATTTTATTGCAAGCTACATTTCTTTTGTTACCTGCCACAAGGACCTTTTAAAAAATGATATGTCTTTCAAAAAAAAGGCCCTTTCGGAAATGGAAGAAATGTATGGCAGTAAAAATGAATATGTTATTTCTTTAGTGACAAAGGCCTTCTTAAATTTGGGCATTTTTAATTTTGATGATAAATTTATTAGTGTTGATTTTGATAAGGCTTTTGAATTTGCAAAACTTGATGAAGTTGACCAGTTGATTTACATTGCTATTTTTTCTGTTATGAAAATTTCAAAAAGTAATTTTGAAAAACTAGCAAATCTTTTTTATGTGACTTTAATTTCCCTACCGGAAGAAGGAGCCAGCCTTTCGAAAATTTCCAGAATGCAAAAACTTTTGATGAGGCAAAATGAAAGAGATGAAAATCTTTCCTTTTCAAGATTGTCAAATATTTTCAGGGCAAGCGCAATTTATACTCTGCAGGACTTAAGCGAAAAAAATCTTTCTATAAATTATTATGGTGCAGGCGGGCGGGGGAATGCAGTTTTCATGGATGTTTTGGAAAATGCCATTTCGCTTGCTTTGCTTTACAACAAGGGTCTTGTTAAAAAAGAAAAAAGCGAAGACGAAACTTATGCTCTTTCTTCTTACATGAAAAAATTATTAAGCAGAAATTCTTTTGAAAAAAAATCTGAACAGGAAAAAAAAGTTTTAAGCATGGATGCTGATTTTTCAATTACCATTTTGCCAGGTTTGTCTTTAAAAGAACTTTTGCCTTTGATGAAATTTTTGCAGATAAAAACTTTTGACACCGCATCAGTTTATGAAATAAAAAAACAAAGTCTTAAACATGCTTTTGATTTGGGCCTGTCTGTAGAAGAGCTTTTTGCTCTGCTGGAAAAATATTCTTATTTTGAAATTCCTCAAAATATAAAAATGAATATTGAAGAGTGGTACGACTCTTACACAGCGGCTTCTTTGTACAATGGTTATGTTTTAAAATTGTCAAAAGAAAAGGCTGCCCTTGTAAAAGATAATCCAGACTTTTGCAGCCATGTAAAAGAAGTGCTGGCGGAGGGAATTTATTTTCTTGACTTTAAGAGTGAAGATGAAGCAAGGGCTGCTCTTGCAAAATGTTCCCTGGACTTTTTGGGAAAAACAAAAACTGCTTTAAAAAAAGATCAGCTTTTACCTTTTGCTTCTTTGGACAAAGATTTATCTTCTTTAAAAAATTGTGATTCCCAAAAAACAGTTTCTGATTTCTGCCAGGCAGAAAAAATATTTTCTAAAATGCAGAAAGCCTTAGAAAAAAGGCTTTCATCTGATTCAAAAGAAAATAATAAAAATCTTCAAAAGGAAATAGAAAGTCTTTTGATGGAATGGATAGAACGAAAAATCATAATAGATGAAAATCAACTTTTGACAAAAAATTTGCATACTGAAATTCTTGAAGCTTCCGGTGCTGACTACAGCGGAAAAATGCATGTTATAGAAAGTGCAATTTCTACAAATTCCATGGTTGAAGTGGAAGTGCGGGGCAGGCCTGGAATAATTGTGGGCTATCCTGACAGTTTAAATAAAAAAAGTTCCAATGGTGATTTTTATTTAACTGAAAAAAATTCGCCGGGTGCCTTATATTTACAAGTGAGTTCTCTAATCAGGGTAAAGAAACTGCGTTCTCGCATAAGGCTTAATTCTTCTTTGAAAGAAAAAAAATCTGCCATTCAGGGTTTTAATAAGGGCTCATCTAAAAATTAAATTTTTTAAGACGGCCAAGGAGCATTTATGAACAGACCAAAAATTTGTCTTACATTAACAGGAAGAACAATTGACGAAGATTTAAAAATCCTGGACAAGTACAGAAGTTATATTGATATTGCGGAATTAAGGGCAGATTTTCTTGAACAGGAAGAGCGCCTCAAAGTAAGAGAATTTCCTGCAAGGGCAGGTCTGCCCTGCATCCTTACTGTAAGAAGAAAAATTGATGGCGGCCAGTTTGTGGAAGGCGAAGCTTCAAGAACAACTCTTTTTGCACGCGCCCTGGCTTTTGCAGACAGCGACCAGAGTAAAAATTTCGACTACGTGGATTTTGAAGAAGATTTTAACGTGCAGTCTTTGATAGATGCAGCTCTTGCTTTTGGAATAAAAATTATCCGCTCTGTTCATTCCATGGAAGAGCCTGTAAAAAATGTTGCAGAACGCCTGGACTCCTTAAGAAGTACTGGTTTTGAAATTCCAAAAATTGCTTTCATGCCAAAGTCATTAAAAGATGTGGAAGATTTATTTAAAGAAGCGGAATCTTTGCAGGACAGCGAACATATTCTTATTGCCATGGGTCCCCTTGGTTTGCCTTCAAGAATTCTTTCTGCCAAACTAAAAAATTATCTTACATTCGTAAGTGCTCCGGAAAACAGTGAAAACACAAAAGCCATTGGTCACTTAGATCCAATCGTCATGAATAATGTTTATCACTTTCCTTCAATCGATGACCAGTCAAAAATTTATGGAATTACCGGCTGGCCTCTTTTGGTTACATCAAGTCCTGCCCTTCACAACGAAGGTTACAGGCTGAACAAAATGAATGCGGTTTACATTCCTTTGCCTGCTGAAAATTTCGAAGATGCTTTTTCCTTTGCAAATGCCATTGGCATTGAAGGACTGTCTGTTACAATTCCCCACAAGGAAAAAGTTTTGGAATTCGTTAAAGACCAGGATGAAAAAGTTCAATGGATTGGAGCCAGCAACACAATCGTAAAAAAAGATGGAAAGTGGAAATGCTACAACACGGACATTGACGGTTTTTCAAAATCGCTTCTGGAATTTCTGGGAGTAAAAAATCTGCGTGGAAAAAAAGTCGCTATTATTGGAGCTGGTGGAGCAAGTGCTGCAGTTGCCGCTGCCGTAAAAATGCTAAAGGGAAAGGCCTGCATTTTTAACCGCACAGTCAGAAAGGCCCGTTTACTTTCTGCCAAATACGGTTTTAAATATTCTTCCCTTTCACCAGATGCAGTAAAAATGCTGAACAAATATAATCAAATCATCATCCAGACAACATCAATCGGAATGAATGCAAAGGAACCTTTCGCAACCAAAGATGATCCCATCTGGTTTTATGATTTTACCGGCAAGGAAAAAGTTTTTGACATTATCTATGTTCCCCAGGAAACGCCTGTAATGAAAAGGGCGCGTGAAGCCGGCTGCGAAACATGCAACGGTTTTGACATGCTGAAGTACCAGGGCTATGAGCAGTTTGAACTTTTTACCGGAAAGCCTTACAACTTTTACAAAGAAAGTTATAAAGATAAAGACTTGCAATAAAAAGAAATTGTGGAGGAAAAAATGGCAATTTCAAAAGACGAACAAAAGAGACTTGCTGCCGTAACAGCAATTGACACTTTGATTCAGGAAGGAAAAATTTTCAGCGGAATGAAAATTGGTTTAGGAACAGGTTCAACTGCAATGCCTGCAGTTTACCGCCTGCACGAAAAAATTGCAGACGGCACTTTAAAAAACATTAAAGCTGTTGCGACCAGTTTTCAGACAACACTTGCCTGCGAAGGTTTGGGCATTCCAGTTTATTCCCTTAACGCAAAGACAATCAATTCTCATCTGGACCTTACAGTCGATGGGGCTGATGAAATTGACAGTGAAAATAATTTGATAAAGGGCGGCGGTGCTGCACTCCTTAAAGAAAAAATTGTTGCTTACAATTCGGACGCCTACGTTATTGTTGCTGACGAATCAAAGAGCGTAAAAACTCTGGGAACAAAATTTCCCCTGCCTGTAGAAATTGTTCCGGAAGCAAGATTGAGTGTAATTTCTAAACTGGAAAAACTTGGTGCCATTTGCATTTTGCGTGAAGGTGTAAAAAAAGCCGGCCCTGTGATTACTGACAGCGGAAATATGATTCTTGATCTTTTGTGGAAAAGTCCGGTCGACAGCGCTAAGATGGAAGATCAGATTGATGCCATCACCGGCGTTATTGAATGCGGATTTTTCACAAAGCTGAAGCCCCGCGTTTTTATTGCCAAGGCCGATTCCACTGTGGAAATCAGGTAGGATTTTTTGAAGCATACCGCCTTTTGTTTAACGGCCCTTCTGCCACTTGCTGCGCGCGGTCCTTCGGACGGCCTCCGGCCTGGCGCCAGGGCCGGCTAGGTTGCTTTTGGAAAGCGACACTTCTTTCGAAAACATTTGGCTATTTTTGTCTGCTCTTAAAAAGACTTAACTGTGAAAATACGACATTTTAAGTCAAATAAAAAAGGCAGTCTCTTTCTTTTAGAGGCTGCCATTTTTTTTACAGGAAAAATCAAATTACTGAACAGTAAGTTCACCCATCTTTTGATCCATTACGTAAAGAACCAAGGTCGTTTCCGGAGCCACAGAATATGGAATGCTAAGGGCATTTCCCGGATGGGCAAAATCAGCAACGGTTGTAACAGTACCATCAATGTATCTTGCGTCTAAGCGCATAGATACCGGGTATGGGTATTCAGCAAGATTTGCTTCGTAAATGCCGCTTACAAAAGAAGATTCTTCTGTTCTTTGGGCAAGTGCTACTTCTACAGTAATTCTTGAATAGCGTGCCACTTCGCTGCCGGCTGCAACATTTACAGCTGTAACAGAATCAGGCACTTCTTCGCCACTGGCAGTGTGGCCCTTAAAGTCAAGGACAACATTGTAAGATGTCATTTCTCCAAGAACCTGTTCAATTGTTTTTCCAACCAAAGAAGGAGCCTGTGTTGTCAATTCCTGGTTGCCCGAACTTACAACAAAATACATTGTAACAGGTTCATAAACATAGTAGTCAGCTTCCGGATACTGGGCAATGATTGTTCCCAAAGGTTCGCTGCTCTTCTGGAAAATTGGAGAAGCAACAGTCAAAAGTGGACGTTCTCCGGAATATTCAAGTTCCAGCTGGGATTTTACAGTGTCAACTGATTTTCCAACGTAATTGTCCAGCCTTGGATTCTGCATGCCGCGGCTTACAGAAATGTCAATTGTCCTGTGAGCCTTTACAATTGAACCAGGACCCGGATCCTGTTTTACAACAGTGCCTGCTTCTCCTGGCATGTCTGAATAGCGCAAAGTAATGTGAGGGTAAAGTTCCTTTTGCTGCATTTCGTAAAGGGCTGTTGTCAAAGGTTTGCCTGTAACGTCAGGAACCATAACTTGTTCAGCTCCCTGGACATTTGCAAAGAAAACTGCAAGGCAGGCAACAATCATAATTACGAAAGTAGCAATTATTGTAGCAAGAAGGGTGCCGCCCCCGTCTTTTAGATTTGAAATAAGGCTTTCAAAAGACAAAGGCTTTTTATTCGGATCCTTTTCCTTTTTTGATTTTTTTGCTTTTTCAGTTTTTACTGAAGCTTCTGTTTCCTTAACTTCAGTTTTTTCTGCATTTGATGAAAGTTCATTTTCTTTGATTTCTTCGTTACTCATAATTTCTATACTATCAATTATTTTTACTTTAATCTATGGGACCAGGCTCAAATTTTATTTCTGCCTTTTCCCAAACTTTATTCCACAAATTTTATTCCCCAAGAACCGAGCCTAAAAAAATCCTGGCACCGTTCATAAAACTTTTGTAGTCCATTGCCTTTTTTGCCTGCCACTGGAGTTCAGTTGCAATCAAAATGCCGTCCCCTGTCTGGATAAGAATGCCGCGCTGCTTGTTGTAGTCAAGAACAGTGCCTGGAACAGCAGTTGTATTTTTGGGAATGCTGTTGTCCTGGGCCGCAATTTTATTAGCGTCACTTGCTTTTAAAATCCTTAACTGCAGTCCATTATGAAATGTAAAGCAGCCTGGCCATGGAGTGTAGGCCCTGATTTTAGCATCAATTTTTTTTGCGGAATCCTTCCAGTTGATAAGGCCGTCTTCTTTTTTAATCTGGCTGCAGTAACTTGCCTGCCCCGTCTGAGGAAAACTTTCAGGTAAGACATCCGTTTTTGCAATTTGCCTCAAGAGACTTGTTATGGACGAACCTCCGTAAAGAGCCGCCTGTTTTAAAAGCTGTTCTGCGGTTTCCGTTCCGGTAAGGCCAAATTCGATTTGTGTAAGAATGTCACCTTCGTCAACAGCTAAAGACATTTTTTGTACGGAGTAACCGGACTTTTCGTCGCAATTTAAAATAGCCTGGTTTATAGGAGTAGCGCCACGATATTTTGGCAAAAGAGACGGATGTAAATTTATTCCTCCGAATCTGAAAAGAGAAAAAAACTTTGGGCCTAGAATGTGGCCGTATGCAAAACAGACAAAAATGTCTGGTTTAAGTTCTGCAATTTGCTTTCTTTCTTCTTCCTTTATGTGCAGGGGAGAAAAAATTTTTATGTCATCATTTCGCGCCTGGTTCCAGATGCGACCGTATTGTTCAACATCAGTTGCAATAAGTTCCTTGTGGCGGCCCTGGGCAGACGGCGGATTTGTGAGGATTCCTACTATTTTATATTCTTCTTCTGGAATGGAAGATGACATGGCGCTGTCTTTTAAAATGAGTTCAAGGCATTTTGCAGACGCTGCCGGGCTTCCCCCAAAGATAACTCTTAACATGATGAATATTCCTTTTTATCTGCCGGCCTTTTTTGCAGATTTTGCAGCCAGTTTTGCTTCCAGACTTGCTTTTTTTGCAGCCTTTTCTGCGGCTTTTTTTGTAGCCCTTTCACTTCTTTTTTTGAATTGTTCAGTTACCTTTTCCTTGAAATCCTGGTCACCGCGGTCAATGTAAAGAATGCCGTCCAGGTGATCATTTTCGTGCTGAATAATTCTTGCCAAAAGACCGTCTGCGTCTAAAGTAAAGCGCCTGCCATTCTGGTCCAGGGCAGAAACGCTTACCTTTGAAGGCCTCATTATTTCTTCATAAACGCCAGGAAGGGAAAGACAGCCTTCTTCGTAAGGGGCTAAATCTGAAGATGTCTTTATGATTTCAGGATTTACAAAAACTCTTTTTACATCATCATCAGAAATGACAACAAAAAATCTTTTTGCAATGCCCACTTGCGGTGCAGCCAGGCCAACTCCATTCGCACTAATCATTGTGGTAAACATTTCTTCACAAAGTTTTCTGAAGTCATCATTAATTTCACTTTCTTCAAGAGGAAGGCATTTTTCCCTCAAAACTTCTTCGCCTAATTTACAAATTCTCATTTTATTCCGCCTTATTTTAGGACATCTAAAAATTGCAATTTTTAGAGGCTCCCTTTAATTTGATTTTAATCTTAATCTTGCGGCCTGGGCGTGACCTGCAAGACCTTCTGCGTCACCCAAAACCGCAGCTGCTTTCGCAGACTTTTGCGTTCCTTCTTTGGAAAGGTTTGTCCGCAAAGTGGTTACTGTTTTTAAGAAAACCCTCACACTCAAGCCTCCTGTAAAACGGGCACTGCCTGAAGTAGGCAGGGTGTGGTTTAATCCAGCCGCATAATCCCCAAAAACTTCCGCTGCTCCGTGACCAATAAAAAGGGAGCCAAAATTGTGCAAAAGCTTTTGGATTTCGTCTCTTTTGGCACCTTCATCCATGGCAAGTTCCAGATGTTCCGGTGCCTTGCGGTTGGCAATTTGAGCAGCTTCCTTTAAATCCTTAGTGATAATGATTTTACCGCATGCGTCAATGCTTTGCCTTGCAATTTTTTCTGTAGGAAGAACGTTCAGCTGGTCTTCAATTTGAACTTGAACTGCTTTTGCCAGCTTTTCACTGTCTGTTGCAAGAATCGGCTGGGCAACAACATCGTGTTCCGCCTGGGCCAAAAGGTCAGCTGCCAGCCATGCAGGATTTGCACTTTCATCCGCAATAATAAAAACTTCCGTAGGACCTGCAACCATATCGATTCCGACTGTGCCGTAAACTAATTTTTTTGCTTCTGCAACAAATTTATTTCCCGGTCCCACAATCACATCTACTTTAGGAATGCTTTCAGTCCCAAAGGCCATTGCCGCAACAGCCTGACTGCCACCACAGGCAAATGCTTTTGTAACTCCGCAAATGTAAGCGGCTGCCATAATATTTTCATCAGCATAAGGCCTGCCATTTTCAAAAGCTTTTCCTGGCATGCCACAGCCTTCTTTTTGGGCCTTTTCCAAATCAGCCGGGTGAACGCGGGGAGGAGTGCAGAGGATAATTTCTTTGCAGCCTGCTGCGACTGCCGGCGTGATTGTCATGATAACGGTGCTTACAAGAGGAAAGCGGCCTGCCGGAACATAAACGCCAGCCCTTTCCACAGGAATATTTTTTTGACCGGTGTAAAGGCCGTCTTCCAGTTGAATTTCAAAATCATCAAAAGATTCTTTTTGCTTAAGGGCAAATTTTAAAGCCAGGTCGTGGGAATATTTTAAAGAATTGTAAAGGTCAGGATTTTCAGTCTGCATTTTTTCTGCAGCAGCTTTTAATTCTTCCATAGGAATTTCAAAAGTGGCCGGAGAAGAAGAATCAAACTGGCTTGAATAAAAATGAAGTGCCTGATCTTTTTTTGCTTTTACGTTTTTTAAGACATCGCGGACAGTATCAAGTGAATCTGCAAAGTTTCTGCCTTCAAAAAAGCTTTCTTCCAATTGACTGGAGTTTTGAATTTTAATCATTTTAAAAATCCCCATAGACTTTGAAATTTGTGAACAAATTCTAATGTTCAGCCTGCTCAAAAAAGGGCATTGCAAAAAAAATATAGCATTATTTTGCAATATGGTTAAGTATGTGCTATAATCGAATTTTAATTGAAAACAGGGCATCTCTGGAAATTGCAGTTTTTAGAGTTCCCCAAAAAGAAAAAGATTCGCTCTTGCGGATTTTTTTAAGGAGTATATGATGGAAAATAATGACGAAATAAAAGCAAAAAAAACAAGTGTTATTGTAAGACTTGTAAGCATCATCGGTCCTGCCTTTGTACTTCTTTTTGCCATTTTGCTTACCATATCAATTCACCAGGTAAAAGTGCATACAAAAGAAAATTACATAGAAGATGCTTCAATAATTGCTTCGTCTTACGCTTCAAATGTTGGTCAGTGGCTGGAATCTTCCGTAAACCTTATGGATTTTTATACCCGGTCTGATGTCGTATGGAATGGAGCTTCTGCAGGTGAAATTGGCGCATGGCTTGCTACAACAGTTGCAAAGAGGTCGCCGGAATTAAATTACGTTCTTTTTATCGATAAGGATGGAAATTCTTATTATGACTCTGGCGAAAGGGGCAATCACAGCGACCGCGCTTACTTTAAAGAAATTATGTCCGGCGGTAAGGATTTAGTTATTACTGATCCTACAGTCGCAAAAGCTACAGGGCTGACATCTGTTATGTTTGCAAAAGCAGCATACAATTCTGCCGGTCAGAAAGTGGGACTTTTTGTTGGAATTAAAACAATTGATTACGTTGTCAGCCGCCTGTCAGAATTTAAACTGGGGCAAAAGGGCTATGTAGTTCTTTTTGATTCCCAGGGTAATGCTATTTACCATCCAATCAAAGAATATATTTTTAAAAATTTCTTGGACGGCTCTGTGGAAGGTCATGAGGATATTGCCCAGACTGTAAAAAATATAAAAGACGGCAAAGCTTCTTATGGAGAAATTAACAGTTTCTATGGTGAAAAGCGCAAGGAACTTGTTTTGTATGACAATGTTCCTGGAAGTGACTGGTCTATTGCGGTAAGCATTCCTGGTTCTCAGGTAAATCAGTTTTCAAAAAAACTGCAGAATTTTTTGATTATTTTTGTTTTGGGAATTGGAATTGTTTTGCTTGCCATGCTGGTCCTTGTCTTCAGGGCAACGCTTAAACCTTTGCACGTTGTTACTTCTTCAATAGAAGGAATTGCTTCCGGCAATGCGGATCTTACCCGCCGCCTTGAAATTAAAACTCACAACGAAATTGGAAATGTGGCTATTTTCTTTAATAAATTTATTGGCAAGCTGCAGGATATTATCAGTCAAATTAAGGAATCGAAAAATTCACTTACAGAAGTGGACCAGGGGCTGTCAGAAAGCATTAATGAAAACCAAAAAGCCATCAACAATATTTTGTCTAATGTAGAAAACGTAAAAAATCAGCTGGCCCTTGAAACTGATTCAATTGACCAGGCCGTTTCTGCGGTGGTTGAAATTAATTCTAACATTCAGTCTTTGGAACACCTTGTGGAAAGTCAGTATGATGGAGTTTCAAACGCTTCCAGTGCAGTTGAAGAAATGATTGGAAACATCAATGCAATCAATATCACTGTAGAAAAAATGGCGACGGAATTTAAATCTCTTTTGGAAAGTTCTGCTGCCGGTGCCGAAAAGCAGTTGATTGTAAAAGAACAGATTGATGAAATCAAAAATGAATCTGCAATGCTTATGGAAGCAAATACTGCCATCAGTGCAATTGCAGAACAGACAAACCTTCTGGCTATGAATGCGGCTATTGAAGCAGCCCACGCTGGTGAAGCAGGTAAGGGCTTTTCTGTTGTTGCTGACGAAATCCGCAAACTTTCAGAAACATCTTCTGAGCAGTCTGACACAATTGGTAAGCAGCTGGAAAAGATTTTGACTTCTATAGAAACAGTTGTCCTTTCTTCAAACGATTCAAGTGAAGCCTTTGATGAAGTTTCTACCAGCATTAAGGCAACTGACGATCTGGTCAGACAGATTACTGCCGCTATGGAAGAGCAGACGGCTGGTTCCAAGCAGGTGCTTGAATCGCTGCAACTGGTAAGTGAAAGTACGGCGCAGGTAAGAAGTGCTTCTGGTGAAATGCTTGTTGGTGCAAAGCAAATTAACGACGAAGCAGTAAATCTTAAAGAGTCCAGCGACACTATTAATGCCGGTGTTCGTGAGATGAATGAAAATATCAATTTGATTAGCGCTGCCGGTAAGGCTTTGGGCGAAATGTCTGTCCAGATGGAAGAGTCAATAAAGCAGATTGGTGGTGAAATTGACCTCTTTAAAGTTTAAGGGGGCCTGAGGGCATTTAAAAAAATAAAAATCCCGGAAACTGAAAAAATCAGTGGTCGGGATTTTTTTTATTTGATTCTTTTATTTTGCCTTGTGCCTCTTGTCAAGTTCGTCATAAACGTCCTGCCATGTAACGCCTTCTTTGTAAAGTAAAACGCTTACAAAATACAAAAGGTCTGCGGCTTCCCAGATGAAGTCTTCTTTTTTTTCTGCATCATCTGTAAGTTCCTCGGCTTCTTCCATGATTTTTTCACGTACCCGCTTGTCATTTAATGTGGCTGTGTAAGAACCAGGTTTTGGATTTGCAAAGCGTTCAGTGATTGTGTCATAGAGGCGTTCAAGACTGGAAGCTTCATCTGCTTCCTGGCCGAAGCATGTCCAGCTGCCGGTGTGACAGGCTCCTCCATTTGGGATTACTGTTGCCAGAACGGTGTCTCTGTCGCAGTCAACCCTCATTTTGGTAACTGTAAGAAAGTGGCCTGAAGTTTCGCCCTTTGTCCAGAGGGCCTTTCTTGTGCGGCTGAAGAATGTCAGTTTTGAAGTCTGGAAGGTTTTTTCAAAGGCTTCTTTGTTTGCATAACCCATCATCATAACCTGACCGTGACTGCTTTGGGCAATGACTGGAATCATGCCGTCTGTCTTTTCAAAATTCAGGCAGGAAATGAATGCGTCTTTGAGGGAAACTTTTCCTGTGTAAAGGGCCATGCCCAGTTGAACATCGCAGCCCATTTTTTCCAGACTGGCAATTTCCTGAACAGAAGAAACTCCTCCTGCCACAACAAGGCGGCATTTTACGGCAGACCGCAATTCTTCTACAAGGGCCATGTCTGTGCCCTGCATGCAGCCTTCTTTTTCTACACAAGTGAATAAAAGTTCGCTGCAATATTTTTCTGCTTCTTTTGCTCCTTTGACTAAAGGAATGCCGGAAGTTTCTGTCCAGCCTTTTACTGCAATGTTTCCGTGAATGGCATCCACAGAAATGATTATTCTTTGCCTGCCGATTGCCTGGCAAAGTTCATTTAAAAAACTTTCGTTCAAGATGGGGTCATTTTCGTTTTCTCTTTTTGAGTTCCACGCTGCTGACCCGATAATAACTTTTTCTGCCCCAAGTGAAATTAATTCGCGGGCTTTTTTTACGTCACGGATGCCGCCACCAACTCTGACATTGCCTTTTCTTAAAAGGGATTTTAAAAGTTCGGTATTTTTAGTGGAACCTTTTTCGTTTAAATTTCCAAGTGCTGCGTCTAAGTCGATGATTGCAACTTCACCATAGCGGTCAAATTCTTTTATTAAAGCATCTGCGTCATCACGTTCAAGGACAAGATCTTTTCCGTTTTTTAGCTGGACAACATGTCCGTCTTTTAAATCAATAGAAGAAATTACCATAGCGGCTAAAATATAGCAGAAAAAAGGGTGGCTTACAAGAATTGATTTTTGTCTGCCTTGATTTTGGAAAGGCTGCTGCTTTACGAAAATTCTATTTCTTTCCAAAAGAAACATAGCCGGTACTGTAGTGGTTTGCCGAAGGCAAAGTGCAAAGCACCGAGGCGAATAGCCGAGCCACGAAAGGACCGTTAAACAAAAGTCGGTATGCTTCAAAAAAATAGAATGCCCTTATGTTGAGAAATTGAAAAAAAATTTGTAAACTGTGGCCATGTCACTTTTGCAGATAAAAGACGCTTCTTATTCTTATCCTCAGGCAAAAAATGCTGCCCTTAACAAAATAAATTTATCTGTGGAAGCGGGTGACTACATTGCGCTTTTGGGGGCCAACGGTTCGGGCAAGAGTACTTTGGCGCGGATGATGGCAGGTTTTTTTAAACCGGATTCGGGTAGCGTAAAAATGGATCGCGATATTTTGCCGGGCATCGTTTTTCAAAATCCAAAGGAGCAGATTGTCGCGGGAATTGTTGAACGCGATACGGCTTTTGGGCCCCAGAATTTGCGTCTGCCAAAAAGTGAAATTGAACTGCGCACGATTGAATGTTTGAGTGTGATTGGTCTTTCGGACAGGGCTGCTTCCCGGACTTTTGAACTTTCTCTGGGCCAGAGTCAGCGCCTGGCTTTTAGCGGCATTCTGGCTCTTTTTCCGGACCTGCTGATTTTGGATGAAGTGACTGCAATGCTGGATCCGGCTGCCCGTGAAGAAATCATTCAATTTGTAAACCAGTGGAATCTTAGGGGACACGCTATTGTTCACGTGACTCACGATGAAAGCGAAGCTCTTTGTGCAAAGCGTGTTCTTGTTTTGGAAAAGGGGTCTGTGGTTTTTGACGGTTCTTCTGCTGATTTTAAAAATAATGAAGAAATCAGGAAGAGCCTTTTTTGTGACCAGAATTTTTTTAAAAAGGAAAAATCTTTTGAGAGATCACCAAATGTTCTTGAAGTAAAAAATATTTCTTTTTCTTACCCGGACAGGCCTGTTTTTAAAAATATTTCTTTTTCATTAAAGAAGGGGTCTTTGACGGCTTTGACCGGACCTTCTGGCTGCGGAAAGAGTACCTTGTTTGAATGTCTGGTAGGATTGCTGGAACTGGATGAAGGAAATGTGATGGCTGCCTGCCGGCCGGCTTTGTCTTTGCAGGAAAGTGAAGCGGCTTTGTTTGAAAAACTTGCTGCGGATGATGTTGCTTTCGGGGCAAGAAATGAAGGTTTTGAAGGAAAGGCTCTGGTTAAAATTGTAAGGGATTCAATGAATCTTGCGGGGCTGGATTTTGATTCTTTTAAGGACCGCCAGACTTTTGCTTTAAGTGGCGGCGAAAAAAGAAAACTTTCTATTGCCGGCCTGATTGCCCTTAACCGTGACATAATGATTTTTGACGAACCCACAAGCGCCCTGGATCCTGCTTCCAGAAAAAAGATTTTGCAAACTTTAAGGCTGCTTGCCGACCAGGGAAAAACTATTCTTTTCAGTACCCACCGCATGGAAGAGGCAAAACTTGCGGATTTCTGGCTCCGCTGGGAGGATTTGGGGAGTGGTTACGAAAGGGATGGTTGTTTTGAGGATGGTGGGGCTGGTTACGAAAGCTGTGGCGATTTGGAGAAGAGAGGGGCTGGTTACGAAACAAGTGCTGGTTTGCAGAACAGCGCGGCTGGTTACGAAACAAGTGCTGGTTTACAGAACAGCGCGGCTGGTTACGAAAGAAATGCTGGTTTACAGAACAGCGCGGCTGTTTACGAAAGAGGTGCTGGTTTACAGAACAGCGCCCCGGTTTACGAAACAAACACCGCTTCACAAACCACCGCCTCTCTCTTACACCAGCTTTCTTTCATTCCCAACGCTAAAATTCTCAAAAGCATACGGACTACATCTTCTGCATTCATGGCGCCCCACAAAATTCCGCAAAGCCCTGTTTCAAAACTGCCGGCCCTTTTTAAATTCATTTTGTTTCTTGCGCTTTTTATTTCATCCCTTACCCTGCAGACTTTGCCAGCATGCGCATGTCTTTTTGGACTTACACTTTTGTATGCAATCCTTTCCCGCTATCCATTAAAAAAGCCTTTGACCGCGATAAAAAATCTTTTGCCATGGATTTTAATTTTTATGATTTTTGAATTTGTATTTTTCCCGTCTAGTGGAGGAAAAATTTTATATGAATGGAAGTGGTTTTCTATTTCTACATACAAACTTGAAATTTTAGCAAAAACATTTATCCGTGCATTTGCAATTATTTTCACAATCGGAACATACATTTTCACAAGCAGCGAACGCGAAATTTTAGACGGTCTGTCAGACTTTTTAAAACCCCTGGCTGTCATAAAAATTCCAGTCCACTATTTTGTTTTAGTCGTAGGAATTATTTTCCGCTTTGTTCCTCTCCTTTTAGAAGAAATGTCTTCTATTATAAAAACGCAAATTGTCCGCGGAGCATTTTCCAAAGCCCGTGGCTTTAAAAAAATCACATTGCTTTTATCACTGGTTTTGCCAGTCATTTTCCAGACATTCCGCAAGGCCCAGGCCCTGTCAGACGCCCTGACCGCCAGATATTTTTCTTAAAAAAATTACCTTCACTTTTCATAGACTTTTTTTTCTACTGTCACTAATATGAAATCACCAAAAGGTGTCTTTAAAAAACTGCAATTTTTTTAAAGACACCTGAATGACTTTCTCTAAGAGAATATTTTGCCCTTTTTAGGAGAACTTATGTTTTTTCAAAACAACATCCGCTGGATTATTTTAGGCTTGGCAGTTGTCATGTATCTTTTTATCATCCTTTTCCAAAACAAAAAAGTCTGGTTTTCTTCACTGGCCGCTTTAGTAGTTTTGATTTTAGGAATGATTTTTCCAGGTGCCATTTTCAAAGTTGAAGGCATGGAAGGTGCCCTGGCTTCTCCCGTATACGCATTCACCCAGGCAGTCAACTGGAACGTTTTACTCATTTACCTGGGCAGCATGATAATCGCTTCACTTTTTATTTATTCAAAAGTTCCTGCAAGAATAGCAGACAGAATCATAGAAGTCAGCCCCGGCACAGGATTGGCAATGGTTTTAATCCTTTGCATGACAGGAATTATTTCAATCTTTGTAGAAAACGTTGCAACTGTTCTGGTAATGGCCCCAATCGCCCTTGCCCTCTGCAAAAAAATCAAATGCAACCCGACCCTTTTTATGATAGGACTTGCAGTAATGTCCAACCTGGAAGGAACAGCCACTTTGGTAGGTGACCCGCCGTCAATGATTTTTGCAAGTTACGCCGGATACAACTTTAACGACTTTTTCATTCACGAAGGCCGCCTTTCAGTATTCTTCATTGTACAAAGCGGACTTATAGCAGGCTGTATTTTCTTTTACTTTTTCTTTGCCAAAAACAACAAAAATAAAATTCAGGCAGAAAAAACTCCTGTCGTTTCCTACTTTCCATTCATCCTTTTGCTTTTAATGATTTTTGGTTTAGCAGGCATTTCATTCATCCCGGTAGAAATCAATTTCCTGAGCGGCGGTTATGTCCTCTTCTTAGGCATCTGCGGAATCATCTGGTATCTGGTAAATCAAAAGAAATCCAAAAAAGAAACGTGGGACCTTATAAAAGAATTAGACTGGGAAACAATATTTTTCCTGATAGGCATTTTTATTGTCATCGCCGCAATACAGGCAGTCGGTCTTTTGGAAGACTTTGCCCACTTCCTGGCTGGCCTTACAAATGGCAGTGAACTTTTAGGCTTCGTAATCATCCTTTTTGTTTCCATTATCATTTCAGGCTTCATAGACAACGTGCCATACATAATCGCCATGCTGCCAGTCGCAGATTCAATGGCCTTGACAATGGGCGTCAACCGCAGCCTCTTTATGTTTGCCCTCCTAATCGGCAGCTGCTTAGGAGGCAACTTAACCCCATACGGCGCCAGCGCAAACGTAGTTTCAATGGGCATCCTTAAAAAAGAAGGCTACCCTATAAAATTCTCCGGCTGGCTGAAAATCGGTGTCCCGTTCACCTTCATCACTACCGGCGTTTCAGCCCTGGTTCTCTGGCTGCTCTGGGCCTGATTTTTCCCACCTCAAAGTCCTTCCCCCGCGGAGGGACTTTTTTGTTTTATTTTTTTTTAGGGGAAGCATACCGTCTTTCCTTTTACGGCCCTTGCAGCCTTCGCTGGCGCTCATCACCCACATCTTTCGATGTGGGTGACTCTGGGCTTTCAGGGCCGGCTATGCTGTTTTTGGAAAGCGGCAATCCTTTCGTAAACACTTGCACCGTTTGAAGTAATTTCAATTACTTTTTACGAATTTTTTTTTTCTTTTCAAAAGAAACTTAGCCGGCCGTGAAAGGGCTTGGTGCCACATAGTGGCACTGGAGCGAAGCGGAACCCTGCAAGGGCCGTTTAACAAAAGGCGGTATGCTTCATAAAGAAAAAAGAAGAAAACTGCCTTGTTAAAAAAGGTCGGGGAGTGTAAAATATTTTTTATGATTAAAGCTAGTGGTTCGCAGATTATTATTAAACTTTTGCAGGATGAAGGAGTGCAGCTGGTTTCTGGCATTCCGGGCGGTTCTATTTTGCCCCTCTATGATGAATTAAATAAAAGTTCTATAAAGCATGTGCTTGTGCGTCAGGAACAGGCGGCGGGTTTTATTGCCCAGGGTATGACTCGCTCCAGTGGAAATGTTGCTGTCTGCATGGCAACTTCTGGTCCAGGGGCAATGAATCTTTTGACGGCAATTGCAGATGCCCGCTCGGATTCAATTCCGATTGTTGCTATTACGGGTCAGGTAAATACTTCTTTGATTGGAACAGACGCTTTTCAGGAAGCGGATACTTTTGGTCTTTCCTTTCCAATTACAAAACATTCGATGATGATAAAAGATGCCCATGAACTTTTTACGGCAATTCCTCTGGCTTTTAAAATTGCTGCCAGTGGAAGACCAGGGCCTGTTTTGCTGGACATTCCCCGCGATGTTCAAACTTCTGTAATTGAATTTGATGACTGGCCTTCAAAAAATGAATCGCTGAAAAATCATCTGCCTCCTTTGACTGCAAAATTTCTTACTCCAAAAGATGAGTATAAAGCGCTGCTGAAAAAAATGATTGAGTTACTTTTGATTTCTAAAAAAACTCTTTTGTTTACGGGTGGCGGTTGCAATAATCCACTGGCTTTTGATGCAATAAAAAATTTTCTGAAAGTTTATCCTGCGGCTCTTGTTACCAGCTTAATGGGAATTGGTTCTGTCAGCAAAGATTATGAATACAATTTTGGCATGCTGGGAATGCATGGTTCCTTTACTGCCAACAAGGCTATGTATGATGCAGAACTTGTTTTTGCTTTGGGTGTCCGCTTTGATGACAGGGCAACCGGTTTAATAAGTGAATTCTGCCCTAATGCAAAAATCATTCACATTGATATTGATGCGGCTGAAATAAATAAAATTCTTCCTGCCCAGGTTTCTCTTGTTGGAAAAGTTCAGGATGTTTTGCCTCTTTTGACAGAGGCTTATGAAATTTCCCAAAAGAATTTTTTGCAGGCAAAAGATTTTATTCAGGCAAGAAAGGAATGGCTGGATTCTTTAAAAGCACTTTATGAAGAAAATGAAAGCGTTATGACAGGGCGGTCCCCGGATGTGGAAGCCTCTTCTGTTAACCCAAGAAGTTTTATAAAATCACTGCCGCTTTTTGCAAAAAAGTGCGGTCTGAAGGAAAGTGATATTATTGTTACTACAGACGTTGGGCAGCATCAGATGTGGGCAGCACAGTATTTTCCTGTAAAATATGCCAGACAGTTTTTGACAAGCGGTTCTTTGGGAACAATGGGTTTTGGTCTGCCAGCAGCTATTGGCGCCGCTCTTGCAAATCCTAAAAAGAGAGTCATTTGTCTTTCAGGTGACGGTTCCATTTTGATGAATGTTCAGGAATTGATTACTTTGAGTGAACTGGCCCTTAACGTAACTGTAATTGTTTTTCAAAACGGCAGTCTGGGAATGGTTCACCAGCAGCAGGAATATCTTTTTGATTCAAATTATTCTGCAAGCGAATTTGAAAAAGTTCCTGACTTTGTAAAACTGGCCCAGGCTTTTGACATTGACGGTCTGGATCTGGAAGATGATCAGGAATGGTACACAAAAGCTTTTGCCCCTGGTCCCCACCTTCTAAGGGTAAAGATTTCCATGAAAGAAAATGTTTTGCCTTTCGTAAAAGCCGGCAGCGCGAATGTGGATGCCTTAAGGTGATTTTGGGCTGTTTAGGAAAGGGATGTTTCTTTGCGAAAGCGGTGCTGTTTACGAAAGTGATGTTTCTATAGGAAAGCAGCACATCTTTTGTAAACAGCCACTGCATTCGTAAAGCGCACCCTTTCTTACATTTCCACCCTGCAAACCCCGACACCGCTTTCGCAGGCAAAAAATCCAGCCGCATAACCGACCCTTTCCGTATATTCCTTTTGTACATTTTCTACAAAAGATTCAATGCAATCCTTGTGAACCAGTGCAATCGCGCAACCGCCAAAGCCGGCTCCAGTCATCCTAGCCCCCAGACAGCCTTCCTGCTTTTGGGAACATTCCGCCAAAGTATCCAGCTCCAAGCCGGTCACCTGGTAATCATCCTTAAGTGAAGCGTGACTTTCATTCAAAAGCTTTCCCAGCCTTACAAGGTCGCCGGCCTTTAAAGCCTCCACTGCATTCAAAACCCGATGATTTTCAAAAATACAGTGTCTTGCCCTTTTTAAAAGATTTTCTGCTTTTATAAAATCCTTATTTTCTTCCCATTCACAAGGAGTCATCTGGCAAAGAGCATTTATTTTAACTCCCGCATCCTGCAAAATCTTTAAAGCACTTTCGCATTCACTTCTTCTTTCATTATATTTTGAATCAGCCAGCCGCCTTACCTTATTTGTATTCATTACAACAAAGCGGTAGTCCCCCAAATCCAGAGGAGCATATTCATATTCCAACGTGTCGCAATCCAAAACAATAGCAGAATTTTTCTTACCATTAGCAATAATGAATTGATCCATAATTCCGCAGTTGACATTCATAAAATTATGCTCACTCATCTGTCCCAGTTTCGCAATTGTGATTCTGTCAATATTAAAACTATAAGTTTCGCTCACAGCATAAGCAAATCCGCATTCCAAAGCAGACGAAGAAGAAATGCCACCGCCAGCCGGAATATTTGAAGCCATAAGAATTTCAAAACCGCAGTCAAATTTGTAGCCAGCCGCTTTCATTTGCGAAAGAATGCCATTTAAATAATTGGCGTAGTCATTTTTTTTGTCATAAACAAAATTATCATTTACATCAAATTCAAAACGACCCGGGAATTGAAGATCATTATAAAAAATTTTAGAATCATTTCTTTTCCGGATTGCCAGGTAAAGGTAGCGGTTTATTGCAGCAGGAAAAACCTTTCCGCCATTGTAATCAATGTGTTCGCCAATAATATTAATTCTTGCCGGTGAAGAAAAAAGATTAATCGCATTTTCATTTCTGCCATAAAGTTTTACAAAATCCTCAAGAAGTTCCTGCGGATTATAATTTGTGCCTGTAAGTGAATTCATTTTTAGCTCCTGAAGTTAGTATCACATCCGATATTACCACTCATTTTTTACCCTGTAAAGTGACACGTGTTGATTTTTTTCTTTTTTGAAGCATCCCGCCTTTTGTTTAACGGCCCTTCCAGCCTTCGCTAACGCTCATCACCCGCGTCGCGGCCGCGGGTGACTACGGGCTTTCACGGCCGGCTAGGTCTGTTTTCAAATTGAAATACAGTTTTCGAAAAACATTCAGATCAGGTTTCACAGCATTGTTGCTCAACTTCTTCGTTACAAAACGGTTTTGCAAGTTTTTCCGTCTTTTAGCCGTCGCTCATCATAGGGCCAGCCAGGTTTGTCTTTTCCAGTTTTTTTCATAAAGTTAATAGTTGTTTTTTTTAATCCTCAATCATTTCTAAAGGTAAGTCCGTTACTTTTGCAATTTTCTCTACAGGCAAATTCATAGCAAGCAATTTTTCAGCAGTTTCCAAACTTTTTATGAAAGTCCCTTCTTCCCGACCTTATTCAATTTCCTGTGAAATTCCTTTTTCCATTCTTCGTTCAAAACCCCGTTCAAAGGCTTCGTCTCTTTTTTTTCTTGCAGTATCATTTCAAAAGTCATAAGGCCCTTCCTCCAGTTCTGGTCACCGCTACTAGCTTTCACTTCTTTTTCGATTTGTTTGGTAAAAGCGC
>CAVJHV010000016.1:0-32935 GCA_963649315.1 Treponemataceae bacterium | reverse complement strand
AATCAAAATAGCTTCGTCAACAAAAAGTTTATCAGTAAAAGTGTCAAGATTTTTACAAATCTGCATCAAAGAAAAAGCTTCTTTTTCTGTCGTAAAAATATTTTCCACATAAACATTTTCATAAAAATTATTTTCTTTCCTTAAAGAAGCTTCATAAAACACATTTCCCTGGTGCCCCACAATTTCATTCTGACTGACCGCAATAATGTCACCAAAAGAAAGAATTACAGTCGGCGAACAGGCATAAGCATTTTTTGCATCCTTATATAAAAAAGATTCCTGGGTAACCAGGGCAGGAATTTTTCCCAGGGCAATTAAGTTTGTCTGAATCCAATAATTTTTTTCTTCATAAAGAATGTAAACAAATTCCCTTTCCTCTTTTTTTCCATTTGAATTGCGGATTGCAGTTTTTTTTATGTAAGTTCCATCTTCATTTGTAAGAAGATCCAGATGTTCCCCCAGTGGCAAGGTGATTCCCGCAAAAAGCATTTCGCCGTCAAGACTTTCCTTCCACAAAGAAGCGTCATCAAAAAGATTTACACCGTCCGCATACCCATATTGAATTTTTTCTTTAAAAGAATTTTCAAAATCTTCAAGATTAAAATTTGATTCACTTTCTGCCTGCTCTTGATTTTGATTTTCACTGATTGAATTTTCTATCTTTTGCTTTTCACTTTTTTTGCAAGAAGCAAAAAGCAAAAAAAGAAATGTCATTAAAAAAAGATATTTTTTCTTTTTCACATAAACTCCTTTCGTCAGACCGAAAGCTTCTTTAAAAAGCCAGCCCTTAAAACTTCCATTCATCTTTCAATTTTTCCAAAAAAAAAGCCGGAAGATAAGCATTGTCACTTACATCCGGCCTTAATTTTCCAGCAATTTAAAAAAACTGTCTTTAGCACAAGGACATCTCTAAAAACTGCAATTTTTAGAGACTCCCATAAGTTGCAATAAAGACGCCGGCCGCAATCGCAGTTCCAATTACACCTGAAACATTTGGTCCCATCGCATTCATCAAAAGGAAGTTTGACGGATCCGCTTCAAGGCCCACTTTGTTAGAAACACGGGCAGCCATTGGAACGGCAGAAACACCAGCTGAACCTACCAGAGGATTTATTTTTTTGTCTTTCGGCAAAAACAAATTCATAATCTTTGCCATTAAAACTCCGCCCGCAGTTGCAACGCAGAAGGCAAAAAGTCCAAGCAAAATTATTCCCAAAGAGCGGCCGTTTATAATTTTTTCTGGTGTCATTTGAGAACCAACGCCCAGGGAAAGAAGAATGGAAACAATGTTCATCATTTCATTTTCCATTGTTTTAGAAAGGCGTTCAACAACTCCACATTCCTTAACGAAATTACCAAATGACAGCATACCGATTAATGGAGCCGCAGCAGGCAAAAGAAGAATTGTTAAAATCAAAAGCAAAAGAGGGAAAAGAACTTTTTCTGTTTTGCTTACAGGGCGCAGTTGATCCATGCGGATTTCACGTTCCTTCTTTGTAGTAAGAAGTTTCATGATTGGCGGCTGAATCATTGGAACAAGTGCCATGTATGAATATGCTGCAACCGCTATAACCGCAAGCAGTTCTGGAGCAAGGGCAGCACTTACATAAATGGATGTAGGACCGTCAGCTCCACCAATAATGGAAATTGCTGCAGCCTGCAAAATGTTGTAATCAAAAACACCGCCTGGAATAAGATTTAAAAGAGCAACACCAAAGAGAGTTACAAAAACACCCAGCTGGGCAGCTCCTCCCAAAAGTGCCATCTTTGGATTTGCAATTAAAGGACCAAAATCTGTCATGGCACCAATTCCCATAAAAATCAGCATAGGGAAAAATTCGTTTCCAACACCGGCGTTGTAAATGATAGAAAGCATTCCATCAGGTGCCTGTCCCATACCCGCACCGGGTATATTGACAAGGATTGTTCCAAATCCGATTGGAATCAAAAGCAGCGGTTCAAATCCCAGGCCTGCTCCCAAAAAGACAATCAAAAATCCTACTGCAATCATCAAAAAATACTGCCAGCCTGGAGCACTAGTCGCAAAAACATCTTCAGAAACAGCCTTCATTTCTGCTTCATGGGCTTCTTCTGCTTCTGCATGGGCAACTTCTTCAGGACTTGAAGTGTGAATCATTTTGTAGATTCCAGTCGTTTTCCAAAGATTAATTAAAAAATCTTTAGCATTAATATCGTACTTGCCATTCCAGTCTTTTGTGGAAGGAATAACGCGGTTTAAACCTTCGTTTTCACTTTTGCCGGCAGGGGCAAGACTGCTTTCAACTTTTACAGAAGAATCCTGGGCATAAGCCTTTTTTGTCACAAGGGACAAAAGACCGGCTATGGCTAAAATTGAAAGCATAACAATTGCAATTTTTTTATTATTTAAAGCTTTTGAATTAGGCATTGTCATTTCCTTTACAGGAGTCCCCAAAAAACATTAAAAATGATTTTCAGGGCCCCCATATCTTAAAAGAGCAAAATATTTCTGCCCTTAAAAAAATTACTGAATCTCTGCAAGAGCCTGTCCGTTTGCAATCTGGGCACCTGCACTGGCAAGGAAGTGAACTTTACCATCGCAAGGAGCCTTGATTTCAAGTTCCATCTTCATTGATTCAATAATTACGATATTGTCACCTCTTTTTACAGAAGAACCTTCATTTACCGCAGCCCTCAGGAAAACACCTGCAACTGGAGCGTTAACCTTTGTGCCACCAGTGCTTACCGGAGCGGCATCCGCTTTTGCTTCAGTCTTAGGAACTGCTTTTGCGACAGGAGCCGCACTAACTGGAGCAGCCTTTGCCTGACCGCCAAGGTATGCTAGAACCTGTCCGCTTTGAATTTGACTTCCAGGCTGAACAGAATAAGTTATGCTTCCATCTTCTGTAGCCTTGATTTCAAGTTCCATTTTCATTGATTCAATAATGATAACAGTGTCGCCTTTTTTAACACTTGCGCCATTCGTAAAGCAGTGCTTTAAAAGTGTACCGGCAACTGGTGCCTTTAACTCAGTGCCACCGCCCACATGACTTGAAGCAGCAGGGCTTGCTGTCTGAGACACAGGACTGACAGGAGCAGAACCAGGCTTTCCAACATTTACTGTATAAGGATTGCCGTTAACGCTAATATTGCCCTTACCGTCTGAAGTTACATTGTAAGCAGAACCGTTAACTGTAATTGTATAAGAACCACCATTTGACTTTTCTTTTGCAGGAGCAGCTTCAGGCTTTTTGCCAAAAGTACTTGCTGCATCAACAGGTCCCTTAGAGCGTTCAGCAAAGAATTTTGGAGCAACATTCGGGAACATTGCATAAGTAAGAGCATCTTCATCCGAACCGTCACCACCCTTTTCCTTAGATTCAGAGAGCATCTTTTCCCATTCAGGTTCAAGCAAATCAGCCGGGCGGCATGAAACAACTTCCTGCATGTGATTTTGTTCAAGTGCCTTTTTTACAAGTTCAGCATTTGCAGGAGCAGGCAGTTTTCCAAAGCGGCCAGTAAGAAGATTCCTGAAATCCTGAGTCATAGTTGTGTAACGGCCCATCATAACATTCATTACGGCCTGGGTACCAACAATCTGTGATGTAGGAGTTACAAGAGGAACATAGCCGGCATCCTTGTGAACGCGAGGCAATTCTTCAAGAACAGCATCCATTTTATCACTTGCGCCCTGCTGCTTAAGCTGAGATTCAAGATTTGAAAGCATACCGCCAGGAACCTGTGAAAGCAAAATACGTGTATCTGCTCCCAGGAATGAAGATTCAAGTGAAGCATAGTGCTTTCTTACTTCGCGGAAATATTTTGCAATTTCAAGCAGGGCTGCTGTATCAAGACCTGTGTCCATATCAGTTCCCTTGAGCATTTCTACAACAGTTTCTGTTGGTGAATGAGAAGTGCCCATTGACATAGAAGAAATTGCCGTATCAAGAATATCTGCTCCAGCTTCAGCTGCTTTTAACAGGGAAGCAACTGAAAGGCCTGTAGTAGCATGAGAGTGAATTTCAACAGGAAGATCTGTCTTTACCTTGATAGCTTTTACTAAATCATAAGCCGCATAAGGCTTTAAAAGACCAGACATATCTTTTATACAAATTGAATCAGCGCCCGCATCTGCATAAGTTTTTGCAAGTTCGGCATACTTTTCAACTGTGTGGTAAGGGGTTACTGCATAGGAAATGGCCATTTGAACATGCTTGCCAGTTTTTTTAGCAGCCTTTGCAGCACATTCCATGTTACGAGGATCATTGCAGGCATCAAAAATACGGAAAACATCGATTCCGTTTTTTGCAGCAGTTTCAACGAATTTTTCAACTACATCATCTGCATAATGGCGGTAACCTAAAAGATTTTGAGCTCTTAAAAGCATCATAATCTTTGTGTTTGGCATAGCAGCGTGAAGTTTTCTAAGGCGATCCCATGGATCTTCATTTAAAAAACGGATGCAGGAATCATAAGTAGCTCCACCCCATCCCTCAACAAATTTATAGCCGATTTTGTCCAGCATAGGAGCAACTGGAAGCATGTCGGCTGTTGTCATACGTGTAGCGTGAAGCGACTGGTGCGCATCACGAATTGCAAGTTCTGTAATTCCAACTTTTGCCATAAAAAAATACCTCTATAAAATCTATAATTCTTTTTCATAAAGAGCTGCGGCTATAGCTGCAACTTCTTCGCCAAAATCATTTTTTACTTCATTTGCAGGATTAGGAGGAATTGATGAAGGCTCCTTTCCAGCCACCTTATTTTTTTCAAGTCCAAGACCACGTATAATGGCATGAAGCAACCTCATTGCAAAAATCATCACAATAAGGAATCCAAAAACAACAAGCATTCCCAAAAGCGTTAAAATTCCACTTTGCTGAAGCATCTGTAAAATTGTCATATTTCCTCCAGGAGAAAAAACGCCGCTTATGTCAAAAAAAATATATAATCACATAATTAAATCATGATAATATTTTTTTTGACACAGACATTTTAGAATCGTCAAAATTATAAAAGAATTGAAAAAAACTTACAATGCTAGAAAATAATAGAAAATAAGGAGCAAAGCTAAATTTTTGTTATTGAAGCCACCTAAAAAAATCAGGCAAAATCATTAAACATTGAATAAGCGTCAATTCCATTCAGAATTTTGCCTTTTTCATAAGTCCTTAAAAGATTTGCCTTTCCTTCCCTCAAGTGCTGGCTGGTTATGCCATGCAAAATGGAAGCATCTGCTTCAAGAAGGGCCGAATAATGATCCGCAATGCGCACTAGTTTTCCGTCAACAGGATTGAAGGAATCATAATTATATTTTGAATTGAGGTCTTCGAAGGTAACAAGGCATGTCTTTCCATCAAGAACAATTCGGTTTGAAAATTCGTCGCTTGTAAAATAAAGAATTTCGTCTTTGTAGTAATCTTCCATAAATGGAACCAGTTCTTCTTTTACAATCAAATCTTCTATATCCTTTACAATGAGGGGAAAACCATCAGTTGCCTGTTTAACCGGGGAAATAATGTCACGGGTTACGCTTTCAGGCAAATCATGAAAAAGGGCCGAAAAATAATCATTATAAAGCCTTTTTGGACAGACATTTGTGCCAGCCTGATCCAGAAAAAGCAATGTCAAAATGGCGACAAAAAAGCAGTGTCCCAAAACAGAAGTAGCTGGAACCCTTGGAGTTTGATTCCACCTTGTCTGAAAACGAAGCTGTTCAATCTTCATAAGAAATTCAAAAGGTTTTTGCCTGGTGATTAAAAGCTGCACCCCGCGAAGGTCTAAAAATTTCTGAATGTCAGAATTTACTTCGCGGAAAATTTTTTCCAGACGCTCACTTTCATTTACAGGCGCAATCATTTCCAGTTCCCTCAAAGTAGAATACTTGTGGGCTGCTTTAAAAACGTGAACAGTCAGTTCCAAATCTTCACTGACTTTTTTTTGACCGCTGATCACTTTTATGTATTCTTCAAATTTTTTGTAAACACGAGGGGAATCAATTATGTTTTCGTATTGTTTTAAAACCCATTCAGAAAGTTTTTTGTATTCTTCTGGATATTTATATTTGATAATATTTTGAACAGGATTTTTTATGTCTGAAAGGGCAATTTTTCTGAGCAAGTCAAAAAGTGAAGCCCAAATCATCCAGTCCCAGTGAATTTTTTTGCCTTCTGCTTCTTCGTATTTACCAATGATGTAGGCAAGAACCATTTTTTCTGCATCCTTGTCCATTTCAACTAATTCAAAAGGACGCACTAAATCATTCCACCGGTTAATCGAAAATCCTTCAAAAAGTTTTAAAGCAAAATTCTTGTTCATTTTCCTTTCCTTAAGGAAGCCGCCTGCACTTTCCAGGGGCATGCCAAAGGTAACCAAAAAAATCATTTTTATTTTTTTAGATACCAGGCGCAATATTTTACAAGCGTGTTACTTACTTGAACCAGACTTCTGATCAGCTTCCATCTTACCCTTCCAGACAATTGCCTTTTTACGGATTTCTTCGGAAGCGTCACTGTCACCTAAAACCATGGCAATTCTTCTTAAGGCAATAAGATAGTTGATTGCAATACGCATATCATCAATACGCCTTGTAGAAAGTTCATATTTATCTCTGTATTCCATTGAACTTTTATCTATAAGCTGCCTGATAAGTCTGACATACAAAACAGTGTTGTCATAATCTGGAGAAGAAGGTTCAAAATAATCCTTGCAAGCCTGCTTCATATCGATTAAATTTTTTGCAACAACAGCATAGCGGCCTCTCATTTCAACAAATGACCACTTCCATTTTGAATTGTCCCCAAAGGCGTCAACAAGCAGATCAATTGCAAGTCCCATTTTGCGAATAAGGTAATAGCGCTTTTCTATATGGATATTCTTTATGTTTTCAAGGCGGCTGTCCAAATCACCATAAGGGCAGTCAACTGTGGCAGAAACAATATCTTCCAGATAAATTATTGCCTTGTAAATTGCCTTTCGTGCTTCGTTAAGGGAATCATTATTTTTTGTAGCAAGGATTTCTGTAGACAAACTGTTAATCTGCATGTAAAGGGTCGCAACATAAATTTGATCTTCTGATAAAGAAAATTTTTTATATTCTATGCCAGCGGAATTTTTTGAAACGGAAAGAATTTCTTTTTCCTTTTCAAGCATGTGAGTAATTTCTTTTTTTACAACCTGACTTTTTTCCGCAAAGGATTCGCGGTCTTCCGTAGAAATAGGCATTTTTTTCCTCCTTAAAAAACTCCGCGCTAGCGGCAGCAGGCTTTAGGACAGTCAAAGGCCTGCATTCATTTGTAAAAGGCGCTCAGCGTGATCCAAAGATTCTTTAGACTGAGCGTCACCTGACAGCATACGTGCAATTTCTTTAACACGCTCCTGGCCCTTTATGGCAAAGACTTTGGTCTGTGTAATTTCACCATCGCTACCCTTTTGAATTTTAATTTGATTGTGGGCAAAAGAAGCAATGCTTGCCAGGTGGGTAATGGAAAGAATCTGCTTCTTTTGCGCAAGCAGTTTCATATGCTTTCCCAAAGAAAGTGCAATTTCGCCGCCAATACCTGTATCAATTTCGTCAAAAATTAATGTAGAAACTGTATCTCCAGCAGAAAGTATTGTCTTTAAAGCAAGCATTACACGACTCAATTCACCACCAGAGGCAATTTTGTTCAGCGGCAGTAATGGAGATCCAGGATTTGCTGCAATCAAAAATTCAATATCATCCATTCCGTAAGGACCGCATTTCTGGCTTACGTCATCACCATCTTTTTCCGAAAGGTTCACGCGGAATCTTGTATCCTTCATGCCCAGATTTGAAAGCACACCTTCAACTTCAAGAGACATCTTTTGAGAAGCAGCCTTTCTTTCGCCAGAAATTTTCTTTGCCCTTTCATAAACCTCTTTTTCAAGAGCCTTAATTTCTGCTTCCAGGTGACTTTTATCCTGACCGTCCCCCTTCAGCGCTTCAAGTTCCTTTTGCGCATTTTCAAAATAATCATTTATTTCTGATAAAGGCGCATTTTGTGAAGAAGCATATTTTTTCTTAAGCTTATAAATTAAATCCAGTCTTTTCTGAACTTCAGCAAGACGGGCAGGATCATAAGTTAAAGAATTTCTGTAAGAAGAAATTTCTTCACTGATATCATCTACTTCATAAAAGGCTGACTGCAGCCTGTCCTCAAGAGAAGAAAGACTTTTGTCCATGGAAGAAGCGTGTGGAAGAATAGAATTTGCCTTTTTTAACAGCTGCAAAATGCCGCCATTGTCTTCATCTCCATTAAAAAGACTTGTAAGACTTTCTAAATCTTCAAAAAGTTTTTCAAAAGAAGCAAGTTTGTTTTCTTCAACTTCCAGCTCTTCATCTTCATTATTTTTTAGTTTTGCCTCACTGATTTCATTGATTTGAAATTCCAGCATTTCTATACGTTCTTCCCTCTTACCTTCATTTGTGTTGAGGGCTTCAAGATTTTTTCTTTTTTCAACAAGCTGGTTGTAAACAAGACCAAAATCTTTTACTTCATTAACAATACCGGCGTAAATGTCCAAGTAGCGGCGATGTTCACTTACTTTCATAAGGGACTGCTGCTCATGCTGACCATGCAAATCAACTAAAAAGGCTGCAAAGTTTGCTAAATCCGCCCTTGTTACAGGACTTGAACCAATCCATGCAGAAGATTTACCTGTGTCCCTCATAAGGCGACGGATCAAAATTCTGTTTTCTTCGCTTTCGATTCCATGTTCGTAAAGCCAGTCCAGACCTTCCCTGTTTTCAATAAGAAAAAGTCCTGAAACCTCAGCTTCATGGCAACCGCTTCGAATTTGCTCCACACCACCCTTTCCTCCAAGAAGGAAAGCCAGGCTGCCTATAAGAATTGATTTACCAGCACCAGTTTCTCCGCTTAAGACAGTAAAACCTTTTTCAAATTCAACATCCGCTTTATCTATAAGGGCAAAATTTTTTATGTGAAGTTCTTCTAGCACAGAGGGCCTCCTGACCAGTTAAGCTTGCTTCTTAATGCTGAATAAAAATTTTCCTGACTGGCTCCAGCAAGAAGCGCTTTATCTTCCGGTACATCTAAAATTATAACGTCATCTGTTTTTAATTGAATTGATTCCTGGCCGTCCACAGTAAGGCTTATGTCAAAACGTGACGGCAAAACCGTAATCGCAATTTCACCATTTGAATTAAAGACCAAAGGCCTTGCTGACAAGCTGAATGAAGAAACAGGTGTCAAAACAAGGGCATTTAATGAAGGATCAATTATTGGTCCGCCGGCCGCAGCAGAATATGCTGTAGAACCGGTAGCAGTAGAAACAATAATTCCATTTGCCCTGAAGGGGCCCAGAACTGCCCGGTTATATGCAACTTTTAAGTTTATGAGTTTCGCTGTCGGTTCACTTGAAATAACGGCATCATTTAATCCCGTAAAAGAAGCAAGACTTTTTCCTTCACGAATTACTTCTGCATGAATTAAATGGCGCTGACTGATTCCAAGCTGTCCTTTTAAAAATTTTTCGAGTTCATCTTTCCAGCTTTCCACAGAGATTTCTGCCAAAAATCCAAATTCCCCAAGATTAATTGAAAAAACAGGAATTTTTAAAGAAGCGCATGAACGGCCTGCAAAAAGAACAGTTCCATCTCCGCCCAAAGTAATTACAAAATCGTAACCCGAAAAATCAACTTTTGCAGTTTCACTTTCGTCATCAAGTGCCACTTTTCCATCATAAACAAAAGAATGACTTTCCACATTTTTCTGCAAAAGAAAGTCAGCAATTTCTTTTGAAAGAGCAGGAGCATTTTCTTTAAATGAATTAACCAAAAGCAGACACTTTTTCATTCAGTCAAAGCCTCAAATTACAACATTGTTGAAAGTACTTTTAAAATTTTATTGACATCCACCTGGCCCAGCCTAGGGTAAAGTGGAAACATAGCGCAACGCAAAAGCAGAGAATTGGCACAAATACATTCCCTTGCAAGTTCTTCCTGCCTGTATGCAATAATCGAATTTTCATAAGCCTGGCGAATTTCTATGCCTTTTTTGTTTGCATAAGCCTTTGCATCTTTAAATCCACCGGCAAGAATTAAAGGAAAGCCGTAAATTGTAGAAGAATCATCACCTGGGCGCACAAAAGTGTGGTGGCGGCTGGAAGCAATGGCTTGTGAATAGGCTTTAAAAAGTTCCTTTCTGGCCTTTTCATTTTTATTGAATTCCTTTAATTCAACACATGCTAAAGCGGCGTTCATGTCAGGCATAATATCTGTAGAAGGAGCCTTTTCATAAAGAGCCTTAAGCACAGACCATTCGCGGCGGTGTGGAGCAAAAAGCAAAGCTCCGCCTCCAGAAGTAACAATATCTCTTTCTTCCATAGAAAGAATAGAATAAAGACCATACATTCCGCTGGCCGGGCCCTTTACTTCTTCTGCATTTTCCTGACCTTCAGTCTTTTCACTTTTTTTAGGAACTTCTTCGCCTTCATAAGGATAGCGGGCAAGGAAAGACTGAGAAATATCTTCAATAATAGGAATATTCAACTTAAGAAATTCATTTATGTCCGGCAGAATTCCCATGTTTTCTGTCAGGATAAAAAGGCGGCCACCCTTAGCAATACCGTCTTCAACTTGCTTTGCATTTACTAGCCCAGTAGCTTCTTCTACATCAAGGACTAAAGCTTTATAGCCTAGTTTTTCTACTGTAAGCAGCTGCCATGCAGGAGCAAGAGCGGAAAGCATAATAAGACTTTCTTTTGGTAAATCCAAAGCCTTAAGGGCATATTCAAGGGCAATGCTTGGACTTCTTAAAGCAAGGCCTCCGTCAAAAGAAATTAATTCTTTTGCAGTTTGAATGAGTTTTGCATTCATTTCGCCAGGACCAAGTTTTTCATCAACCATGCATGTTAAAACTGCTTCCATTTCCTTTCGGCGAATTGTAGAACTGTATGTCTGAATCATTTTTAATTCCTGATTTTTTCCAGCCACTTAAGGCCGATTTTTTTAGGGGATTTGCTGAATGTGATTTTTAGCCAATCCACACAAAACTTTTGTCTTTTTTAAGCCATTCCCAAAAGTGCAATTTTTAGCCCTTCACTGAAAAAAAAATCTTTTCCAAACAAAATAAGGACAGGCAAAAAATTTGCAGTCTTAGAGGCAAAAGGGCGTCTTAAAAAAATTCCAATTTTTAAAAACTCCCCAAAATAAAATGAGTGGCTTCCTAAAAAAAATGGAAGACCAAGCTTTTATCAGCCTTCAACAATCTTTTGCAATTCCCTGGCATTAAACATTCTACGTGTATCAAGAATAATAAGGTAAGCATTTTCCTGGTTTACAACACCCTGAATGTATTCAGTACCAATACCGCTTATCATCTGCGGAGGAGGCTTGATGTCTCCCTTTTCTACAGGAACTACACGACGGATTTTATCAATAATGATACCGATTTTATTACCTTCGATTTCAAGAATAATAAAACCGCCTTCATCTTCATCAAATTCACTAGCATCGGCAAGCTTCTGTATGTGGAATCTTTTGTGAAGGTTGATGATAGGAATGATTTCACCTCTCAAGTTGATGATTCCTTCAACATAGTAAGGAGCATTTGGAATAGGTCTTACATCCTGGACTTTAACAATTTCCTTAACGTCCATAATATCAACACCATAAAGCTCCTCTCCCAACTGGAAAGTAACTAACTGAAGCTGAACGTTTTCACTTGCCATATTTTCTCCCATAAAAGTCAACAAAAGTCGACTGTCTAAACTTGTTAATTCATAAGGCGGGTAAAAAACTTTCACATTTTTTGACTGCCTTGAAAATTTTAAGCCCTAACGCTTTCGGCCTATATTTTACACCACTCACGCCTTTCAGTCTACAATAAAAAGTGAAATAACTTTTACATTTTTTATTCCGCCTGCCCTTAAAAGAGCCGCTGCACTTTCCACAGTAACGCCTGTCGTAACAAGATCGTCAATCAGAAAAACGCTTGAAGGAAGACGATTTTTCTTTTTTTCAAGATAAAATTTTTTACTCAAAGCATAATTTTTTCCTTTTGCTGCAAGTCGCTGCTGTCGATCAAGTTTTTTCTGCTGCACAGTGGAAAGTCTTTCCAATCCTTTGAATATTTTGTATCCAAAAAGATTTTTCAAATAAAAACACAATTCATCTATCTGGTCCCAGCCCCTCTTTTTTATTTTTCCCTTTCGCGGGGGGATTGGAACAATGCATACTTCACTGGGATTTTTTATGGAATTTTCAAAAGCTAAAACTTCTTTTATGGCCTTGTCACTGGCCCTTGCAAAAAGAGGTGTCAAAGTTCTTTCATCAGCCATCTTCCAGTCGAATAAAATTTTTTTGTTCCAGAGGCGGTAAGAATGTAAGGGAAAAACGCAATCCGTACTTTGAAGGATTCTTTCACCCCTGCAGGAAGAGCAGATTTTTTTTTCACTCAAAAGGCGGCGGCCGCAAAAAGTACACCTGTCTTTTCCAAAAGGAGCAAAATCCATAAAAGACGAAGCACAACTTTTGCACAATCTGGAAAGATAAACCCTTTGTGAACAGACAAGACACTTTTCTGTAAAAAAAAGCGAGGAATAAATCATCCTGAAAAAATCTGACAGTTTCAGGGTAAAAGAAAAAAATCCCTGCCTTAACTTTTGCATTTTTCCCATACTTTATTAATAGTATTTAAAATTCAAAAATTGCAAAAAATCATGAAAATTTTAAAAAGATTTTTTTACCACCTTTACTTTCCGGAAAGACTTTTTTTCCACCTGGTCAAAGCTTCAAGGGCAGCAAGTGGCGTCATATTATCTGTATCCAGGGAAAGGATTTCATCTAAAATCATTTCTTCGTCAGAAAAAAGCGCACCTGTCAAAGATTTAAATTCTTTCTTTTCTGGATCCTGTCTTTCTTCTTTTTGCTCAAAATCGCATGTGGAAGGAATAGCCTTTTCTTCGGCCTGGTCCTGGATTTTGTGGAGGATAAAAACAGCCCTTTCGATTACAGGCTGCGGCAGGCCGGCCAAAGAAGCAACATGTATTCCATAAGAGTTTTCGCTTGACCCCAGAATTACTTTTCTTAAAAAAAGAATTCCATTTGCTGTATCCTGAACATCCATGCAAAGCTTTATCATATTTTTGTGCTGCATTCGGGTAAGTTCATGATAGTGAGTTGCAAAAAGAGTCTTGCACTTGATTTTATTTAAAAGATATTCACTTACAGCCCAGGCGATTGAAAGACCGTCTTCCGTAGAAGTGCCCCGCCCGACTTCATCCATAATGACAAGGGAATTTTCTGTAGCCGAGCGAAGAATAGAAGCCGTTTCTGTCATTTCCACCAAGAAAGTAGATTCACCACGGGCCAGATTGTCACTGGCTCCTACACGGCAAAATATTCTGTCCACAATGCCCAGCCTCGCACTTTCTGCCGGCACAAAGGAACCTGTCTGAGCCAAAAGGGCTATAAGGGCATTTTGCCTCAAGTAGGTACTTTTTCCGGCCATGTTAGGACCAGTAATAAGAGCAAAAGTTATTTTATCACTTCCATCTTCTGCCATAAGGGACAAATCATTTGCAACAAATTCACCGGTAGGAATGTGGGCTTCTACAACTGGGTGGCGGCCTTTTTTAACATCAAAAACTTTATCCTCAGTCATAAGAGGTCTTGCCCAGGAATTTTTACATGCGGCTTTTGCAAGAGAAGCACAAACATCAGTATAGGCAATTTGAAAAGCAAGCTGCTTTAAATACAAAACTTTTTCTTTTATGGAAGAACGCACCTGTATAAAAAGGTCGCGCTCCAGTTCAAGGATTTTTCCTGATGATTCATTGAGTTTTTCTTCAAGATCCTGCAGTTTTTTTGTAGTAAAGCGCTGGGCATTAACAAGTGTGCGCCTCATCATAAAATGTTCCGGAACTTTATCCAGTTTGCCCTTTGTCACTTCAATAAAATATCCCATGTTACCGTTTTTGCGGATTCTTAAATTTTGAATGCCAGTTTTTTCTTTTTCTTCTTCTGTATATTCCTCTAAAACCTGATTAAAATTGTTGTGAATGTCACGCCAGTGATCAAGTTCTTCATTCCAGCCATCTTTTATAATTGAACCATCTGTAAGTGATGTAGAAGGATCGTCCAAAATGGCCTGGTCAATTAAATTTACAATCGAAAGGGCATCCTGCAAATCAATTGAAGAAAAATCGAATTTTTCCAAAAGAGATGATGCTTTTATCCACAAGGCAAGGCTGCTTTTTAAAGCCTGCAAATCTTTGGCGTGGGCCCTGTCCATGGCAATTCTGGCGGCAAGGCGTTCAATGTCAAGAATACCGCTCAAAGCATCCTGGACGCGATGCAAAAGGCTTGTGTCATTTACAAAAACTTCTATATGATTCTGCCTTTCCTCAATTTGCTTAAGGTTTGTAAGTGGGAATAAAAGCCACTGCCTTAACATTCGGTTACCCATTGCCGTACAAGTAAAATTAAGACATTCTAAAAGAGAAAATTCTTTTGTTCCCTCGTGCAGATTTTCTGTTATTTCCAGATTTCTACGGCTTGAATCATCAATAATCAAATACTGGGCATCTGAATAAAGGCTGATTCCATTTATGTGGGGAGTATGAGAATTTGTTGTATTTTCAAGGTAAGACAAAAGAAAGCCTGAAGGAATGACTTCTACAGAATCTTCTGTTAAAGAAAAGGCCCTTAGACTTTGAGTGTTAAATTGCCTTAAAAGTCTTTTGTAAGACAATTCCTTATTAAAATTCCAGTCAGGGTAAAAAGAAAGACTTAAATTCTTTAGGGAAAGGATTGTTTCTTTTATGATTTCGTTGTCGCGAAGACTTTCCGGCAAAAGCAGTTCTTTTGGACAAATGCGCCCCACTTCTTTGGGAAAGGAAAGGAACATTTCTTTTTTAGGAAAAGAAGTTGCCTTAAATTCACCGGTTGTAACATCAATAAAAGCAAAGGCACACATGTCTTTAACAATGCAAAAGGATGCAAGATAGTTATTATTGTTACCTTCAAGATATTCACTTTCTGTTGCTGTTCCCGGAGTGATTGTTTCTATAACTTTCCTTTCTGTAAGCCCCTTGCCGTGAGCAATTTCACCAACTTGTTCGGCAATTGCAATTTTTTTACCCAGACGCAAAAGTCTGGCAATATAAATTTTTGCAGCATGATAAGGAATGCCGCACATTGGAGAAGAAGCTCTGTGGGTAAGGGTTAAATTTAAAAGACGGGAAACTTCTACGGCATCATCATTGAACATTTCGTAGAAGTCTCCAAGTCTAAAGAAGAGCACCTCATTGGGATGCTCATCCTTTATGCTCTGATATTGAGCCAGAAGAGGGGTTGTTTCTTCAGACATTTATTATCTTACTCTTAAACCAAGTTCGCGGATAACATCATTTGTAATATCAACTGAATTTGAATACCACAAAATGGATGCTGTATCCTGCAAAGAAAGAACCATTGAATAACCGTCTTTTTCAGCAATCTTTGCTATTGAAGCATAAAGCTTCTGATAAAAAGCGTCATTCTTTTTTAAATTATTCTTTAACCTGTCAAGTTCAATATTTTTAGCATTAATGTAATCTGTCAAAGACTGGGTTTTTGTAGAAATTTCGCTTTGAACAGATTTTGACATTTCACTGTCACCAGCTTTTTCATAAGTAAGCTTTGTCTGCTGAAGCTTCTGCAATTCTTCTGTACGCTTGTCAATTTCCTTTTGGAATTCATTTTTCTTATTTTCGTAATTCTTTAATGCAGTAGAATTTTTGTAGTAAGACTGATAAATGCGGTCAGTGTCTACAACTGCAAATTTTGTAATCTGCTGGGCAAAAACTTTTGTTCCTGTCAAAGCAAGGGCAAAAAGGCAAAATACAAGACCTTTTTTTAAAGAAAAACTTTTCATGTAAAATCTCCTATTGTGCAAAAAGCACATATTTTCAAAAACGAAGGTATATTTCCACAAGAAAATTTCCTTCGCTTTTTTTTTAGCATGACCTTATCTGTTTGTCAAAGAGAATGAAAGGGTAAAGTGTATACTCTTCCAGAAATTGTCTACAGAATCACCGTATTTATCCATCCAGACTACCCCATTTTCCCCGAGCTGGAAGGTACTTGCAAAGAGGAATCTTAAAGGGAACTGCTGCAAAGAAAAGCGGATACTTGGACCAAAGCTGAAGTACCAGTCATCCTTATTGGCAAAATCAGTAAAGACTTCCGTGAATGTAGGCTTAAGCATGCTGGCGTCAAAGAAAAGATCAACTGCCAGAACACCAGGAACAGCCGGGTAGCGAAGTTCTACTGTGTTGTTCCACAAAGCCTGACCACGCTTAACATTATAAATTGCCCAGCCGCGTCCGTTAAACATGCCGTCAATGTAAAGTTTGTTTGCCTTTTTGATTGTTGAATCAAAAGCCGGAAATTCAGCTGTAAAATTCGAATATCCCATAAGAACAAGCTTTAATGAATAAGAGTCTGTGATTGGAATGTTACAAAGTGTCTTGTAAATTTCAGCCTTTGTATCTGTCTTTACATAGAACTGTGTTTCACCCCATGTAGGAGCAAATGGCATGAATCCTTCAGGCATAAGACCATACCATGAAAGTCTTTCGCTGGCAAACCAGCCGTTTGAAGGATCATAATTTATGTCACGGTCATCAATTGAAAATGAAGCATAAATGGAATTGCGAGGTTCCCAGTTGTTATTATAGTCAGAAACAGATGAATCAACTGGTGTATAAATTGTTGGGTCGTAAACATTGTTTACCAGGGAACTTGAAATTCCTGTAGCGACTGTAAGAATTGCCCAGTCAGGAGTCCATCTTCTGCCCACACCTAAACTGAAAGTAAAGTCGTGGCTGTTATATTCCATATAGTAAGAATCATCTTCTATAAGGCCGCTTGGCAAAAATTCGTTGACCAGAGTGTAAAGGTTCTGGTGAGCATAACTGATTGAAGCATTGAAAGTTACAGGCAGATCAAATAACCAGTTTTGACCATAGCTTAAATTTGCAGACTGTTCTGTGGTAGAAAGATTAATTCCTGCAGAAAGAGAGCGTCCCGAACCAAAGAGGTTGGAATCTGTAATTTTAGCAAAAATCGAAACAGGAAATTCGTCAGGGTCAGAAACGCCGGAGAATGTAAAACCAAAGTCAAGGGTTGTTGTGCTGCTTTCTTCTACATTAAAGACAATGTCTACAAGATTACTTTCCGAACCAGGTGTTACTTCAGGTACGATAGAAGAAAAGAACTGAAGGTTATAAAGATTTCTTAAACCAGTATAAACTTTTGTGTTAGAAAAAATATCTCCGTCTTCAATAGGAATTTCACGGCGGATAACTTCATCTTTTGTTTTAGAATTTCCCTTAATCAAAACATGTTCAACGTGGCTTCTTGCATTTTCCACAATCTGCAGGGAATAAGAAATTGTCCTTGATTCCGCATCCCTTTGCATGTGTTCGTTAAACTGATTTGAAGTGTAACCGTTTTCATAATAAAGATTTTGAACAGCATAAACGCTTTCGCAAAGTTTTGTTTCGTTGTAAAGTTCACCGGCATTCAGTTTGACAAGAGAATTCAACTGTTCAGTAGAAAATATTTTGTTTCCGCTGAAAGTGATTCCCGCAAAAGAATACTGCGTTCCTTCCTGAATTACAAAAGTGACTGTAAGTTCGTCACGCTGCTTTTCTTCGTTATAAAATGTATCTTTTTTCACATCGATTACAAAAGCTTCTATGTAACCGCGGTTGTGGTAATAGGTATTGATCGCAAGAGTGTCCTGGTCAAGGGAAGCTTCTTTGAATTCACCCTTTTGCATAAAGCCTGCTTCTTTAAGGGAAAGTTTGCTTTTTAATGTTTTATCTGTAACAATAGCGTTTCCTTCAAATTTGATTGAAGAAACAACAGTCTGCTTTCCTTCAGAAATATTAAATTTAACAACAATGCCATCGTCATTTTTGTCAGTAACAGACGAAACCTTTACAGCGGTATAACCTTTGTTGATGTAGTAGTCACGAATGGCCCTTTCATCAGACAAAATCTTGCTGGAAGAATAAATATCATTTTCCTTTATGCTTATGGCTTCTTTTAATTCACCCAGGCGGACTTTTGAGTTGCCCCTAAATTCAATTTTTTTGATTACCGGGCTTTCCTTTACAACAAGGACAATGTTTACACTTGATTTTTTTGCATCACCCGGAACAGCACGGGGATTTACGTCATCAAAATAATTTAAGGCAAAAAGTCTGTTAAGCAAATCAGCAAAAACATCTTCTGTAAGATTTTTTCCAATAAAAGAACTTGTAAGACCTTCAAGGTCACTGCTTTTTACGGAAGAAAGTCCCTGGAAAGAAATGGACTTAATGGGTTTGTCCCAGTACCAGTCGTCATCTTCCTGAGCAAACAGGGGAGATGAAAAGGCAAAAATCAAAAAAAGTTCAACCAAAAATAGGAAGTAAGGCTTATTACGCATAAAATTCCTCGATTTGCGCCAGCCTGAAGGCTTAACGCAAAAAATAAATGTTAGTCACTATCTTACCGCTGTAAAAACAAGGCTTAAAATCAAAGTTAAGTCCTGCCTTTACAATTTTGGGCAACCTGAAAAAATTAAGTTTTAAAGGCCACCTTCTATCAAAAAATTGAAGAGCAGCATTTTAAAATGACAGTCTCCAGGAAAGGGTAATTGAATTACCGTTAACAAAAGAATTTTGCAAATCCTTTAAATCAGGAGCAAAGTTCCATCTGATATTGGCAAATGGCGAAGAAAGTTCAAGGCCGATTTCCGGCTGGAAAACAAGCCCCGTAGAAGATTCTCCGGACTCTTGGGCTAATTCGTCGTAATTCCAGTGCATCATGGCATCCAAATACACCGATTCCCCGAAGTATTTACCAATATAAACAGTTGAATTGTCAAAATAGTTACCAATAGAATAGGCTTTATCGCTGTTAGAATTCATATTAAGACTTTGCTTAATAGTATTCTGCAGCAGGGCCGTTCGGATAGAAAATATATCAAAATTAAACAAGTCACGCAATGAGTTTTCAAGTTTACGCAAAACTGTTACCTGGACTCCATAATCAAGTGTAGAAAGCAAAAGTCCGCCCACATCTTCTGAATCACCTGCAACAGCCTGGCCCAAAAGCTGGTAAATTTCATTCAGGGATTTTGCAGGAGTTGAGTAAAGTGACGGATTAAAATTTGAAATATTTTGTCTTACGGCTGAAAGGCTGATTGTAACGCTGTCACCATTTTCATCATGTTCGCGGGTTTCAGCACGAATGGTAATGTTGGGGTCAAAGGCGTCCTGGTTTTCGTCAAGGATAATCCTACCCTCTTTAAGATAGAAGTTTCTATTTAAATAAGACACTTCTCCACCGCGAAGAACAACATCCCCCTTAACTGTCCAAAGATCTTCAGCTGTGTTAAGAGTAAGGTTTACCGGTGTGCCAGGAGCAATCAGGGCGCGGACAAGAGGATTTACAACAAAATGAACCTTTTGTCCTATTAAAAGAGTAACATCCGCATTTACATTCAAAGAAGACTTTGACTGTGACGAAGAAGCAACCTTTTTGCTTTCCCCGGTGGAGTCCCCCTTATCCTGGTTAAGGGAACCGAGTTTAGTTGTATCAAGAACAGTGATTTCTGACTTATCCAGACTTAAAGAACCTTTTACATCAAGATCGTCCCCGTTATAAGACATTGCAAGGTCAAGTCCCAGATTACCCTTTGCACTTACCAAAGGAACTTTTGCATCAAGAGGAATGCCGGAATCCCCAGTAGTTTTTGCGGTAAAGTTAAGTTTGTCCAAAGACCACCTGTCCAAAATCACTTCTGCGTCAACAAGTAAATCTGTATTCTTTATTGAAAAAACTGAATTTTTTAAAGTAAGGTCATCCTGAGTCATATTTAAAGTAAAGCCCTTCGATGTAAAATGCTCAGGAATAAAATCCGGAAGATTAAAATCCAGATTCATGACATTTAACTGGCCGTCAAGATAAGGGTCTGTAAAAACACCTGACAAATCAATGTAGCCGTCTATAAGTCCCGAATAAAGGGAAAAATATGAAGAGTTAAAATATTTAGCAAATTGGGCAGCATCCAGGTAAAAATCAGAAAGCTTTAAATTCAAGGCATTTTTTGCAAATTCTATGTTACCGGAAAGATTAAAATGCAGAGGTTTACTTTCGTTTATCTTTAGGGAAATGCCACCATTGTCAGTGTAAAATCCTGTAATGCCCATATTTTCATCGCTTTTAAAAGTCCACATGCCCTTCATTCTTACAATTTCAAAATCAAGGGGGATTTTGTCCTGCAAAAGAGAACCGGTCATAGCCGGGCTGGTTAAATTGATTTTTAAAAGATCCGGGAAAAAGCCCTGGCTTGACGGAGAAAGATTTGAAAGTTTTATTGTTAAAGGAATTCTTAAATCCTTGTCACCTAAAGTAAGCAGGACCTGGCTGGTAAAGCTGCCGTTAAAAGTCTTCAGATTCAGTGAACCGGAAAAAGATGAAATCTGGGCAAAATTATAATGGGCATAAAGATTAGTAAGATCTAAATTCCATTCCCTGTCATTTTTAATTTCAAAGGTGATAACGCCACCTGCAGTAATAGGACCCCCGTTCATTTCACAGCGAAAGCGCTGAATGTTCAATGCCGCATAAGGATTTTTTAAAGTACCGTCAACCCTTAAAAAAGCATTCAATGTGTCATCCGCATACTGGCCGCTCATAAAACGATCCATAGCAATTTGAGCAAGGTCTGCCGTAAGCAGAAGTTTGTAATCCAAAAGGGAAATTTCTTTTGCAGCCTTTTCACTTTGACTTTCAACTTGATTTTCATTTTGCTTTTGGTCTTGATTTTGCTCTTGATTTTTAGCCCCTTTTTTTTCACTAAGGGCTGCCTCTATTTTTCCCATGCTGACTTTTTCTGCCCCGCTGCCACTTTCTTTTAACGGAGAAGTAAGGGACCCCTGCAAAGAAATTTTTTCTTCCGAAAGAGGATTGTCCATGTTCATTTTTAAAGAAATGGAATCAATTATTCCGTCAGTCAAAGTCCATACAGCCGAAGCAGAACCAAACAGAGAAGATGTTTTGTCTGAATAAGAAATGGAATCAAGTTTAAGTCCTGAATTGTCCATCAAACCAGACAAAGAAATTTTGGGGTCGAAGGCAATTTTTTTGCTGTCTTCATGAATTTCAAAATTTTCCAGATTGATTTTAAATGTATTTTCCAGAAAAGCTTTACCTTCAAGGTCATATTCAAAAGTTGACCGCATGGAAGAATAAAAAAGAATGTCTGAATAACTTAATGGCAAGTTGGTAAAATTTGCGCTTCCGTAAAGAGTCTTTCCAATATTGAGCATCAAGTCAAATCCGTAATTGCCTGTAAGGTTTAACCAGTTGCCATCCAGGAAAGAACCGTTTAAATGATATGGTATGGAATTAAGGTTAAAGTCTGTTGTAAAAATGAACTGGTGGTTTTTTATGTCCAAATCAGCAGAAACTTTTGCCTGCAAATTAAAATTATTGTAAAGAAGATCGGCCTGGCTTATCTGAAGATTGTCCAAAGTTCCGTCAAAAGACAAAAGAAGGGCCTGCTTAGCTTCTTTTGTGTTAGCAATAATTGTATAGGGCGAATTGTATGTTAAAGATTTAAAATCTGAAGAAATATAAATCTGATTACTCATAATAAATGGCGGCAGATTTTCCTTTACCTGCATAAGGGAAGCAGATGCATTTTCATCAAGACAAAAAGCAATGCTTTCCATAACAGAATCAGCAAACAAATTTGAAATATCTACAATCACCTGGATTTCAGGATTTGCCCCCATTTGCAAAAGTCCTTCAAGACTAAGTTCTGCCGGACTTGAATATTCGTAATGGGAATAGTCACTCACACTGAAAGAAAAATCCAGTGCATGATTTTTAAATGCGGCCTGGGCCTGTAAAGCAGTAAAAGATTTTTCCCCTAAAAAAAGCTGGGGGATAAAAGCTACATATTTGCCCTTTTGTTTTTCAAGGTAAAGTTCACCACTCACTTGATTTCCATTTGGCAGGGTAAAATAATTTATATTTGCAGTAACAAGAGGATCCAAAGACGGAATGTTAAAAGTACCGCTAAGGGAAGCGTCCAGCATTTGACCTGTTGCATTTAAAGACTTTATGTAAATGTCACTGTTGTTTCCCTTAAGATTTAAACTGATGCTTTCCCCGCCCGGCACAAGGTTTGAAGAAAGGGCAATGCGCCCCATAGCATTCCATGAAAAAAGAAGTGACTTTGTGTTTACAGAAAAATCTCCGTCTAAAGAAAAGCGGCTGCCGTTAATTTTATTCCATGGGGATGGCAGGGGCGGTGTTTTTACCAGGGAAAAAGGATTTAAATTTTGAGTAGAAAGATGCAAATCCGCCTGGCTGGTGTTCACATCGTAAGAAATGGAAATGTCATAAGGCAGGGACTGCTGTATGGAATTTAAATGAAAAATTCCATCCCCATACCTGAAAAGATATTCCATAGAGGCAAGGGAATAATCTGCCTTAGAATGAGTGTCTACGCTAAGAAAAATAGAACTGTCTTCTATGCGGTCAAGAATTTTTGCATTAAGATCTATTTTTAAACCGACCGTCTGTCCTTTTAAAACTTCAAGGCTGGCCAAAGCCTGCCCCCTGGCAGAACAGGTAATGGCAACTCCATCTTCATCCTTTTGAAGCAGGAGGGAATTTACCACAGCAGAAATGTCATTTTTGTCAAAAGCAAAGTGCAGCTGTGCCTTACGAAGTTGAACATTAAAGGGCAAAATAAAAAGATAGTCCTTTATTTCTTCAACAAATTCCTGGGAAAAAACAAAAGCTTCTTTTTCTTCTTTTGAACCTTCATTAATTATTTTCTCAAGCTTACCTTCTATCTGGGGGTGATCTTTAGCAGTGTAGTCAAAGTTAACATCCATGATGTTAAGCATGGTAAAAACGTGATCAAAATCCTTTTTTAACAAAGATTTAAGTGAATATGAAAGAGAAATTTTTTTGCATGTAAAAAGGGACTGACCTGAATCTCTGTCGTAAACATTTATGCCCCTCAGTTTTATTCCGGACAAAATGGACGGAGAAAGGGATTTATAGGAAATGGCAAGACCAGTTTTTTCGTAAAGTGCGTCCAGGGCCTTGTCTTTGTAAGTTAAAATCAAGGATTCCAGCTTATTGTACAAAGGCTTTACAAGAGCCACAGAAGCTGCAGAAAATATGAGAAAACATGAAATTACTATAAGGATTTTTCTTTTTCTTGAATTCACGCCTTCTTTTAACCCCGGATTCTCTAAATTTTCGGTAAATTCCTTTAAAAAATTGCCAATTTATTGTATAAAAATAACATCTTAAAGTCCATTAAATTACTAATTTTGATTTGGATATGACTCTTTTGTGGAGGGAAAAATGTTTTTGGAAAATTTTATTGTTTTTGAAGGAATTGATGGAGCCGGAACTTCAACTCAAATAGAAAAATTAAAGGAATTGAACAATGAAAATCTGCTTTTTACGGCGGAACCGACCGGAGACCATACAGGAAAATTTTTAAGGCAAATGCTGAAAGGTGATGTTAAAGTAAAGGCTGAAACAGCAGCATTTTTGTTTGCAGCAGACAGAAATGAACACATAAACGGCAATATGACCCTTTGTCCTGATAACAGACACCTTCTTGTAAAAGGAGTAAAAGAGGCATGCGCTAAAAACAAAATAGTTATTTCTGACAGATACTTTTTTTCAAGTCTGGCATACCAGGCAACAGACGGAGATGCCAGACTGGTTCAAATGTTAAATTCAAAATTCCCCCTGCCCCAGCTGCTTTTTTACTTTGACATTCAGCCATGTGATTCCCTAAAACGCATTCAGTCAAGGGATGTAAAAGAAATTTACGAAAAAGAATCTTTTTTGAAAAAAACCGCCAGTAACTATAAAAAACTTTTAGACGAATATTCTCCCCAAAAAAAGGGGCTGGGAATGAAAATTGTAGTTCTTGACGCCTGCGAAAGCATTGAAAAAATAAATGGCACCATAATAGAAGAAATTGAAAAAACTACAAACATTTCTTTAAGAAAACCAGATGCAGTCTGTCAAAAATAAGGGGCAACAATAAAGTACATTTCTAAAAAAAATTGTTATTCCGCCGAATTAAAGGGCATCTAAAAAAATTGCCCTTAAAATCATTTATTTTTATTCCGATAATGTCAATGTGAAAAGGAATTTTTATAATTTTTCCGGAAGGAAAAATGGAATGAAAAAATCATTTTTTCTCAAGGCAGCAGGACTTTTTTTGCTTTCATTTATTTTTTTAAACAATTCCTTTGCCTATGTCTGTAAATATAAGGAAGATTACTACAAACTTTACCACATTCAATATGCCCAGACATCAGATGACTGTCTTGAAAACATTTACTGGCTGGAAAAAGCAGTAGAAGCTCCTTTTGCCAATCCCCTTTACGCAATGGCCAAAATCAAGACAGAAGAAGAATGGGAAAAATACCGCTACATGTTTATGATGCACTTAAACCTGAAACTGGTTGAACAGCACTTAAGGTTGGGCCGCATTTATGACAAGCAGGTTGCATATTTTTACGACGCCCCCTGGAAAGATGAGTATTTAAGGAATTTGGAAAAGGCGAAAAGTTTTTACCAGGCCGGCTACTACTACTGGGAAGAAGCAAAACTTTGGGCAGAAAAAGCTTCCACTACAAATTTTAATTTTTTGTGGATTACAGACCAGCAGTCCTGGGAAGACGAAAGAAACCGCATTGTAACTGAAGAACTGGATTATAAAAAAACTCTTGATCGTGAAATAAAAAGAGTAGATAAAGTTATTGAAAGCTACGTTGCAATGGACTCAAAAAACTATTAAAATCCTCCCTGTATGACAGAGTCAAAATTTATTCTTAACTATCCTGAAAATTCAGGTTATGACAAAAGCACTATCAATTTTTACAGGGGCCAGGCCGATTTAGCTTCTATTTTTTTCAGTGAAAAAGTTGAACGAAAAAGACTTTTTGTTACAGACCTTACTGTAAGCGCCTTACCTCAAGTAAAAGTTTTTACAGAGGCCTTTTTAGACAAAAAAATCATTTGTCAGGAAAGCGGTCAGTACACAGCTTTTAAAGGAAAGGACACACTATTAGTTTTAGGTTCCGGTGAATCTTTTAAAAACATGGATTCAATCCTTACCATTTTGCGCACCGCTTTGGAAAATAACCTTGACCGTTCTTCCCTGATGGTTTCTATTGGGGGGGGAGTTTTAAGTGATATGACGGCTTTTGCGGCCTCTGTTTTTAAAAGAGGAATTGATGTTGATTTTGTTCCTACAACACTTTTAAGCATGGTTGACGCAGCAGTTGGCGGAAAGTCCGGCTGTGATTTTGAAGGATATAAAAACATGGTGGGCACCTTTCACCCAGCAAAAAATCTTTACATATGGCCTTCTTTTGTAGACAGTCTGCCTGAAAATGAATTTCTTTCGGGACTGGGGGAAGCCATAAAAACAGCCCTTCTTTTCAGCCCGAAAACAGTTAAAATGTTTGAAGAAAATGTAGAAAAAGTTCTTTCCCGTGACAGCCAGGTACTTGAAAAAATAATTGAAGAATGTGTTAAAGCAAAAGCCCTTGTTGTTTCAGAAGATTTCAGAGAAAAGGGAAAAAGGGCTTTTTTAAATCTGGGGCACACATTTGGCCACGCACTTGAAGCAGTTGCAGGACTGGGAACAATTACTCACGGTCAGGCAGTCTGCTGGGGAATCATGAGGCAGGCCCAGCTTGCTAAAAATTTAAAAATCTGTAAGGAAAGTTACACTAGGAAAGTAGAAAAACTTTTATCAGTCTATGGATATGACACTTCTGCCTTCCCAAAAGTACTTGCCAAATATTCAAAAAATCAAAATCAAAAAGAAGAAAAAATTGACCTTCTTTTAAAAGCCATGCACAAAGACAAAAAAAATAATTCATCTTCACTTATAAGATTAATTTTGCAGGAAGACATCTGTAAAACAAAAATAATTTCTTTAGATGAAAATGAAATTGCAAAAGTACTGGGGTAAATAAAATGGAAAAAGAACATTATTTTGATTTTGCAGCAACTGCCCCCCTTGACGAGGAAATTGCAAAAGAAGCACTTAAAATTTCACTTGAGCACTGGGGCAATCCTTCCAGCATTCATGCAGCTGGAAAAGACGCCAGAATCTATCTTGAAAAAGCAAGGGAAAATTGCGCAAAAGTTTTGGGCGTAAAAGCTGAAAAACTTTATTTTACCTCTGGAGGTACAGAAAGTGACCACATTCCCCTTTTAAGCATTTTAACCCGTCCGCAAAAAGGCTCTGTCCTTTTAAGTTCCATTGAACATCCGGCTTTAAGAGAAATGGCCAAAGCGATTACAAACTGCGGCTGGCAGGTCATAAGCGTAAAGTCAGACAAAAACGGTTTTGTAAAAGCAGAAGACATTCTGGAAAAACTCCAGGAAGATACAGCTTTTGTTACAGTTATGGCTGTAAATAACGAAACAGGAGCCGTACAGGAAATTTACAAAATTGCAGACATGCTGATCCACAGCGAAAAATTTTCCAGAAAACCATTTTTCCATGTGGATTGCGTTCAGGCAGCAGGAAAAATCCCTCTTAATTTAAATTATCCGGGAATTGATTCAGCCGCTTTTTCAGCACATAAAATTTCTGGCCCAAGAGGGATTGGTCTTTTGTACCTGGCAAAAGAGATTACTCCATTTTTGAGGGGTGGCGGTCAGGAAAAGAAAATCCGGTCTGGCACAGAAAACCTTTTTGGTGCCTGGGCCATGTCTAAGGCACTGGAAAAATATTATATCTGCCAGGAAAATACTCTGGCCATGGACCGCTACAAAAAACAGGAAACCTATATTGAAGATTTTATTTCTAAACTTTCCCAGATAAAGGCGTGCTCAATCATTCCAAAAATCCGCAGCTGCAAAGAAGAATGTTTAAAAGAAGGCCTTAACTTTTCACCCTGGATTTTGCAGGCTTCCTTTAAAGGCATTCCAGGCCAGGTAATGGAAAGGGCACTGAGCGAAAAGGGATTTTACATTTCTACGGGAAGCGCATGTTCACAGGGCAGGCACGAACGCCCAGTCTTAGACGCAATGGCCTTGTCTAAGGACGAAAAAGAAAGTGCCGTAAGATTCAGCTTTGGCGCCCCCACTACAAAAGAAGAAATGGATGCCCTCTTCCAGGCAGTAAAAGAAGTTTGCAAGGATTTTTCTGTCAACTAAAGGATTTTAGTTAAAGGACTTCAGCCAAGTGACTTTTTTAAGGATTTTATATTTTCGCCCTACTTTGCCACTAACCTTTAGGGTACTTTTACAACCACCCTTTACTTTTTTCTGGGAAAGTGATATAAGAGGAAAATCAAATCTTAAATAAAATTCATTTCATTTTTAGGGAAGGAGTGACCGTAAAAACAGTCACAAGGAAGGTAAAGTATGGGAACAATTAGAGGCGAACTTTTTACACAACAGGTCAATCTTGACAACCGCTCTTATTTCTTTAACGTAAAAGAAAACCGCAACAACGACATCTTTTTGCAAATTGTAGAAAGTAAAATCAAAGACGGTGAAGACGACAGGCGTGCAATTGTAGTTTTTTCCGAAGACATGCAAAAGTTTTGCAAAGGACTTGAAGATTCTCTTGCTTACATTGAAAAGGAAGAAAAGGAACGCAAAAAGCAAAAGGCAGAAAAGAAAGCTGCAAAAGATGCAAAGTATTCAAAATCAGCAGACACTTCCGGCGCAAAAAAGAAGATCCTTCGCAGAAAAGGTGAAAGTCGCCTTGTCGCAGAAAAAAGAGCTGAGCGCGAAGCCGAAAAAGAGCCGGATGGAATAAAGCGGTCCGGAAAAGTTTTGCACGTGGTTTCCAAAAGAAGCAATTCCAAAGTCGAAGAATTTTAATTTCAAGAAAAGCAGTCCAAAAATGGGCTGCTTTTTTTTATTTTTTTGAAGCATACCGCCTTTTGTTAAACGTGCTGTCCGTGACTACGCTTTCGCTCCGGTGCTCAGCTTCGCTTCGCACGCACTTCGTGCTCACTACCATCACGGCTAGGCGCATTTTGAAACCTGAAAATAATTTCGTAAAAGGGAGCCTCTAAAAATTGCAATTTTTAGAAGCAACTATGAAAATGCGAAGGCATCTGGTAAAAAAGCATTGAAAATGATTTTTTACCAGATGCCCTTAAGCAGGTAACAAATAAAATCACGGCTGCAAAAAAAATAACGGAGGATTTTACATGTTGGAAAAAAGTGAAGAAGGTAAATTAAAAGACTGGGACAGTTTAACTTTCGCAGACAACTTTATCTTTTGCCGTGTTCTGGAAGAACACCCGGAAATTTGCCAGGAAATTCTTGAAATGATTTTGGGAATTAAAATTGACCATGTAGAACGACCTGAAAGTGAAAAGCAAATTAAAACTGACTACCATTCACACGGCATCCGTTTTGATGTTTACGTAAAGGACAGGGCTGGGCGCGTAAATTCAGAAAACTGTTAAAGTTTTCGCTTTCCAAGTTGGTTTAAGACTAACGCAGAATAACGACATAAAAAAAATAAATTTTGTAATTTTCGGTATGTCATGGTAAAATGGAAAAATAACTTATTTTGGCTTTAGGGGGTTAATTACAAAATGGCTGAAAATAAAAATGGCAAAATTGAATGGTACCACTACTTCACTCTTATTATGATTTATGTTTCGCCTTACCTGGCGGCTTACTGCATGTCTATGACAACGGGACTTTTGAGACCGGACGAAGCTAAGTTTATCTTTTTTAAGACTCCGATTATTGGCATTATGGGAATTGCCCTGCTTCTGGGGATTTTTATGTCATGCCGACTTACAAAGATTATAAAATCTTATGACGGCAGTAAAGAAAGAGCAGACTACATTTCAAAGAAGTTTAAACTTATTATGATGCTTAATATTGCCATTCCCATTTTGCTGACGGGCTGTTTTAACGGTTGGATTGCAGGCTTTGTTGTAAAGGTGAACAATATCCAACTGGCGGCTTTTCACGGTGCAAATCCGTCACTTTCACTTTTCCTTTTTATGGTGGGAATGGTTTTTTCTATTTCACTGATTTTTTATGTTATTGCAACCAGGGCCTGGGAAAACCGCATGGCACACATTCCTTTTACGGAAAAAACTATTTCTATCGATTTTAAGATGAGAAACTTGCTAACTCTTTCTTTTGCCCTTTTGGGAACTCTTGCCGAGCTTTCTGCGGTTGTCCTTGTTCCGGAAAATCTTATGAGTGGCAGGGAAGTTTTGATTGGTAAAATGGGACACGTTATGTTCTATTCTGTAATTTACTTTATAATTGTAGAAGCTTTGCTTATTGTTGATGTAAAAAAATGTCTTTCTTCAATTTCAGAAATTACTTCTTCCCTTACAAAAAAGGACTATTCTGTGAAAGATAAGGCTCCTTACCACCGCAGCGAACTGGGCTTGATCATACAGGAATTGAACAGTATGAAAAAGACTATGTCTGGGGTTTTGAAGGATATGAATGCTTCTTCAAGAAGGACTGTTTACCAGTCTGCAGATATGGTTTCCAACATGAATAATACAAAGGAAAATGTTCAGGATATTATTCATGCCCTGGACGATATGAAAAACGATGTTGACAGCCAGACAAATGAAGTACAGGAATCCAGTGCGGCAATTACTCAGATTATTGCTAACATCAAGAGTTTAAACTCTGCAATTGAAAATCAGGCAACTTGTGTTAATGAATCTTCTGCTGCTATTGAAGAAATGGTTGGAAATATTGCAAGCGTTAATTCTGTTCTTGCTAAAAACAATGAACTGGTTTCAAAACTGGGCCATGCTTCGGAAAAGGGGCAAAAATCTGTAGAAACGGCTGTTCTTGCAGCGGATGAAGTTTTGAAAAAGTCTGAAGGCATTTTGCAGGCTTCTACTGTTATCCAGAGTATTGCAACTTCAACTAACCTTCTGGCCATGAATGCGGCTATTGAGTCTGCCCATGCAGGTGAAGCGGGACGCGGTTTTGCGGTTGTTGCAGATGAAATCCGTAAACTGGCTGAACAATCTTCAAGTCAAAGTAAGTCTATTGAAGAAAGTCTTACTACTCTTTCCCAGGCTATTGGTACTATTTCCGAAGATATCAGGCAAGTGCAGGAAGTCTTTTCTGACATTTATGATCTTTCTACAAAGGTCAGGGAGCAGGAAGATGTTATTGCCGGTGCCATGCAGGAGCAAAACGCCGGCAACAAGCAGATTCTGGAAGCAATGCAGGAAATTACAGAAACGACTGCTACTGTAAAGAGTGGTTCTGAAGAGATGCTTACAAGTGGCGAACAGATTGTTACAAAAGTTTCTTCTTTGACGGATATTACCGGCCGCATCAACGAAGGTATGAACAGCATTAATTTGAGATCACAGGCTATTAATGATGTTATTGCCATTACGACCATGAGTACAAATACGACAAAGGAAAATGTAGAAAAGCTGCAGGTTGAATTAAGCGAATTTAAACTTGAATAGTTTTTTACAGATGCCATAAAGCACTCCAGACTGTCTGGGGTGCTTTTTTTTGTAAAGGGGTTTCTAAAAAACATTAAAATGATTTTTTAAGATGCCCTTAAATCAATATTAAAATCACCAGAAATCAATATTTGAAAGTCAGCCTTTGTATGGGGCTGGGACCTAATTTTTTGCAAAGGGATTTGTGGAGGGGTGTCGGGTAGCCCTTGTGTTTGGCATAGGCGTATTCTGGATAGATTTTGTCATATTCCATCATCAGACGATCACGGCCAACTTTTGCGATTATGCTGGCGGCCATAACGGCAGGTATGTCTGCGTCTGCCTTTACCTGGGCACGGACAGGGCAGCTTATGTCCGGGGTGTAAATGCCGTCTGCCACAGCCTGAATTTCTTCTTCTTTTATGAGGGGCAAATGGTTACAGGCGCACCAGGAATCTTTTTTTACAAGGAGCATTTCGTATGCCAGTTTCATTGCTTTTAAGCTGGCCTGTAAAATATTGATTTTGTCTATTTCTTCATGACTTACAAAGGCTAAAGCCCACAAAGCTTTTTCCTTTATAATAACTTCTGCTGCTTCCCTTTTCTTTTCGGAAAGTTTTTTACTGTCATTTAAAATTTCAAGTGGAAAGTTTGGCGGTAAAATTACAGCAGCTGCTGAAACAGGACCTGCAAGGGGACCGCGACCAGCTTCGTCTAAACCACAAATATAAGTGCTCTTCATTTTTTACTCCTTATAAAAGACCGCCTTAATGGCAGCACAAGAGGGCTCATTCTTATAAAAATCTACGGGAAAGAAATGGCTGTATTTGAAGAATTTTCTACCAGGTTTGTAGAAGAATCAAATGTAAATGCCTTAAGATTAGTTTTTTCCTTTGACAGATTTTTTCCATAAATGTTTTTTTCAAGGGTGAATATGTTTGAAGAAACGGATGCAGAACATTTTTCCAGGGAAAGACATGTACCGCTTTCTGCATCCAGTGAAATTTTATTTGAGTGCATGATAAAAACAGAATCTTTTACAAAAAGGGCATTTGATTTTTTTGCCTTAGCCTTTACTTTTGAATTTACAAAAGACACTTTTGACTTTACAGCATAGAGGGCAAAGGCTTGGTCCTTTCCCTTTATGGAAATAAAAGAATTATTTACATCCACTTCAGATGACTGGGAATAAATGGCATAAAGCGAAGAAGAAATGTTTGAAGAATAACTTAACTCAAGTTCATTTTCCTGAAAGGTTAGAGAAGCATTTTTTAAGGAAATAAATTTATTATTTGAAGATGTTAAGCTCCCCTTGATTTTAAAATTTTTAAATTTCACGCTTGAGTTTAAAATTGTAATTTTGGAATTTGAATCGAATGTAAGTTTTACATTGTGACCTTCAAGACTTATGTCTTTTGTAAAAGTTAAATTTTGATTTTTAAAATTTAAATCGCTTAACACATGAAGTTTTACGTTGGAAAGATTTGAAAGTTTTTTTAATGCGTCATAAAAATCTGTAAAAGGATTTTGATATGTTCCCAAAGGAAAAGATTCATCCTTTTTAAATTTTGTGGAAGAATTAAAATAATAATTACTTTCATCAATTATAAAATCTATGCTTTCTACACTGCTAGCGTTTCCACTTTCATCCTGGGCATAGGCGCGTATTCTGTAGTAACTGGCCTGGTCGTTTACAGAAAAAAGATTTATTTCTTTTCCATCATAAAGCTTAAAATCTCCGTCTTTTATTTTTTCAAAATAGTCCTGACCCAGACCGTAAAAATTGTCACTTCGAGAAACTGAAGGTGAAATAGAATAGTAAATGTCTTTTGCACCATGGCTTTCTATGGTGAGACTTACGCTGTTTCTGGAAAATCTTTCTTTTGCGGAAGAAATAAATTCTGGGTTAGGGGCTGCCCTTTTGTCCAAAGAGTGTGTAAAATTCAGGGTACCTTGATAAAGGCCGGCATAGTAAACTTTTAATTCTTCATTAAAATTGATTTCCTGACCTGGGAAAATTTCCAGCAGCAGTTTTTTTGAAGGAAGATTTTTTATAGAATAAGGTTTGTTGTTATTTTCCTGCCCGCAGAAAAAATAATTTTCGTCATCGCTTTCAAGCTGGAGTAAAAGGGTCTGTGGTGATTTTTTTGTGATGGAAAAACCAGGTTTAGCTTTTAGTAAAAAAGTTTTTTTACAGTTTTCCTCCCCTTCTTTTCCCAAGGGAAAATATGTAATTGTATGATCTCTACTTCTGTCCAGCTTTATGAAATTTTCTTCCTCACTTAAATCTAATTTTTTTTCATCAAGAAAATAAACATTTGTTAAATCCGTGAATGTTATTTTTTCCCAGTTGGTAATTTCAAAAGGAAATTTTTCTTCTTCAAAAAAATTATTTTTCTGGGGACAAATATTTATGGGGTAAGAAAAATTATTTATACCG
>CAVJHV010000015.1:25030-33498 GCA_963649315.1 Treponemataceae bacterium | reverse complement strand
CTTTTAGAGGATTTCGCATTTTTCTTTTATACCACCCCCTCTTTCTAAGAAGATATTTTTTCATAAACTTCCTTCAAAATTCCAATCTTAAAAAATGACACATAGAAAAGGCAAGTCTAAAAAAAAAGCACTTGCCAAAAAAAATTACATTATTAAAATATCTGGAATGAAAAACACCAAAGGATTTTTTTCGCTCATATTATGTGCTTTTTGCTGGAGCCTGGGCGGAGTTTTTTTAAAATACGTAAATGCCAACTCATTCGCCATTGCCGGCATAAGAAGTTTTGTCGCTTTTTTTGGCCTTCTTTTACTCACAAGAAGTTTTCCAAAATTCACCGTTAGGGTGACACCCCCTGTCACTCAAAATAATTTTTTGCAAAAAGAAAATCCAAATTCTCAGGAAAAAAACTGCAAAAGTAAAATAGATGTAAGTTCCACAATTTGCATGTGGCTGGGCGGGATTTTTTATTCACTCACAATGATTTTGTATTGTCTTGGAAACAAAATGACAACCGCCGCCAACACAACTTTTTTGCAGTACACCGCACCAATTTACGTAATTCTGTTGGGGCCAATCCTGCTTAAGGAAAAAAACAAATGGTCTGACTACCTCTGCGTCTTTGGCGTAATCGCAGGAATGTTTCTTTTTTTTGCAGATTCATTTTTTTCACAAAAAACCGGAACCTTTAACAAAATACGCTTTTGGGGAAACATAATCGCAGTTCTTTCAGGAATCACTTATGCCCTTTGCACAATTTTCCTTCGCAAGGTAAAAGGATTTAAAGGAGCTTCTCAAAATTCATTTATCCTTGCACAGTTAATCACCTTTATTTTTTGCATTCCATTCATTTTAAAAAACGGCTTACCAGACAGACAGTCCATAATTTTTTTAATTCTGCTTGGAATTTTACAAATGGCCCTGCCAAACGCTCTCTACGCTTACGGCATAAAAACCGTTTCAGCCCTAAGCGCCATATTAATCACAATGATTGAACCTCTGATGAATCCAGTGTGGGTTGCAATTTTCGCAAACGAAATTCCCAGTGCAACATGCATTGCTGGAGGAATAATAATTCTTTTCTTCATTGTGATTCGCGAAACCATAAACACAAAGCTGTCAAAATAAAATTGCAAAAAAATGTCACCTTGATTTTTAGAATCTGCAAAAAAACATACACTAAAAATCAAGGTGACACAAAGGCTGTGCAGATAAAAAATTATTTGCTTAAATCACAAATTATTTCAACACACTTTTCTATACCCAGACTGCTTGTCCTTAAACACAAATCGTAAGTGTCAGCAGCACCAAAATCTTCATTCGTGTAGTAAGAACAGTATTTTCGGCGGGCCTTATCCACTTCATTCATGTGCTTAATAATCTGCGCTTCACTTGCTTCAGGCATAAGCTGAGTTTTAATGCGGTTAATTCTCCAGTAAGAATCTGCACTCAAAAAAACATGCAGCGAATTGTCAAATTCGCGAAGAATGCTGTTTGCACATCGACCAACAATCACGCAATTTCCATGCTCACCAATTTTTTTAATTACATCTTTTTGGATTTTAAAAAGACGCTCGTCCAAAGGCGCATTGTACATATCAAAAAGACTCTGCGTAAAACCAAAATGAGCCGGCACCTTTTCATCCAAATCTATAATGCGTTCAGTTTCTATTCCAGACTTGCGCGCAGTTTGCAAAATAATTTCTTTATCCACATAGTCATATCCCAGAACCTTTGCAACCTTTTGACCAATTTCACCGGCCCCAGAACCAAATTCACGACTAAGGGTTATAATCTTTTTCATAAAATCCTCCCGCAATCACAAAACTTTATTTAAGAAACTAATTGTTCTTTCCTGCTTTGGATGCTTCAGCACTTCTTCAGGACTGCCCTCTTCCACAATGTAACCACCATCCATAAAAATAATTCTGTCAGCCACTTCGCGGGCAAAACCCATTTCGTGTGTAACGCAAACCATAGTCATTCCGCCTTCAGCCAGTTCCTTCATAACAGTCAGAACTTCACCTACCATTTCAGGGTCAAGGGCAGAAGTCGGTTCATCAAAAAGCATAATGTCCGGATTCATAGCCAGAGCACGCGCAATTGCCACACGCTGTTTTTGTCCGCCAGAAAGCTGCTGTGGATAAGTTTCAGCCTTATCTTCCAGCCCAACCCGCTTTAAAAGAGACAAAGCCTTTTCCCTGGCCTCTTCCTTTGTCATCTTCTTCAGTTGAACCGGAGCAAGCATAATATTTTCAATAGTAGACATATTTGGAAAAAGATTAAAATGCTGAAAAACCATTCCAATATTTTCCCTGGCCTTGTTAATGTCAATGTGCTTATTGCTGATATCCTGCCCGTTAATAATCACCTTTCCATGAGTAATCGATTCCAGCCGATTTAAACAGCGAAGGAAAGTAGACTTACCCGAACCAGAAGGCCCAATCACAACAAGCACTTCCCCTTCTTTAATATCCAGATTAATATCTTTTAAAACTTCCAGTTTACCAAAAGACTTCCTCAAATTTTCAACATGGATTTTTACATCTGAAGCAAGAGGAGCCTTTTCAACTTCAAGATTTTCCTGTCCACCATTTTTAGCACTGCTCATCTTTCTTCAGTCTCCTTTCTATTATTTTTGCCACCCTGCTAAGAGTCACAATCACAACCATGTAGAAAATACCTACAATCGCCCAAGTTTCCAAACTTCTAAAAGTATTGCCCGAAATAGTTTTACCCATATTTGTAAGTTCAGGGTATCCAATAACAGAAAGAATAGAAGTATCTTTTAACGTAATAATAAACTGGTTAATAATAGAAGGAACCATCACCTTAAAAGCCTGAGGCAAAATTACAGTCTTCATACTTTTTCCATAAGGCAAACCCAAAGACCTTGCCGCCTCCATCTGCCCCTTATCAATTGACTGAATTCCCGCACGGAAAATTTCTGCCATATAAGCACCGCAGTTCATAGCCAGAGCAATTGTACCCGCCTGCAAAGCCGGCAAGCGAAAGTTATTAACACCAATCACCCGCATAAATTGAGGAAATCCAAAATAAATAAAATAGGCCAAAACAATCAGCGGCACACCACGAATTGCGTCAACATAAACCGTACCAATAACATTCAGAAATTTCAGCCGGCTGACATTACAAAGGGCAAAAATCAAACCAATAACCATTGCAAACACAAGCGCCAGAAGAGTAAGCACCAGCGTGTATCCCAATGACCTTAAAAGCATAAAAAAATAAGTCTGAAGAATAGAAATCATTCAAGGCTCCTTGCAAAAAACTCCATCCATTTTACCATGTGCCAGCCTTTTATAAAAGTATTGAATAAAAATAATTTTTTGGAGATGCCGCATTTAAAAACGGCTTTCCGCTGCTGCCAGATTTTCTTTGTCATGCCAGACATAAGAAATCCTAAAAAAACAAATATCACTTTTGGGCAGCACGCTGCAATCCGACTAGTGTGCCTTTCAATTAGAAAAGCTATTTTAAAAAACATTTTTAAAATAAAAAAGCAGCCAGACGTCAGCCCAACTGCTTTCCATATTAGTTAAGTGCAATTCTACTTAAGGTACTTTGCGATAATTTCGTCGTACTTTCCGTTTGCCTTAATGTTTGCAAGACCAGCATTAAAAAGGTCAAGAAGTTCCTGGTTTACAGGATTCATAATTGCAAAACCGTAAGGAGCACCTTCGCTTTCCATTCCTTCTGGAATCTTAAGGGCAAGACCTGCAGTCTTAATATTGTCTGCCATAATTGGTGTGTCTTCACAGCAGGCAACAGAGTTTCCAAGAAGAACATCCTGGTACATTGTAGGTGAATCTTCAAAAACAGTTACTGTAAATCCATACTGTTCTTTAAGGCTGTTTGCGAAATCTGCACCGGCAGTTCCGTTTTTAACAGCAACGTTTTTACCGCGCAAATCTTCGTATGAAGCAACATTTGAATCTGCTGCAACTACAAAAGTCTGTGTTGCATTGTAATAACCGTCAGAGAAAATCCAGCCAGAATCAATTCTTTCCTGCTTGATTGTAGCACCTGCAATAAGAGCATCTGCCTGTCCTACTTGAACAGCTGCAACTCCTGCATCCCAACCCAAAGACTGAAGTTCATAATCAAAACCCTGGTCTTCTGCAATTGCTGCAAGAAGGTCAACATCAATTCCTACGAATTCATTCTTTTCGTTTGTGTATTCAAATGGTCTGAATACTGTGTCTGTTGCAACAATCCATTTTTTTCCTGTTGCAGAAGCAGCCTTTTCTGACTTTTTGCTGCATCCTGTGAAAGCAATAGCAAAACCTGCTGCTGCCAAAAGAATAGCTGAAATCTTTTTCATCTTCCTACTCCTAGAAAATAAAATTTCAAAGTCGCCTCTAAAAATTACAATTCTTAGAAACTCCTTTTAAAACAAAAAAGGGAAGATACCGGTGATTGAGTAACGCCTTTGTCTTCCCGCTCTGTTCTTTCATAAGATAGTAAATTCTTTGGGATTTGTCAAAGGGTGTAGTTTACGAAAGCAGTGACAATTTTCAAAAGGGCACTTGTTTACGAAAACAATACTTCTTTACAACAGCGGCAACTGTTTACGAAAACAGTGGTCCTTTCCAAAACCGCAGTCTTTTTACAAAAGCACCCCCTGTCTTTAAAACAAACATTCCTTTGAAGCGCCACCCATATTTCCTAATTCCCTCCCTTTTTCTTCCTCTTAAACAAAGCCACAAACATCAGTAAAGCGTAATAAAGCAGACAAATTCCCAAAACAATATAAGTCATCAAATCAGACTTAGGCGACATGCCCACCAGCAAAACAACCGGCACGCCAAAAATCACCGCCGTACTTGAACCGCTCACAAGATTATTAGCAGCAGGCGTTTCAAATTTCGGATCAATTTCGCGCACCAGAAGAATGCCGGAACTAATAGTACCAGTCAGCATGCCAAACATAGACAAAAATCCTTCCTCCTCGTAACCAGGATAAATTCTATTACAAAGGATTTTCAAATGAAAGAAAGTAACCACCCCGCCTATCACAGCCATCAAAGTAAAAGGCAAATAAAGACCGCGAAGGTCTTCAAAAAAGATAGTTCCAATTCCGCAGATAATCATAATATCAAAAGCAAAACCCGAAATTCTGTTTAAAAGATAATTATTCTGGTACTGGTGATTCATCCAGTTCAACTTTTTCGCACTACGGCAAACAAATTTCACCAGATGTGCAAAAAGAGTTCCAAAAATAAAATTAAATCCCCAAAGCATTGCAGAAGCCAGATTGTCCAGGGCAGGAGCATAATTTTTAAAAAAGGTCGTAATTCCCCACAAAAAAAGGTAAGTCAAAAGATAAACCACAAAAATCAGCGCAACTTGAATTGTAAAACGGTCAATGGAATGTGAAACCGGCAGCTCCTTTTCATCCAGAAAATCCGTAATCGTCACAGATTTTTTTTCTTCAGCCTCACTGGCACCCACTTTTTTAAAGCGTCCCTTTTTGGCACCCCAGTTCAAATAAATCACACCAACCAGACAGGCCACCAGATAACCAGTAGCCGCAATCGCCAGCCCAAAAGAACGGCCGCCTTTAAAACCCAGATTTTCGTAAGCCGTGCCAATATTGTTCCCCTGACCAGGCCCCTGACCGTAGCCCATCGGCAGCAAAAGACCAGCAGATTTAAAAATATCCGGCATCAAAGTAAAGGCCAGGGCAATCGTAACCAGCAGACCAACAATCGCCTGAATTACATAAGTGCTCACAATCGTAGCCCCGGACTTTACCGCCAGCGAAAAAGACGAACGACTTGTAGAAGAAGCCTTATCCACACGCAAAGCCAGAGCAATAAAACCAATGCCCAGACTGTGGTAAGTCAGCTTTTCCAAAAACATAACATCAATGTGCAGGGCATCAATATACTTCAGTCCCAGCAAAATAAAACCAGCAATAACCGCGGTAGGCATAAGAGATTTTTTTACAAAAGGCACTTTAAGTCGAACCACATTACAAAACAGCACCAGAACCGAAATAATTCCCACTTGAATCATCGAATTCCAGAGATCCACATTCGCAGCAGAATAATCCATAAAAAACTCCTTCGACAAAAATTATATTTTGATATTTCCTTTTTCTTTTTTTGAAGAAAGCGCCATTCCTAAAGGCCTTGCGCAGCTCCGCTTACGCTCCGTTATTTTTGCCCTGCAAAAATAATCCCTTCGGGCCTGCTCCAGTCCGACTAGTGCCGGTAGTCCTTCATAAAAATTTCTAAAAAAGAGGCGCCCCTTCTACACTCAAAATATAACACGCATTTTCAAAAAGTATAAGGGTCAGAATTCCATCTGTCATAATAAGGGCCAGGGGGGTATCCATAAAAATTGCAATTTTTACCAGCAGTCAATATAATAAAGCGAGGCTCAGAATGAAAAGCATAGAAGTCAGCGCAGCAGTTATAATCCGCCAAAATTCCCAGACAAACAAAAAAGAAATTTTTACCACACAAAGAGGCTATGGCGATTTTAAAGGAGGCTGGGAATTCCCGGGCGGCAAAGTGGAAAAAAATGAAAGCCCCCAGGACTGCATAGTCCGCGAAATCCGCGAAGAATTAAACATAAGCGTACAACCACAAAAAATTCTCTCCACCGTCGATTACGACTACCCAACTTTCCACATCACCATGCACTGCATTTTATGCACAATTCTCTCCGGCCAGCCAACCCTCCTGGAACACGAAGCCGCCAAATGGCTGACCAAAGAAACCCTTAACACGGTCAACTGGCTCCCCGCCGACCGCCTGGTCTTACAAAAAGTCGAAGAAATTTTGTAAACAGGATTTTCCAGTTTATGTACCAAAATTTATAAATGTAAAATTTATTTTCTATTCTTTGTTGAAAACTACATAAAATCCACAGAAAACAATAGTCTTTATTGTAAAAATTGTTGTTTTCTACTATTGCGTAGTCATGAATGAATCAGTTATTGGTCGTGAAGAAGAATTAAAGTAGCTTCAGAAATGTTTAGAATCTCAGCTTGTAATTGTCTATGGAAGAAGGCGAATTGGAAAAACTTTTCTTGTTAATCATTTTTTTAACGGTCGTTTTGATTTTAAACTGACAGGAGATTTTAAGGGCAGAAAAAAGGAACAGCTTCACAATTTTTACACAGAATTAAAGCGTCAGTTAAAATCTGCAGAAATTGAGGAAAGTGAAAGCTGGAATGAAGCTTTTGAAAATCTTCGTGATTACATTGATACTTTAAGCGAAAATGAAAAGCATGTAGTTTTTTTTTGATGAAATACCCTGGCTTGATACGAATAAATCAGGCTTTCTAGAAGCTTTTGAATATTTTTGGAACAGCTATGGTTCTTCAAAAGATAATCTTATGTTTATTGTATGTGGATCCGCTACTTCCTGGATGGTAGAAAATATTGATCAGAATAAAGGAGGTCTTTTTAATCGTCAAAGCTGCAGGATTTATCTTGAACCTTTCAATTTATATGAAACAGAAAAATATCTGCTTTCAAAAAATATAAACTGAAGCAGGTATACAATAACTCAAGCCTATATGATTCTTGGAGGAATTCCTTACTATTTAAAGCAGCTTGATAAAGACATGACTTTTGATACAAATGTAGATAATCTGTTTTTTAGAAAAAGAGCTGAACTGTGGGACGAATATGAGCATTTGTATGACACACTTTTTACAAACAGTGAAAATTATACAAAAGTTGTGGAACTGCTTGCAGAAAAACGCATGGGCTTAACTCGTACTGAAATTTCAGAAAAAATTAAAATTGCAGATAATTCAGATCTTACAAAAATTTTGAACGGTCTTGTTGATTCTGGATTTATCCGTGCATATTCATATTTTGGAAAAAGAAAACAGAAATGTTATCAGCATGTGCGAAATGAAATTTTGCAAGGATAAATATGTTATTACAAACGATTATGATGAAAAACTTCGCAGCAAAATGAGCGTTTTTAAATCTGTTACCGAAACTAAAAAAGCTTTGCAGCTGGTAATGGTTACAACTTATGGTCTTGCTTATGGAATGTACAGTAATTCAGTTCAAAGTCAGGTTACCCTGGATGATTTGTTTCTGAACATAAAATTTTAAAGGATTGACAACAGAATACCCCAGTGTGGTATATGGTCAGCTGGACCGTCAACTTGAAAACCTGACTTTTGCCTGGGCTTCAACTTCCTTTATTTTTCCTTCTATCTTTTTAAATTCCACCGGAAAATCATTTTGCAAAGAATAAATTTCTTTTAACTTTTGTTCAAAAATACTTTTGTTCTTTTTGCTTGCAAGTTTTTTTAAAGTAAGGGGCAAAAGTTTCATAAAACGCTGGCAGGCATTTTTGTTCTCTTTTACTATGCGAATTAATTCTGTAATTTCTTCATCTTTTGTAGGACAGGCACAAAAATCCAAAAGGGAACTTAACTCCAGCATTTCATCACTTGTGAGCGTATTTAAAT
>CAVJHV010000015.1:6715-25020 GCA_963649315.1 Treponemataceae bacterium | reverse complement strand
TATTTAAATTATCAGGAGGCTCTAACGTAAAAAAATTATCAGATTCTATTACGATTCTTTTTTCATTCAGCATAAAAGAAATTTTATCATCACTAATCAAGTTTGCTTTTAATAATTTTGCTTTACAAAACTTTTGTTTAAAAGTTAACATTAATTTTTTTTGTGCAACAATCAAATTAATATCAGCTAAATCTTCTTTTTGCGATTTTTGCTTTGTGTCAATGCACAGAATAAATTCAATATTCGTATTTTTCCTTTGATTACTTTGCTTTCCGCCTCTATAAGTAGTGTATTCATTTGTGACGATTGTAGTTTTTCCTTTTGCCATACAGATTTCACGCATTTTATCAAAAGGAATAATTCCATCTGTACTGTAACTGATTAAAATAAAATGAGCATCTATTCTTTTTATCAAATCTTCAAATGCTGTTTCAGCTTCGTTCCTATAACAATAAGGGGACTTTGTATTTACCCAGTCGTGCCTGATTCCAGCTTTTTCTTTTAGTTCCCCTTTTGAATTTATTTCCAGAGGAACAGGTATTTTATCCCACTTTGCAATAGTGTTTAGCATATGATAATTACTTCCATACTGGTGCTGATTATAAGGAGGGTCTAAATAGGCAATATCAAGACCTTTTAACTCCCCTGCAATTTTATTGGCATCCTCCTGGAAAACATGACAGGCAAAATCAGAATCAATTAAAACCGGTCGGTGCAGTGCAATAGGCATCAAAATTCTTTTTAGCGCATCTTTCCCGTGACCACCAAATTCCTTGTGGCAGGCTTTAAAAACGCCAGAAGTATTTGTATGAGTTGCCGCTTCGTAAATAAGGGAAGCAATCAGTAAATTGCGGATTTTTACTTTTTCTGAATTTGAATCACATGGATAATTTTCTTCTATATAATTACGAATTTTATCAATCGCCAAAGCATTTTCGCGGGTGTAAAACAGTCTTTCTTTTTTGTAATTAACTTTAGAAATATCACTTTCTTTTGGGGCGTAATATTTTGCAATGTAGTGTTCATTTTCTTTTGGCGGTGAAAGATTATTTATTTTTTCAATCAACTTATCAAACTTTTCTTCAGAACCAAAAAGAGTTTTTATTTCACTTTTGTTTGTAGTAAGATAAGCAGAATTTATAATCTTTGAATAATATTCCCAGTCATTTGTAAAAACTTCAAAATTCAACATTTTTACAAAACGCGAAACCACTCCGCTCCCCGCAAAAACATCAAAAAATTTTATACCCGGCTTTATTTTTATCCCAGTCGATTCAATTGCCTTATAAATCAATTTTAAAAGCTTTCGCTTATTTCCAATGTAAGCAATGATTTGTTCTGTTAAGTAACTATTTTCGTAATCCATTATCCAAAGTCCTTAAATGCAATTACAGGGATTTCTAAATCAAATTTTATTTTATAAATTTTCTTCCAGACCAATAGAATAAAGGGAAGTCCTAAAAATTGCAATTTTCAACTATAAGTTATAATGAAATTATTTTCTGCCATTTTGTTCAATATTGACATACCCCCCTACTATTAAAATTACAAGTATATTCTTATTAAAAGAGGAGCTTTCATGAAAATCTTAAAAAAAGTTTTCCTTGCACTCACTTGTGCGGCAGTATTCTCTGGAGCAGTTTTTGCACAGACATCACAAACTTCAGATTGTACTTCAGAATTATTCGATACTGATATCGACAACTTTATGAGCGTTACGGGATGGTCAACTGTTCAACCTGACAACTTATTCTTAATGGCAGATTTTGATGGTATCGGTGCTGCAAAGCAGTTCAACAACTTCTATGTCGGTTCATATTTTGGCGGTGTTTTTGGTTATCTTTCATCATCATCAATATCAGAGGTCTCATCAAGTCCAGAGAAAACTGAGTATACCTTCAACAGATCTAACCTTGGTTTGCTCTTTGGTTTTTCTAACATGGCAGTCAAAGCTTATTATTCACCAAAGGGCACTAGCTATTCAACAGAAGGAAAATCTTCTACATCTGTAGTATCTGCAGATGTCACAAAGAGTAATGACTACGCTTTTACAACTGGCCTTCAGTACGGAATTTGCATGAACCTTCTTGATAAACCTTTCAATCAGGCTGTTGCAATTGAATATTCTCCAGAAATTAAACATGAATACAAGTATACAGCAGCCACAGAAACAGAAGTAGAAACTACAACTGAAACTCTTGACAGCATGCACGCACTTAATGTTATTTCTAACAGCAGCTGGCAAATTTTCTCTGGTGAAAATTTTACAAATACAGCAGAACTGGATTTCTCAGCAAGTTTTGGCATTATCCCAAAAACTAAAACCTCATATGAAATTACAAATACTGGTGCCTATGAAAACAACTTTCACCTTACACCAGCATGGATTACAAAATACGAAAATGACAGATTCAAATTTGGTATAAAGGGCTCTTTACCTATGCAATTCTTCAAAGAAGCTGATTCAAACTACACCACAACAAATGGCGTAAAAGAATACACAGGTACTCGTACCAGTTATACCCTTTTTTCAATTGTTCCACAAATTGATTTAGGTGCACAATTTCAAATTGCAAACTCTGTAACATTTAATGCAGGAATTTCTCTGGATCTTCCAGTTTTTTTATGGTCTATCAATCGCACAGAGAGCCGCAACACTACTGATGGATCAGTTTACTCTGATATTATTGAGAAAAACTTCCAAATTAACTCAAACGGAGCGGCTTCTTCCATCAAGTTTGTTTCTGGATTCGCTTTCAATCTTGGACAACACGTTACTGTTGACACAAACTATAACATCTTAAGCCAGTTCAATAACCTTTCATGGGGTCCAGCAAGCACTAATTTCTGGGAAACAGTACAATCTATTTTCCTCACGAGTATGACACTCGGAGCTACAGTTAAATTCTAATTTTCATGTCACCCTGAATCCTTTTCGGGGTGACACTTCATTTTCATAGTTACCTCTAAAAATTTCAATTTTCAGAGGCTCCCTTAAAAGATTATGTATTCAACTTGAAAATGTAAAGCTACCTTAAAAAAACAAACAGCAGCAAAAAATCAACTTAAGAAAGAGTTAAATTTCGTCAGTCAGGTTATCCGGAAAGACCTGGTCCTTCTTTGGAACAAAAAAACTTCCCACATCCGCATGCTCCAGTTCAAGAAGTGAAACCTTCCTTTCAATTCCACCAGCATAACCTGTAAGATTTCCATTTGTGCCGACCACACGATGACAGGGAATAATGATAGAAATTCCGTTATGTCCAACCGCACCCCCAACAGCCTGGGCCGACATTCGCGGAAGTTTTTTCATTCTGGTGATTTGATTTGCAATTTGACAGTATGTTACCGTTTTTCCATAGGGAATCTGTAATAAAATCTGCCACACTGTCTTTCTAAAATCTGATCCGGCCGGATTAAGGGGCAGAGTAAAATCAGGTTCCTTGCCTGAAAAATATATATCCAGCCAGCGTTTTGCCATTAAAAGAATTTCTGTTTCCTGAGGAACATGCTCGCGCGGAAGTGTAGAAGCAAAATATTTCTGATTTTCAAACCACAAACCTGTAAGACCGACATCATCTGCTGACAGCAAAATATTTCCTAAAGGAGACTTATATTTGCTTATGCAGGTCATTGACATTTTAAAATTTCCTCTTTTTTGAAGGCAGCACATTCAATTCCATCATCATCCGCACAAATCAGACTTTCCAGCATCCGGCACAGTTTTTTATTAGCCCGATGGTTTATCACATTTGCAAACAAAACATAACAAAAAGTAAGTTTATCCAAAATCATATATTATGATTATATTTTTTGGGAGGAAAGAAACAATCATATTCTAAAAATTGTTTTACTTTCGCAGTGGCACTTACGTTGTGATATTATGAATTATATGAAAAAAAGAAGCAAAGAGAGAATCACTCCAAATCAATCAGACTTTTAAAATATTCCGGATCCTGACTATAAAAAGAAAGTTCATATCGACCCGAATTTTGGTATCTGGAACAACGATTCACCAAGCCAGAAAATTGAACTTATTTTTAATAAATCAATAAATACCTGCATTCTGAAACGCACCTGAAATAAAAATCAGAACATGGAACTCAACCCGCTGTCTGGGTAAATGAATTTGAAAAAGGAAAAATTTGCTGCCTCGCCCCAGCTCACACTATAAAGAATCTACTTTGCGAAGGCTTTTTTAAAATTATGAAAAATGTCGTAAACTGGTGCCTAAAATAATTTTACCCCCTCTGCCAGCTGCTTCCGCCTGGCGCTAACACCTGTTCATAAAAAATCCTGCTAAATTGCTTCATTTCTCAAAAGAAAGTCTATCAATCCTATATGATAAATACCATTCTCATCATACCATGGCATCAGTTCATTTCTGGTAATGACTATCTTCTTAAAAGAATTGTTTATAATACTAAACGGCTTTAATTCTGAAAGCTGTTTTTCGGGATCTGTCATTTCAAAAGCTGATTGAATATAGCACTGGTTATTTCCGTTATTTACAACAAAATCTATTTCACGAACCACTCTTTCAGTTTTTCCGTTTTCATCTTTTGTAAAACTTTCAACGACTCCAACATCAACGGCACATCCTCTCTGAATCAAGTCGTTATATATAATATTTTCCATTATGTGAGATTCTTCATTCTGCCTCATATTCAGCCTTACATTTCTTAATCCTGAATCTATGCAGTAAAACTTGCTTTGAGATTCAAAATACTTCTTTCTCCTGACGTCATATCTCTTAGCTTCATTGAACAGAAATGCATCTTTGCGGTCTGTAATCAGCAAAAGATTATCGCAGCCGATTTTAGAAGAAGAGAGCAAAAGCCCTTTAAAAACCACTCGTCAACATTTTTAAACTGCACTATTTTTAAAATCTGTTTTAACTACCTTGCAAGTACCCCGCAACGCCTGGCTTAGTTTACTTTCAAATCGCCATTCATCAACTTTGGTAACAAAGTATTACGAATAGCGGAGAGGGGTTGATTTTCATTTTCAAGTTGTTTCATCTGTTTGAAAATTGGTTCTATTACATTACAGTACTTTTCCATAACAGTTGAACTTGGAATAAGTATTGGCAATGATTTTATAGTGGCTAAATTCAAATTGGCTTGAACAGCTTGTTGAATGTGCTTTGTGTAATAATCGTTGTGCCAGTTTCCTATGAAAATACTGTAAAGAAAATATGGTGAAACTATTTTTGTGTTTGCTCGAATAATTCCAACTGCCTGATTAGTATTTGCAGGTGTTAATGATTCATCAATCATTGCAAATCGACCGAGTGTCCCAGCGATTGTAAACAATATATCATTTGGTTCAATAATCGAGCGTTTTAATAATGTATTTGTTTCTTCATCAATATGCGAAATTTTCTGCAAGTCAAAAGTATGATTTTCAAGAATTGATTCACCTTTGATAAAGTTGATTCCTTCTTCCGTGAACTTTTTTCCTAATGTAGTTGGAGTTGTTCCTTTTGTAACAATAGTACACAATTTTTCAAGAGAAACCTCTTTCCACCCTGCCGGCATTTTTCCGCCGAAGGGGTCAAAATCTACAAACCAGCTTTTAAAAAGGGCCTGGGCCTGCTGTTCAAGGTTGGCGTTTATTTTATTGTTCAGTTCTATTTTGTCATCCAGAGAAGAAAGGAGCGCTGCAATTTTTTGCTGTGTGGGAAGTGGGGGAAGAGAAAATTTCAATCGATTTAAAGTTTCTGTTCTTAAACTTGGAATTGAAGTTCCTTCATTGTAATTCATGAAGTTTATACCTGACATTTTGTAATACAGATATTTAGGATTAACTATTTTCTCATTAATCACTGTATAAAATAAAGTATCTACAGTCCAAAACGGATGATCTACGAATTTAATTTTATCAATTGTTCCTTTTCTGTCAATTAAAATTGAAAGTTTATCATATAATGGTTTTGTAGCGTATCCCATTAAGCCACCTGTTCCATAAATTGGAATTTTACCAGTTGGAGATTCAACGGATTTTGATTTTTTCCATATTTTATTGTGAGCAAATCCTCAAGTTTATATTCTTTCCAATCTTCCATTCTAAATTATCTATTCTCCATTAAGTTTTTCGCCCTGTTCGAATCCCGCCCGCCTGCGTCGCTTGCACGCGTGAGGGATTGTAGGGGCGCCGCAGGCGGCCACCGCAACGAAGCACGCCATAGGCGGGCTGAGTGAGGAGGCTGGAGGCGTAAGCCGGAACCCCGAAAAGCCCGACGGCAGCTTGCTGCCGGCACGCCCTAAATCTTAAAACCAATTCCTTCCAGATTATTTTTTATCTGATCTTCCAGTTTGTGGCTCTGGGTGAACATTTGGCCAAGTTCGCTTGTAAGGCGTTTCATTTTGTCGGCGAAAGGCTCGGTGTCGGCGGGACCTTCTTCTATGCCAACGTAGCGGCCCGGGGTAAGGACATAATCTTCTTTTGCAATGCGTGCGGTGTCTACGGCGGCACAAAAGCCTTTTACATCCTGCAGGGTGCCGTTCTGGAAGCTGGTAAAGGTGTCGGCAAGGAGCTTGATGTCGTCGTCGGAAAAGTCGCGGTGTTTGCGGTCTACCATGTGGCCCATGTTGCGGGCGTCGATGAAAAGGGTTTTGCCGGTCTGTTTTTTGCCCCGGCTGATGAACCACAAGGTTACTGGAATTGTTACGCTGTAGAAAAGCTGGGTTGGCATGGCAACAATTCCTTCTATTAAGTCTGCTTCGATTATTCGTTTACGGATTTCGCCTTCGCCGCCGGTCTGGGTGCTCAGGGCTCCGTTGGCAAGTACCAGACCGATTTTTCCGTTTGGTGCAAGGTGGTAGATCATGTGCTGTATCCAGGCAAAGTTGGCATTTCCTGCCGGTGGAAGTCCGTAAACCCAGCGAGGGTCGTTCTGCAGTTTTTCCTGGCCCCAGTTGCTTAAATTAAAGGGCGGATTTGCCATGATAAAGTCGAATTTCTGTGTGGCGTGCAGGTCGTGGAAGAAGGTGTCTTCCTGATGTTCGCCGAAGTTTGCATCTATTCCCCGGATTGCCATGTTCATTTTTGCCATTTTCCAGGTGTCGGCGTTGGCTTCCTGTCCAAAGACTGAAATGTTTGTTCAGTCGCCGGCGTGGTCCTGTATGAATTTTACTGACTGTACGAACATTCCCCCTGAACCGCATCAAGGGTCGTAAACGCGTTTTCCTTCTGTCGGCTTTAAGATGCTTACGATTGTTTTTACTACGCTTGCCGGTGTGTAGAATTCGCCGCCTTTTACGCCTTCGTAACTTGCAAACTGTGCGATGCAGTATTCGTAGGTGCGGCCAAGAAGGTCTTTGCTGGCTTCGGTGTCGCTCATGTCCATGTTGGTGAAGATGTCTACGACGTTTCCAAGAACGCGCTTGTCCAGTTCAGGATTTGCGTAATTTTTTGGAAGAACGCCTTTTAAGCTTTTGTTGCCGGCTTCTATGGCAATCATGGCTTTATCAAGGATTGTTCCGATTTCAGCTGTGTGGGCTGCTTTTGCCACTTCTGACCAGCGGGCCTGTGGCGGTACAAAAAAGATGTTTTCTGCTTCGTATGCGTCGGGGTCGTTCAAAACCGTCGCCTTCTGCAAGGAGTTCTGCGTATTTTTTTTCAAATGCGGTGGAAATGTATTTTAAGAAAATTAAACCTGTAAAAATTTTGCGGTAATCTGCTGCGGGAATGTGTCCCCAAAGCTCACAGGCTGCATCCCATATCTGCTGTTCAAAGCCAAGTGTTGCTGAACTTGCTTTTGTAGTTTTTGCTTTTGCCATGATAAATCCTTTTTTTTAGAGATAAGTGATTATAGCATAGAATATGTGAAGATTCATTTGACTTTTAGAAAGGGGGTTTGAGTGGAGGATTGCCTATAATACTTCGGTTTTTCTGAATGCGTTTTTTCCGAATCAGAAATTGCCAGTAATGTCTTTTCCTAAAATCTTCTCATAAATCTCAAAGTCCCTGTCACCAAACACATTGAACACAACTTTTTTTACGCTCGCGTCTGGATTTCTAGCCACCCAGTTTTTTACAGTTTCTACAGCAATCTGTGCCGCTTCTTTTGCCGGAAACCTGAAAACTCCCGTCGAAATACAGCAGAATGCAAGAGATTTCAATCCATTTTTTGCAGCACATTCAAGACAGTTTTTATAACAGGAAGCAAGCAGAACTTTATCCCTCACTCCAACTGCGGTCCTGATAATCGGACCTACCGTATGCAAAACGTAGCGGCTCGGAAGATTAAAAGCCGGCGTAATTTTACAAAGTCCGGTCCCCTCTTCATGAGCCTGCTTTTTCATAATTTCGTTACAATAAAGCCGCAGCTGAATTCCGGCAAAAGTATGAATTGCGTTATCAATACAGTAATGAAGCGGTGCAAAGCATCCCAGTAAGACCGAGTTTGCAGCGTTTACTATTCCATCAATTTTTAGCGTGGTGATGTCACCTTTCCAAAGATACAAAGAACCATTATTAACCGGCTGTAAATCTTCCAAATCAGTAATTCCACGTTCTTTATTTCTTTCCTGCAAATATTCATCCTGGACTTTCAAAAAATCTTCACTTACAGCATAAGGCGCACGAATATTCATCAGTGCACGAAGTAAATCCTCTTGTTCTTTCTTTCCTTCAGGAATTACAAAACCGCCGTCATTGCCTGGTACTAGAGACAGATATTTTCCGGCCTCTCCATCATTTTCTTTAAGAAGTTCTGAAATTAAATAAAATCGTCTTTCTGCCTGAGTCATATTTTCCTTATATTTTTTCGGGCGTTCCCCTGTCGGGTCGCTACGTTCCGGGTTCCGCTGCCGCTCCAGCCTCCTCATCACTCGCTTTCGCTCGTTCTTGCGGTGGCCGCCTGCGGCGCCCTTCACATCGCTAACGCAATTTCTTCAACACCGTAAATATATCATCATTTATGCAAATACTCTGCTTTTTTATTTCTTCCGGAACTACAGCATCTCCTTTATTTATGCAGATATATTTTGCATTTTTGTTTGCATAAGTCATATTCCAGAAAGGATATTTTATAATTCCCGGAGTATTTCCGCCAACACCAAGTTCCAGAAACAAAACATTTTTATCCTTGTATTTATTCAAAAAATTTTCGTAACGGCCAGCCGCTTTGTGCCAGCCCTCATCTTCTACAAAAGTATTATCGCACCTGAGGTTCATTGCCACAGGTCTGCCACATTCTGGGCACTTGGGCACCAGTTCCAAAGGAATTTTCATCAGCGGAAAATTTCCCAGTTCAAGATTTCCATCAATGATTTTTCCGCCTTGTGCTTCAAGCATTTTTCGCACTGTTTCTTCATTATCGTAAGTTTTTTTGTGGCAGGGCTTACTGCACTGAAAAAGTCCGTAATCACCCTGAGTATAAAACAAACGTTCTTTTTCAAATCCAGCTTTCTGAAAACTATGATCAACATTTGTCGTAATTACAAAGTAATCTTTATTTTGCACAAGATTCAAAAGTTCTTCATAAACCAAAAATGGAGCATTCATATAGCGGTTAATAAAAATATATCGGCTCCAGTATGCCCAGTACTCTTCAAGATTTTCAAAATCTGTAAAACCGCCGGAATACATATCGCAAAAACCATACTTTTTTGAAAAATCAGAAAAATATTTTTTAAAACGTTCCCCGCTGTAAGTAAAACCTGCAGAAGTAGAAAGTCCGCTTCCCGCTCCGATTACAACTGTATCTGCGGCCTGTAATTGATTTTTTATTTCTTTGATTTCTAAGTCTGTCATAAGTGTCCCAATATTTTTTTGGGCGTTCCGACCATACTGCCAAAACGCCCATATTTTTTACTTATTTTGCAGGAAAAAACATTCCGCTTGTCATATCAAGATAATTTAAACCTGAATATGACGGATATTTTTTCTGAACTGCATTTTTAAAGAGCGTAGTTTCAGGATTTTTTGCGGCAATATTTTTCAAATCCTTAAGATATTCAATTTTTGTTTTTACATCTTCAAGATTTTCTACAACGTAGTGGCTTGTTAAAATCAAATCAATTTTGTTCTGTATATAACCGTCAAGCACGCTAATAATTGCATCCGCATGAGCACTTCCCGCAACAATCGAGTGAACGTCGTGACCAAGCATATGTGTATAAACTGCATTAATTTCTGGAATGAAAATGTCAAATGCTTCGTTTGTGCGAGTAAGTTTAAGTTCAATGTCTGCCAAAGTTAAAGTGGCGCCTTCAATAAAATCTGTTGTTGTGTAAATTGAATTATCAAAACTTTCGCCAAAAGCCTTTGTAAAGTTTGCAACAAGTCCTGCTCCGCCACCATTGTGATTGTAGTCATCAGCATTCTTTGTTGAATAAACTTTGCTGCCCTTCATAAAAGTTGCCCCTGCTCCGTGGTAGGCAACAAGAGTTCCTTCAAAGTTCAGTTTATTTTCTGCAATGTAGTTTTCAAGTTCCCTGATGTTGTCAAAAAAACACGGACTTTCTATCAAGAATGCCTTTCCGTTTTTTTCAAGTAAGAAACATTCATCGGTGATAAAGTCGTTTGTTTTGTAAGCATGCAGTTTTACTTTGCCAAAATCGTAAACTTCCATAACGCCTTTTGTAAGTGCAACTGATTTAAAATTTGTCTTTTCCATAAAATTACCTCGTATAGTAAGTATTTATCTTAAAAACAGGTGATCAGGCTGTGTTCAAGTTTTTATTAGTTGTAATTTATTCTTTACAACTAATAGCATTATACTGTTGTAATTTAAGAATGTCAACCGTTGTAGTTTATTTTTTACAACAAAAGTGCTATATTTTTTTTTAGTTCATCTTTTTATGGGAGATAAAAATTGAAACTGAACACAAACCTGACAATCGCAGTTCACACGATTTTATGCATTGCATATTTTGAAAAAACAGAAAAAGTCACTTCGGATTTTATTGCAGGAAGTACAGGCGCAAATCCCGTCATCATCAGAAAAATTTTAGGAAAATTGCAGGATGCGGGAATAGTTTCAACAAAAGCAGGAATTGGAGGTTCAAAACTTATAAAAGGCCCCCAAGAAATCACCCTTTTAGATATTTACAAAGCCGTAAGCGAAGAAAGTGACGACGAGCGATCTGTTTTTAATTTTCATTCATCACCAAATGCAAAATGCCCGGTGGGAAGCAAAATCCACAAAGTTCTAGACGAACCCCTTTCAAAAGCTCAAAAAGCAATGGAAGCAGAACTTAAGAAAACTACAGTTAAAGATTTGATGGAAGGGATTATGTAGTCTGAAATTCGAGTTTTATTCCAACAGGAGTTTGAAACAGTCAAGATAAAAATCCAGACTCCTGTCTATCATGTATGCTGAAAGGCTGTAAAAGAAATGTCTGAACATGCCTTGAATATTCCTTGCTTTATGGTATTCGAGCTGGTAGTTGCCTTTCAGGATTCCCCAGTCGGATTCGATTATGCTTCTGTGTTTTATGTGGAAGCATTCAAAGCCAGACATAAGCCTGTTCATGTTTTTTCTGGTCGCTGATTCAAATTTTAATCCTCTGTCAGCCATTCTTTCATAGACTTCATTTTTCTGAAGATATCCGGCGTCTGCAAATACTGTTCCGTACGAAAATTCAGAAAGTTTTCTGCAATCTTGCAGTCAGGAATATTTGCCTGGCTTATAAGGAGGTGAGGTTGAAATCGCTGAACTCTAACATTCACGTTCTTGTGAAGATAGAGGTATCCTTTTTTTATCATGATTTATAGTTATTTCATCAAAACTATATTCTTTCCATTCTTCCATTCTAAATTATCTATTCTCCATTAAGTTTTTCGACCTGTTCGAATCCCGCCCGCCTGCGCCGCTTGCACGCGTGAGGGATTGTAGGGGCGCCGCAGGCGGCCACCGCAACGAAGCACGCCATAGGCGGGCTGAGTGAGGAGGCTGGAGGCGTAAGCCGGAACCCCGAAAAGCCCGACGGCAGCTTGCTGCCGGCACGCCCTAAATCTTAAAACCAATTCCTTCCAGATTATTTTTTATCTGATCTTCCAGTTTGTGGCTCTGGGTGAACATTTGGCCAAGTTCGCTTGTAAGGCGTTTCATTTTGTCGGCGAAAGGCTCGGTGTCGGCGGGACCTTCTTCTATACCAACGTAGCGGCCCGGGGTAAGGACATAATCTTCTTTTTAGCGATAAGTGATTATAGCATAAAATACGTGAAGATTCATTTGCCTTCTAAAAACTTCATTTCCCTACTTCCCACCTAGCTCCCTGAATGTCTGCCTGATAAAGAAAAGCGCAATGGCAAAAGTCAAAATATCCGCAGCCGGAAATGACCACAAAAGCCCGTCCAGCCCCATTGCAAGCGGCATAAGGACTGGTAAAAATACGCCAAAAATAATTTCGCGGGTCATAGAAACTATAGTGGAAGCAACCGCCTTTCCCATAGCCTGCAGATAAATGAAAGTTCCCTTGTTTACCGTTGCCAGAATCATCATACACAAATAAATGCGGAAACACTTAACTGCGAAATTTGAATAATAAATACTTTCGTTTGCAGCCCCAAAAAGTTTTGCAATCTGCAAAGGAAAACATTCAACAATGATTGTCGCAAGGCCCCCAACTACCGCCTCTGCAATTAACAGATAGATAAAAAGAGTCTTTGCCCTGTCCTTTCGATTTGCCCCGATGTTATAACCGACAATCGGAATGCAGCCAGCCGCAAGCCCGATTGAAATGGAAATTGCAATCTGAAAGAACTTCATTACAATCCCAAGAACCGCAAGAGGGATTTGAGCATATTCAGTCTTTCCAAAAACCGGGTCAAGAGCACCGTATTTCATACATGTGTTCTGAACCGCCGCCATTGAAATTACAAGAGACACCTGGGCCAGAAAACTTGTCAGCCCCAAAGACAAAAATTTAGGAATCAATCTTCCTTTTAATCTGAAACTGCGCTTTCCCAGTTTGACAGCTTTCATATGACACAAATACCAGACAGAAAGAAGTGCAGTCAAAATCTGCCCGATAACCGTTGCAAGTGCAGCCCCCATCATGCCCCACTTGAAAACAAAAATAAAAATCGGGTCAAGGATGATATTCGCAATCGCCCCGCTCAAAGTTGCAGCCATTGCAAATTTAGGACTTCCATCACTTCGGATAATAGGATTCATCGCCTGTCCGAACATATAAAAAGGAATGCCGACTGTAATCCAGAAAAAATATTCCTTTGAAAAAGCGTAAGTTTCCTCATTAACCTTGCCGCCAAACAAAGTCAAAATTGGTTCCATAAAAATCAAATAAAGTTCCGTAAGAATAAGACTACTTACGATACACAAAACAATGGCGTTTCCCACAGTGTAGTGGGCAATATGTTTTTTATTTCTGCCTAATAAAATACTTACAAAAGCACAAGAGCCGTCGCCAATCATAACCGCAATCGCGAGGGCAAAAACCGTCATCGGAAAAACAACCGTATTGGCCGCATTCCCATAAGAACCAAGATAATCAGCATTTGCAATAAAAATCTGATCGACAATATTGTAAAGTGCACCCACCACCAGAGAAATCACGCAGGGAATAGAATATTTTCTCATAAGCTTCGTGAGTTTTTCTGATTCTAAAAAAGCATTTTGTTTTCCTTCCATCGGAAAGCCTCCATTTTCTCGACACGAGCAAGGCAAAGAAAGAACCTTCCGGCAAAAAAAACGATACAAGAAGGTACAATCTGTTTCGTATCAGATAGCACTTGTGCCCTCTTGTATCGTGTCTTTTCTATTATTTATGTTTTGAAAGTTTTACAGCAATTTTTTTTAATTTTCAAGTATTGTTTGGGGGAGTTTTTTATTTGGGCGTTCCCCGCCGCAAGCGGCGGGTCGGGCTACTCCAGGTTCCGCTGTCGCTCCAGCCTCCTCACTCAGTCGCAGGCAAGCCTGCTCCCTCGTTGCGGTGGCCGGCTTCGCCGCCTTGCGTATCCCTAACGCGAGGTTTTACCTTATGATGGGCATCTCTAAAAAATCATTTTCAATGCTTTTTCAGAGATGCCTGCGCATTCTAAGTCTTGGAAATAGCAAGACTTAGAATGCGCGTTTTCAAAGTTACCTCTAAAAATTGCAATTTTTAGAGGTTCCCTGATAAGAAATCTTCTTCAGCTTAAAACTGGTGACAAAGTTTTTTTTGAAGAAAATAATGGCAAGGTGTACATTGCAAATGCTTCGCAAATAACGCTTGCAAATGTTCAGTTAGAAATGGCTGGAGAAGCAAAAAAAGCTGGTTTTGAAAACGAAGACGATGTAGTTTCTTATATCAAAGAATTGCGAAAATCCAAAATGATGGTAAAAGATTTTTGCGTTAGGCTATGGAGCAGCTAAGGGCTTTTGTTTCAACAAAAGCCCTTAGAAGACCGCAGGCACGCTATTTGCGTGCCGAGGACTTTGAGGGTTACCGAACTGCGGAACAGCCGACCCGGAGTGAGCGAAGCGAACGAAGGGGAACGCCCCAAATATTTGACAAAACTACTTCTACAGTAGTACATTATAACTAACTCTGTAGAGTTATAATTCTAGGAAGGCTTTATGTCAAATATGTCAAAAATCGAAATATATCACGGTTCATCAAAAATCATAGAAAAACCTCTTTTTGGTTACGGCAAAACCTGGAATGACTACGGGCTGGGTTTTTACTGCACCCAAGAAAAAGATATTGCAAAAGAATGGGCGGTTTCAGAAGGGACAAACGGATATTCAAACAAATATTTTCTGGAAACAGAGGGGCTTTCTATCTTAAAACTTGGCGAATACACCATGCTTCACTGGCTTAGCCTCCTTGTTCAAAACAGAGAATTTCAAATTGCAACGCCCATAATGAAAAGTGCAGAAAACTATCTTAAAGAAAATTTTTATCTTCCTGTTGACGATTTTGATTTAATTTCCGGCTACCGGGCAGATGATTCTTATTTTTCATTTGCAAGGGCTTTTCTTTCAAATCAGATTTCGTATAAACAACTGTGCCACGCCATGAAACTTGGAAAATTAGGTGAGCAGATTGTCTTAAAAAGCAAAAAAGCCTTTGATTCAATTCAATTTGTCGAATATGAACTTGCAGATTTTCACGAATATTACCCGAGAAAAAAAGTGCGTGACGAAAAAGCCAGAAGCGATTATCAAAAATTACTTGAAAAAGATGACCTTGAAGGACTTTTTATGCGGGATATTTTAAAAGAGGAGGTAAAAGCCGATGATTCACGCTTACAATAAAGAATATTTAACTGACGCCATGGAAAATCTTGGCGAAGCTTTTGATTATGCGGTAAACGCCCAAGGGCTTATCCTTAATCAATTTTCCTCACTTTTTATAAACTCAAGTGCTTCCGCATCTTTTGAAAAAGGAAATCCAAAATATTTAAGTGGAATGTCTGGAACAGAACTTGCCCTAACCGTCTTAACCCAAAACGGACTTACACAAAAAAAAGCCGCCCCCATCACCGATTACGAAAAATCCTCAGAATACTGGACCGGCTGGATTCTTGCATTTTATCAGTGGCATTCAGGGAAAACTTTTGAAACGATTTTAAAATACCTTCCCGCCCAGGAAATCAACAAAATGTACAATCCACTTCACGAAGCAAGCCAACAAAAATTTGCAGAAATTGCAGACAAAATCCTTGCCGAAAAATCAAAAAAATCCCGCCTTCAGGAACTCCGCAAACTTTCCGGTCTCACTCAAAAAGAACTTTCCGAACGCTCCGGCGTAAACCTCCGCACCTTGCAACAATACGAAAATCTTTCCAAAGACATAAATAAGGCTTCGGGGGCAATACTTTTGGCCCTGTGCAAAGCCCTTGACTGTGGGGTAATGGATATTTGCGGGTGAGTTTTTCAAATCTTTTTCATAAATTGAAGAAGCGTTATTTTGTCAGAATTTGATTCTCGTTTGAAAAACTTCTAATGGATATATTTTTCATCAATTGAATTTACTACTCCAAAAACAACGTTCAAATCATTTTGTGAAAATCTTCTTATTTTGTTTTCTATTTCCTTAACCTGTGAGTTTTCGATTGAATTTTTAGAAGCTGTTTGAAAATCAAGAAGATATTCCAGACTAACACCAAGAAACTGTGCAATTTTTAAAGCCGTATCGGCTGCCGGAATGCTGTTCCGCTTTATTCCAAAACTGATATTAGTAACATCAAACCCGATCGCACCAGCAAGTTCTTTTCTGCTTTTCCCAAGATAATCAAGTTCTTCATCAACTTTCTTCCAAAAACTCATATCTGCAAGATATGACAAAAGTCATTTTTCAACTTGCCATATTAGAGTTTTGATATACAATGAACCTTATAAATTGACAATTCTCATTTTGTGTATGAGTAATCTCAATTTAACCAGAACTTAATTGGGAAGTTTTTAAGTGGGTTATAGCATAGGCTCTTTTAATTTGCATAATTTAGGAATTTTAGCGCTCTCCAATAATAATCCCAGAGATTTATCAAAAATTGCGGCAATAATAAAAAATGAAAATTTTGATGTAGTTGCATTACAAGAAATCAGAAGTGAAGGAAAAGCTTTTACTTTAGAAAAGCAAAATTTCAAGAAAAATATTCTTCAAGAGTTAGGTTCTGACTGGAGTTTTATATATGCCGATACTGAGTCTTTTGATAATAGAAATGAATGTTATGCATTTTTATGGAATAACAAACGTCTTATGATTTCAAAAAAAAATGAAGATGGGTCTGGTGGCGACTCATATACAGATTTATGTCGAATAAAAAAAGACAAATTAAGAAGACATCCATATTATATTAGACTTTCTCCTGTAAATGGTCCATTTATTGAAATACGCTTGATTTGTATACATACATCTTTTACTGACAGAAATATGCTAAAAGAAGAATTAAATATTTTATTACGTGAAATATATCCAAGCATCGAAGACAGAAGATATGGAAATAACCGGCCAGCCTACACGGTCTTACTGGGAGACTATAATGCTTGTCTTTGGCGTCCTGATCACAATATGGATGATAATCCTTTATTTTTAAATTGCGATGATTCTGAACATCACATTGTATATGTTGGTGATAAGGAAATAAAAACAATTCAGGATAGACGAACAACCTTAAAGAGACAGAAAAGTGATGATGAATTTCAGCGAGGATATAGTCATGATTATGATCATTTTTCCTATGATGTAAAACAATTTGATGGAGTAAAAATATCTACAAAAGCAATAGATGCTGTTAGAAAATACTGTAATGATGATTTTGAAGCATATTATAAGTCGGTTTCAGATCATATTCCTGTAGTTATGAATATAGAACTTAAATAAAGGAGATAAGTCATGTTTAAAGAAATTTTACCTTATGGAATTGGAATCTTGATTGGAGGGGCTGCAGCTTATGGAGTTTATAGATATTTTAAATCGAAGGATCCTAATAATGAAAAACTCAGAAAAGAAGCTGAGTATGAAGCAAAAGTAAAATATGAAGCAGAAAAGATTAAGAGATTTAAGGAACTAATTGAAAACCAATCTGTTGTGGAAAATCTTACTTCAAAGGATATGTCTGCATGGTTTAAGGAACATAAAAGCGAATTTAATGAAAAGGCAAAAATGATTATTGCTATTCCTACAGATGATGTATTAAAGGGGCTAAAATGTTCAACGACGGAACCTCTTGATAAAGATCATAATTTACTACAGTGGTTTTTTGATGCAGAGTCAAATAAAGTATTAAAAATCAGATTGGTAAATTTTACAAATATTGATACAAATTTTCAGGCACATTTGTTAGAAAATGATGGAATGATTATTGTTACAGAGTAATAAGGGAGAGATTTATGCTTGGTCTATTGTTAAAAGTTGCAGTAGGTGTTGTAGCGGCAGCTGCAACGGCAACAATAATTTATACGGTTTATAAAAAAGTAACAAAAAAAACTATTGTAGAAGAGGCAACAAAACAACTCGAGGAAAATGATCTTTTTCAGGAGGCATTAATTGCCAAAATTACGGATGTAGAGAAATCAACTGGAGTTGTAACTGTAGATATTCTAGACAGTTTCGATAAACCTGTATTGGAAGACGTTGAGGTTCATGGAGAAGAGATTGCTTCTAATTTGAGAAAAGGTCAAGAAATTTTAATTGATGAATAAAAGATAGTAGGAGTGAATTATGGAAAATATAGAAGTTGTAAAGAGATTTGTAGAATATTTAGATAAATCTGGTAGAAATGAAACATTAAAAAATCTTACATATGAAGAGAAAAAACAGGCAGCTTATGCTTTAAATATGTGTACAGTTTCGGTTTCACAGATTATTGATTATGATGATTTAAATATTCTGGAACAGGAA
>CAVJHV010000015.1:0-6632 GCA_963649315.1 Treponemataceae bacterium | reverse complement strand
GGAATATGATGCAATTCTGAATAATATAAATCTAGAAAATATGCCAAAAGATGAAGCTTTATTAAACATCTTAAAGCAGCTTTTGGATACAATTACTTACTTCCGTATTCAGGAAGGCGATAAAAAAATGATTGAAAACGAATATCAGCAGAAAATGAAAAATGCCATCTGGTCTGCGGTTCCAAATTTTGGTCTTATTGTTGCCGGAGGAAGCCCTCTTACTATGGCTATTTCACTTGCATCACAAGTTGGTATCGGCTACATGAATTATCGCAGGAACAAAGCTGAATACAATCTTGATAAAGAAAAACAAATGTGGCAGTTACAACGAACTGCTATCGAGCAATTTAATGGATTAAGAAGAGAATTGTTCAATACGGCCTGGAGATTAGCAGACGCTTATGGTTTTGATGATAGACTTCGTTTAACAGAAAAACAAATAAAACAATATAATCAGATTCTGATGGATCAGGATGAAATAAGAAAATATGAAAGACTTGAAGCTATTAAGGAAAATTTTGAAGCCTATCCTCCTTTCTGGTATTTTATAGGAAATGCTGCAAACTATATTGCAGGCAATAAGGAATTACAATTAAGTGATTCGACACGAGATTCATACAGAAATAAGGCCTTAAAATATTTTGAGAAATACGAAGAAGTTAATAAATACGGGTTATTGAGAGAGGATCAGATAGCATCTTCATGTGCTTTGGAACACATAGATCTTTTATTGTTACAAAAGAAACCTGATTTAAATAAAGTAAAAGAATTACTTGAAAAAGCTATTCGATTGTCAGGAAATTCAAATGATATTCTTGAGTTATGTGCAGTAACATATTTGAAAATAAATGATCAGAATAATGCTGCAAAATATTTACGTATTCTTGTAAATGAAGATTATAACAGAATAATTAATGCACAGTTGTTAAGTGGACTCTATGTTAGAAATAGAAATAAGGAAGATTATGAATTACTTGCAACTAGAGTTGATGCGGATTATTTATACCCAATGCCTTCAGATAATCAGAATGCCGAAGAATTGGAAGCAGAATTTGGAGTCAAGTTAAAAAATGTTTTAAAGCGTAAATATAAGTTAACGTTTGAGAATCTTTTGCAGAGATACTCTATTGAGTGGAATAAAATAACTTCTCAATTTGATGTTGCTGAAGCACAAACTGATGATTTTTATCTGGATACTCCAAAATCTAATGCTGTCAGAAGAGATGTTGCAAGACAGATTCTTTCTAATCCAAATCAAAGTGCATCATATAGCAAAAGAATTTCTCAGACGAACTATGAATTGGGAATGCTGGATATATTAAATAGATTGTGCGATGGTTTATTTAAATATGAAATTTTTCAAAATCCACAAGTTATAGAAGAAGTTGAGAATGAAATTAGAAATCAAATTCTTGATAAAAAAGATGATATAAATGATTTACAGAAGACTATATCTGACTGTAAATTCAGCCTAGAAGCTTATAATTATTCACAAACTATTACTTTAAGAACATTTGTAGGAAGAGCTTTACATGCACTTACAAGATATGCTTGTAATTTGGTAGATAATGCTTCCATAAATGATGTATCCAGTATGGAAGCAAATTTAAGAAGTTTCTGTATTTCTCAGAAAATAGAGGAACCTGAAATTGCTATAAACAGATCTTCTTTGGAAAATTCTTTTGCAGATTCAAATGAGATTTTTGGACCAGAAATTTTTGGAAGACAGGCAATTTTAGCTAAGCAAAATGCAAAATTCTTAGCAGATATGTCTAATTTTGTAAAAGAAAAGATTAATGCAGAAAACTTGAAAGATGATACCTTATCAATATATTTCGTCGGTGATCCAGAATTTAATAGTGCATTTTATGATGTTGCTTTCGATAAATATTCAAATGTTAAATCTCATGCAATCTTGGTTTTGAAAGATAATTCAAAAGCTAAAATTGATTTGATCTTTACTACAAATGGTATTGTTCATTTAGAGAAGAATAAAGTAAAGAATATAACACCGTATAATGAAATTGAATTGAAAAATAATAACATTATTCTTTATAGGAATTTTAAGTATTCGACTACCGCATTGGATATGATGTTGTTATTCAATGTTATAAAAGATATTGGTAATAAATTTATAGTCAGCATTGAAGATAAAGTTGAATATATTACAGAGCCTTTGACAGCCAATATTTTAGTTCAATGGTTCAAAAATAATAAGGCAAGTTTAGGAGAGAATGTAACAAGAGTTATTGCTGTTCCTACAAAAGATTTACTGGCTCATATAGGATACCATTTAGATGCTGAATTAGATAAAGATAAGAATTTAATGCAGTACTATTATGATAATAATACGAATGACTTATTAGGAATGAGAATAGTGAGATTTGAAGATATCGATACAAATTTCCAATCTAAACTGCTTGAATCTCAAGGATTCCTCAAAGTTTCAAATAAATAGGAGATTATATATTATGTTTTTTCTAACCGCTCTTTTAGCCGGTGTTGCAACTGTTGTCATTATCGCATGTGTTTTTATGTGTGCGAAATGGCTTAAAAGTTATATTACAAAACGATTACAGGAACGTAATTCTCATGAAGTTAAAACAGTATTTGTTGATACAAAAGAAGTTGTTGATGACTATTTGAAGACAAAAGCTGATGCTGCAGATGAAATATCAATGGAGGAACTTGAAAATCTTACAGAGAAAACTCCATTCGTTGCTGTAGATGTAAATCGAACTTCAGGAGCTCTATCAAAACTTGAAGGAATGTGTCCTGATCAAGGAGTTGATGCTAACTTTGATGCACATATGAAACAACAGCAGGGTATTTTGATATTTGATTGAGGTTCATATGGATATTTTAATTGTTTTTGCAAACGAAAGATTATCTAAACTAAAAGGTAATCGAGATGATTTTACTAAAAAGATTTCTAAGGCTTCTGGATTAATTTCTGCTGAGAGTAATGCAGCTGATATTCATGTACAAATAATAGAGGGTGTAGTTCCAAATCTATCTGAATCAGTTAAGGTTGTTGTTTTTATATCTTCTGAACACATGAAGAATAATATGGGGTCGCTTATTGTTGAATTTAAGCAAGCTCTGAAACAAGCTTTTGAACAGCATGGTTTAATTCTAGATAAAAAGGAACTTGAAGTAAAAGTAAATCCTGCATTTGATATTGGAAAATTTATAGAACAGATGAAATCTAAAACACCATCAGAAGTTAGTAAAAATTCAGAAAATTCTGAAGTAAATGACGAATTTGATTATGAAAAAAAGGCAAAGCAGTATATTCCAGTAGATCCGCTTTACACATTTGATAGAGTTATTCTACAAAAGGAAACCAAAGATAAGATAAATGAAGCAATTGGAATATTGGAATGTGAAAATAAAGTATTTAATGAATGGGGACTATACGAGATTCAACCACATCCTTCAACATCCTTGAGTTTTTTTGGCCCCTCTGGAACAGGAAAAACAATGGCTGCAGAAGCTGTAGCAGAAAAACTTGGAAAGAAAATTCTAAAAGTTAGTTATGCTGATGTTGAAAGTAAATATCATGGTGAAGGCCCAAAAATGGTCAAAGCAATATTTCTAGCAGCAAGGAATGCAGATGCAGTTTTATTCTTTGATGAAGCCGATTCATTATTATCTAAACGTCTTACTAATGTTACGCAAGGTTCCGAACAGGCTATAAATTCAATGAGAAGTCAGTTACTGATTTGTTTGGAAGAGTTTAGAGGTATTGTTATTTTTGCTACAAATCTCGTTATAAATTATGACCAGGCATTTTTAACAAGATTGATAAGTGTAGAGTTTAAAAACCCAGATAAAGAAACACGGGAACTAATATGGAATGTTCATATTAAGCCTGCTAATGATGGAAAAGAGCATAGGTTAAGTATCCCTTTATCAAAAGAGGTAGATACATCTTATTTAGCAGAAAACTATGAATTTGTTGGTCGAGAAATTAGAAATGCCGTTGTTTCTGCTTGTGTCAGCGTAGCTTTGAACAAAAGAAATGAGGTTACTCAGGAAGATTTTATAAAAGCTTGTAACAAAATTAAAATGGAGAAGGAATCTTTGGCAGCGGCTAAAGATCATACAAAAGCTACAGAAGAGTTTCTAGCAAAAGCTATAAAACATAAATTGGATAAAGGAAATATTACAGCTCAAGAGCGGGAAAATACAGAAACGGAGGATAAATAAAATGTTTCTTAATATGTTAAATAAAGATGAAAAAGAAGGTTTTTTGGATCTTGCCATTAAAGCTGTAGAAGCAAATGGAGATGTAGCAAAAGAAGAAATACAGATGCTTCATTCATTTGCGGCAGAAATGAAAATTCCTTCAAGAACTACTACCAATAGGGATTTATCGATTATTTTAAAAGATTTTGTTGATAATTCATCAAAAAAATCAATGAAAATTGTTGTTTTCGAATTGATTAGCATCTTATATGCAGATGGGGAATTTGATGAACAGGAAAAGAAATATCTTGATGCTGTAACTTCTGCATTTGGATTGGACACATCAGTAGAAAATGAAATGGTATCAGAAATAAATGATTATTCTGCTTTATTTAATAGAATTTGTAAAACTGTTTTATAAAATTAGGTAGATATGGCGATTAGTTGGTATCTTTGTAAATTTTGTGCAACTTTGATAAGAACTGATAATACTCCTAGCAATTTAAATTGTTCAAAAAGTAATGTTCATGTTTGGACTAGATTGTCTGATGTTGGGCCGAATAATTATTTCTGCAAGAAATGTGGAACTTTAATTCAAGGTACAATGTCTCCAAAACCATCAAATATTGGATGCCCAAATACAGATAATGGGACTAGTCATATATGGTACTCTTTAGGGGTAATTGGGGTGACTAATTACAGATGTATAAATTGTGGAACAATTCTAAGGAGTGAAAAATATCCTAATTCTAATGGATGTATAACTGGAAGTAATCATTATTGGAAAAAAATGTAATCTATGGTTAATGACAATAACCTCGATGATAAAAAATCATCGGGGTTATTTTTTATTTAATTGTACAAGCCGAATTTCTAGTTTCCAGATAAATCGTGTAATACTTAGTAGTTTTTATTCCGTTGTGGCTATGTTTCTGGTCAGATGTCCAGATACGAAGAAAAAGGTCGGGGAATTTTTAAACATCGTGCAGGTAACACAAAAGATATTATTGAAGACACTCAAGAAGCCATAGAACATTTAGCTGAAGCTCAACAGGTTACAGTTGAAGCATTAGAAAAATCTTTTGATTTTCAGAGAAAACTTTCTGAAGTTTCAAAATATTTATTTTCGTTGGGCTGTGCAAATATTGCAGCAAACAGAATTTCTGTCAGGGCAATAAAAGCAAAACTACGAGGTGCATCAAATACTCAAATTTCTGAACTTGCAAGACAGGAACTGTTGTCTGTTGTAAAACAATTAAAGGCAAAAGAAGATATTTTAAGAAAACAGGACGAATTGAAAGCAAAAGTTAAGAACAATTGGGAAAGATTAAATGAAAAAGATAAGATTGACGTAGAACAATCACAAAGACTGGAAGAACTAGGAGCGTTATTAGAAAATAAGGATAATATTGACAAAAGACAGGAAAAATCAATAGCTGCAAATAAATCTGAAATTGATACTATAAAATCTGCCTTGAATGAAAAAGATTCTCTTGATAATGAGCAAAACCAAAGTCTAAAAAAGGCTGTAGAAGCCATCAAGATTCTTTATGACTATATGAAAACAAAAGATGAACTTGATAAAAAACAATCAAACGAAATAGAGAAAATCAAAAAGATTGAATCTCATAAAACAGGAAAGGGGACAACAATAATTGCAATTATATTGTCAACACTTGCGATTTGTGCAAGTACGCTTAGTATTATTTCAAAATTCTTAAATATAGAAATCTTTAATTTCTAGATAAAAATCTGTTTTTATTTCTAACTGATATTTTTGCAGTTATATGTAAAAATATCAGTTATTTTTTTGAATTTTCAAGTATTGTTTGGGGAAGTTTTTTATTTGGGCGTTACCCGCCGCAAGCGTCGGGTCGGGCTACTCCAGGTTCCGCTGTCGCTCCATTCCTCCGTTCCGTTCGGGCAAAGCCCTCTCTCCACTACGGAACGGCTACGCCGCCTTGCGTATCCCTAACGCGAGGTTTATTTTCAGATTGACTTTTTCCTAGCAAAAATCTACATTGCTTTTACATAATAAATTTTCTGCCACCGGGCAGAAAAAATGCTATTGAGCCATAAATGGTGGTGCAGTCGTAAAAACGATGCGGTGGAAAAGAGCATTCACAAAAGATCATCTATAGGTCTGGAGAAATCCATGCAGATGTCTTTTTGTGGATGCTTTTTTTTACTGACTGGTTGTCAGCCCCGAATTGTCACCCTGAACTTGTTTCGGGGTCAACTTCTTATCAGGAGTACTTTTATGAAAAAAAATCTGATGATCCCACAGCTAAGCCTTGCAGAAAAAATTCTCTGGGCAGCGTCTATCATTTGTGAAACTGTTTTATTTTTTCTTGTTCCAGACAAAAATCCTCTCACTTTGATTGCAACTCTGGTGGGTATAACTTCCCTGCTTTTTACGGCAAAAGGCCACGTTTCAGGCC
>CAVJHV010000014.1:12334-34387 GCA_963649315.1 Treponemataceae bacterium | reverse complement strand
TTTTTAATTTAAAAGAGCCGGATTTATTCTGGCAGGATGTCCTGAAAAAAATGGAAGCGGCAGAAGAAGAATTTTACACTAACAGCGAAGATTCACTTTTTTCATGGGATGAAAATTATTTTAGAAATACCTTTGAAAAAGAAGGATTTTCTGTTGAAGTAAAAAGCAGCTTGCTTACAGAAAAAAGGCGCATTGAAAAAGCAGACATTGAAAGATGGTTTTCGAGCGCATCTTCTTACGGTCAGAAAATTTTAAATGCATTAGGACAGGACTCTTTTGAAAAAGTAAAATCGTTTTTAATTGAAGAATGTCCCAAAAAAATATTCAAATGGAAAAGCAATTACCTTTTTGCAAAAGTTTTTTTGCCAGCCCCTAAAAACTGCAATTTTTAAAGATAACCTTTTAGCACAGGAAGCCACTATTAATTTTTAGTTTTTTGATGTATACTTATTCATTCTTTTAGAAAAAATGAAAGACAAAAAATTGTCTTTCTAAAAAAAACACAGGAGAAATAAATTATGAATTTTATTTTTTTAGGACCACCAGGAGCTGGTAAAGGAACATTGGCTGCACAGGTTGCCCAGGAATACGGCATTCCTCAAATTTCTACCGGAGACATTTTCCGCGAAAACATCAAAAACCAGACTGAACTTGGCAAAAAAGTAAAGGCCATCATGGATGCAGGCGGTCTTGTAAGTGACGATGTTGTTCTTGAAATTGTAGGTGACAGACTTAAAAAAGATGACTGCAAAAATGGTTTTATTCTGGATGGATTTCCACGCACAATTCCACAGGCAGAAGCTTTTGAAAAACTGGGCATTGATGTAAAAGTTGTAAACTTTGAAGTAGATGATGAATTGATTATTGCCCGCCTTTCTAACCGCCGCGTTTGCAAGGAATGCAAGGCAAACTACAATGTAAAATTCATGCCTCCAAAGGTTGAAGGAAAATGCGACAAGTGTGGTGGAGAACTTTTTACCCGTGAAGATGATAAACTTGAATCTATTACACACCGCCTTGAAGTTTACAGAAAGGAAACAGAACCTCTTATTACTTTCTACCGCAATCTTAACAAAATTACAGACATCGATTCTGCAAGAGATTCCAGTCTGGTTCTTGTTGATTTTAAAAAGCTTTTCCCTAAAGCATAAGGCCTGAAAGCGGGCGTTGCGGGCCGGCGTTTGAGGCCCGCTAGAAGGGGTAGCGGAAGACACGACAAAGCGGAGCAAGTGGCAAAGTTTACTTTGACACTTGCTCCGCGACTCGTGGCTGAAGCGAGGGGGAGACTTCCCCCCTTAAAAAAAAATCTGTAAAAAAACTATAATTGAATTTTTTAAATTTTTGGGTTATAATAAAAAAATGGCTAAACCAAAGACAGAATTTTCTGTTAATCAGAAAGTTGTATACCCTAGTCAGGGTGTTGGAAAAATCACTGAGATTTTTAAGAAGGACTTCAACGGTAAAGAAATTTATTATTACAAAATTTACCTTGGGGTTTCGGACATGGTTGTTATGATTCCGGTTGACAATGCTGAGCAACTGGGCATCCGCGCAATAGTTTCTGCACAAAGGGCAAAGAAGGCTCTTGATTTGATCAACGAGGATTTTGAACCTCCGACGTCTGACTGGAAGCTTCGTTACCAGCAAAATCTTGAACTGCTTAAAAGTGGAACTATAGAAGACATTGCTTCTATTGTCAGAAGTCTTTACCAGCGTTCTAAAATTAAAGAACTGCCTATTTTGGAAAGAAAACTTTATGATAGTGCAAAGCAGCTTTTGGAAGATGAACTTGCAGAGGCTTTGGGCATTTCCGAAAAGGAAACAGAAGAAATGCTCCATGCAAAACTTGAACCTATCGGTTTAAAAATAGAAAAGAAGTCCCCGTCTCTTGACGATGATGAAGATGATGATGATTTTTCAGATGAAATTGAAAAGGAAGAAAAATCTTCTGATGACGATGAGAGTGACGAAGACGATATTGACGAAGAAGAAGATTAGTTGTAAATAAAACTTTTTGTAAAAGGGACAGTTCTAAAAAAATTGACCTGTCCCAAAATACTGATTTTCTTTTTTTAAAGAGTTTAAGCAAATGTCAGAAAATTCTTTTAAAGGCAAATATCAAACAAAAGCACTTATTGTAACCGCAGCCGGTTCTTCCACAAGAATGGGCGGCGGTATAAAAAAAGAATTCATAAGTCTTGGCCAAAGAGAATGTGTTCTTTCTAAAGCGGTCAAGGCTTTTTTACTTTCACAAAAAATTGATTTTCTTGTCATAACCTGCCCCGCCGGTCTTTGCAAAAAAACAAGTCAAATTTTATTTTCAGATCTGGAACTGCTTTCTTTAATAAAGGCCCAGGGGGAAAATTTCCACATTGATTTTATTGAAGGCGACAAAAGCAGACAGTCTTCTGTTTTTAAAGCAATTGATTTTTTAAAAAATCTGGCAGAAAAAAATTCTTTGAACACAGAAAAAATCATGCTTTTCATTCATGACGGGGCCAGGCCTTTTGCCAGTCCCCGCCTGATTTCTTCCGTAACCGATGCCGTAGAAAAATTTGATGCAGCTTGTCCTGCCATAAAAGTGACTGACACGCAAAAGCTTTTGGCCAAAGATTCCACTGTGCAGGAACATCTGGACCGTTCCAGACTTTGCGCCGTTCAAACACCGCAGGCTTTTAATTTTTCTAAAATATACCGCTGCCACTTACTGGCCAGGGAAAATGCAGGCAAAGAATACACCGATGACACAGAAATTTTTGATTCATTTCCACAAGTAACGGAGGACAAAAAAGTGCACATCATTGAAGGTGAAATTCAAAATAAAAAAATCACTTATCCGGAAGACCTTGCATTTTTATTTCAAAAGGAAAACAGGGTTGGTTTCGGGAATGACACCCACCGCCTGGTAGAAGGAAGAAAATTCTTTTTGGGAGGATTGGAAATTCCTTTCGAAAAAGGTGAAGATGCCCACTCTGACGGAGATCTTCTGCTTCATGCCATAACTGATGCCCTTCTGGGGGCAGCAGCCCTGGGTGACATTGGATCTTACTTTCCGCCGGAAGATGACAAGTGGAAGGACGCTTCATCTTCTGCGCTTTTAAAAAAGTGCTGGGCTGATGTAAAGGCCCGGGGCTGGTCCCTTGTAAATCTTGACTGCGTTGTTGAATGCGAAAGGCCAAAGATTCTGCCCTGGAGGAATAAAATTATTTCTTCGATCGCGCAAATTCTAGAAGTCAAGGATGAATGTATTTTTGTTAAAGCAAAGACAGCAGAAAAAATGGACAGCGTGGGTCAGGGAAAAGCTGTTAAGGCAAGCGCTGTCTGTCTTTTGGAAAGAAATAAATTTGGAAAATAAAAAAACTTTCTCTTAAAAAGAGACAAGTCTAAAAAGAAAAAAAGCCCCCTTACTTTTATTTTCTTAGGTAAGAGGGGCTTTTTTTGTCAGGTAAAAATTAAGGGCATCTCCAAAAAAAAGTAATTTTTAGAGACGCCATTAAATTAGTTTTTTCCAACTTCCAAAATCAATTCAACTTCACCAATTGAAAGCTTTTGAGCCTTGGCAATTTCTTCAACTGTCCAGCCCTTTCGTTTAAGGGAAATAACAGCTTCCCTCTTTGAAGGTGAAAGATCTGAAGAAGCAGGCTTTGACTTTGTAGTTTCTGTCTTAACCAGGCCACGCAAAATTCTAAGCTGCTCGTCGGCGTTGTTAGAAAGTTTTGTAAGGCGCTGCTCTGTGTCGTTAATACTTTTCTTTGAAGCGTTAACGTCATCAATTCTCTTGTCTGTTTCATCAAGCAAATGCTGCAAAGAAGCCAGCTTGTCTACGGCGTCATTGATTCTGCCTGAACTCTTTAAAAGAGTGTCAATATTATGCTGCACAGTAGAAATTTCCTTTGGCATGGAAGTAACTTGTCTTGAACAGTCTTTTACTTTTTGTTCAAGATCTTTTACGTTTTCAAAAGTCTTGTCCACATCAATTGCAACACGGTCAATCGTTTCGCCCTTCTTTTCAATTCTGTCATACTGGGCCTGTACGCTGGAAAGTTTTTCCTGGAAGTCCCTCACAGTAATCTGGATATTTGTAAGGTCATCATTAGCGGCAGTCAATTCAGCAATCTTTGAATCCATAGTGCCGCTCAAGGCAACCAGCTTGTTGAAATCCTGCTGCATGGTATCGATTTTAGCCTTGTCGCCGTAGAAGGTGTTAAGTTTGTGGGTAACATCATCATTCATTTCATCAAGGTTCTTTATTTGATTTGAAAGATCCCGGATTTTATCCTGATATGTTCCCAGTTCAGAAATTTCTTCCTTGAATTTTGCAATTGATTCATCCAGCTGACCTTTAAGGATGTCTGCCTTTTCAAAGACATTTGTCTGCTGAATAAACTTGGCAATTCTCTTTGAAATTTCATCAAGTTCACCTTCAATATCCTTGGTGTCGTCCTGAAGTTTTTCAAGCATGTTGTGGTAAATCTTTTTGTCACCGTCAGAAGTTTCTTTAAATTCTTTCTTTAAAGCCTTAATTTCTTTTTCTATTTCGGCACTTTGATTGTCAACATACTTTTGTGTATTGGTCAGCATATCATTGTAAGTCTTTTGCAAATCTTCAAGGACTTCTGCAGAACGACTTTCATATGTTTCTACAGCAGTCTGTGCTTTTTGAGCCATAGCATTTACTTCAACAAGAACATTGTCCTTTGTATCTTCACAGGCGTCACGCATCTGGGCCATATCTTTCTTTGAAGTATTAACAAAATCCGCATAAAGTGAATTGAATTCCTTTTTGCTGTTTTCAATATCTTCGTTAACCTGACTCTTGAAATCTTCCACCTTAGAAATTGTATCTTCAAGGGCCCTTGTGTTATCCTTTAAGCGGTCTTCAAAATCCTGCTGGAAACTTGCAAGTGTCACATCAATTTCATTTGACTTCTGTTCAAGTTCGGCTTTAACGCTTTCGTTGTAAGATTCAGTTTCTGCCTGCAAATCACTTTGAGCCTGCTTTGTTGTGTTAGCAAGTTCAATGCGGTACTGTTCAATAAAATCCTTAAGTTTTGCATTAACATTGTTAATTTGATCCTGGATTGTGTTTTGACCAGCCTGAACTGCCTGGCGGAATTTTTCTTCCTGTTCAATTGTTTTGTCCTGAACATCCGCAATGCGCTTCTTAAGATCAGCAGCATACTGAACTTCAAGGTCGCGCCTGTTTTGTTCGTAAGTGTCAGCGAAGCGGCTAATTCTGTCATCAGCTTCTGTCTGCCATCTTGAAAGGGAAGCGCTAAGGTCATCTTCGCGGGCCTTAAGACCTTCAGCAAATGTATCTTCAAAAACCTTAAGCTTTTCGCTGACTGCACCGTAAGCTTCCTTCTTAAGTTCTTCAAGGTTGTCTTCTACAGCTTCAAGATCAGACTGCAGCTGGTCAGCCTTAGCGCGTATATCTGCTTCAAAGTTTTCCTGTTCCTTTGAAAGACTGTCTGTGTAATTTTCAAAATCCGCACTAACTTTTTTCTGTGCCTGATCCATAATTTTGCGGAGGGTGTTTTCAAGATTTTCCACATCACTTCCGGCAGAATCCAGGCGACGCAGGCGGTATTCAATTTCTTTCTTGTAAGTTTCAAGCTGCTTGTCCAGACCAGAAAGGAATTTTGCTTCCTTTGCATCGTAGTCCGCAGAAATGTCCCTCATGGATTTTGCCAGACTCAAATCAAACTGGGCCAGCTGTTCCTTCATTGTTGTAGAAAAATTTACAAGCTTTTCAGAAGCAGCCTTTGTTTCTTCGTCAATGCGCTGGGCAGTAGAAGAAGTTTTTGTAATTGATTCTTCTACAGAATCCTTAATTTCGTTTGCGCGGTTTTCAATATCAGCAAGGGTATCTGTTACCTGCTGCTGAATTGAATTAACGTGACGCTGAACATCACCCTTGTATTTTTCAAGATGGGCCGTAGAAAGAGCTGTATACTTTTCGTAAGCCTGAACCTGCTCAGCTTCCGCCTTTGCCATTACCTGTGAATACAGAGTTTCGTAGCGATTTGTAATTTCACTTTCCTGCTGGTCTGCTCTGTCCATAGCATTGTTATAAATAGTAGCAAAACGATTCTTCAGTTCGTTTTCGTTTTCATCAACTTTTTCTGTAATTGAATTTACAAAAGATTCAAAGCGTTCGTTGATTGAAGCTTCGTGCTGGTCAGCATTTTGTTCAGCTTCCTCATACATGGAATCAAAACGCTCTTTAACTTCCTGTGTCTGCTCATCAGCCTTTTCCAAAGCTTCAGCGTAAACAGTATCAAAGTAATTTTTGATTTCTGCAGATTTTGAAGTGATGTCAGTTTTTAAAGCTTCAAGGCGATTGATGTTATCAGCAGTTTCTGAATTCAAATCAGCGGCAGTCTGTTTTGTTTCTGCATAAGACTGGTCAATGTAAGCCTTCACTTCATCAAAACGATCGCGCGATTCAGATTCAATCACAGCAGACCTTTCGTTCAAAGCTTCATCCAGGCGATTAATTTCACTTTCGATTTTATCATCCATTGCAGAAGTCTTTTCATTCAAATCAGATTCAAGATTGTCCACACCTGACTGCAGGTTTGTATAAATGTCTTCCACTCGTGAATTGATGTTGCGCTCAAGTTCATTCGTTCTTTCATCCAACTGGGAAATAAGACTTGCCGTCCTTTCTTCAATGTCCTGACTGTAAGAAGCTGTTGACCCTTTGTACTGTTCAATAGCTTCCTGAGTTTCCCTTTCAACCCTGTCAGTAACTTCCTGCAGGCGGTCTTCCATTTCCTTTTGAATGTAATCAAGACGCTTTGTAAGATCAGAATTAATCTGAGAAGTTCTATTTGAAATCTGGGCAGAATTCTTTGCAAGCTCCGTAGAAAGTTCGTCGCTCCTGTTTATGAGCATAGCCTGCAGAGTGTCCACCTTGTCCTGAAAATCAGCTGTAAGTTCATTTGACTTCTTGGTAAAATCATTTTCCAGACTGGAAGTTTTTTCTGTAAAGTGACTTGTAAGTTCTTCAGTTTTGGATTTAAAGGTATCATCCAAATCTGATGTTGTCGAATTGAAAGTTTCTTCAAGGGAAGAAGTTTTTTCGTTAAGGAAAGACTCAAGAGTATCCAGACGGTCATGGGCATCACTGTCAATTGTTTCAGCCTGACTTGTCAATTTATTTTCCAGTTCAGTCAGGCGGTTATCAAGTGAATATTCCAAAGCCTCTGAACGTTCAGCAAGGGCCTGTGAAAAAGCATCTGCCTTTTCGCGGAAGTCATCATCCAAAGCCTGGCCCCTTTCTTCCAGCTGATTGGAAAATTTAGCATCGCTTTCGTCAATTGACTGCTGAATGGCATCCGTCTTTCTGTTGATAAGGGCGCTAAGCTGTTCGGTCTGAGCATTAAGTTCAGTCTGCAATTCCTGATTGCGCTTTTCTGCCCTGGCAATAAGATTATTGTAAGCTTCATCATCCAGACTTTCAGCACGGTTAGCCGCATCATCAAGAGCATCGCGCAACTGGTTTTGAATAGTAACAATAAGTTCGTTGCTCTTTTTGATTGCATCATTTGTAGAATCATCAATTTCCTGGGCGCGCTCTTCGTAGCGGTCCAGCAAATCCGTTCCAATAGCCTTAAGTTGTTCAGTATTTTTAACAGAAAATTCTTTTGTAACTTCAGGAATTTTCTTTTCAATGTAGTCAACTGTTTTTTGCTGGGCATCCAGACGGCCGTTCAACTTGTCAACAATATCTGCTTCAGAGCGAACCTTTTGCAAATTCTTTTCAACCGCCTGAGACATATCCATAAGTTCTTTAATGGCACCGTTGTAAGAAGAAATTCTGTCATCCAAAGCATTGACTCTGGAAATAGGTTCATCCAAAGCCGCAATCTGTTTTTGGAATTCCTCGTACTGTTGCTGGAATCTCTTAACCGCAGCCACAGCCTGAATCTGCTTAGTTTCCAGCGAAGACTCAAGAACATTCAGTTTGTCAGCTTCCTTCTTAAAATATTCATCAAAATCCGACTGACGCTTGTCTGCATACTTTTTGATTTTTTCCATCTGGCTTTCGTTTTTATCAACGAAATGCAAAGTGATTGCAGCAACAAGTGCCACAGCCGCAAGAACAATAGCAAAAATTTCCATTTTTAATCCCACCCAAATTTATAAGTAAAAATCTTTTGTGTTTGCCTCTTAAAAAATTTAAAGACTTAACTATTCTAGCACAATTTTTCTTAATTGGCGATAGTCTGTAAAAGAAATATCACTTTCTTTACACGGCAAAGAAAAAAGTTTCCTGAAGCCCTTCAGCTTTAATGCACTTTTCATGCCGGCATTTTTTGCTCCCTCAACATCATATTTTTTACTATTTCCAACATAAAGCACCTGCCAGGGTTCAAGGCCCAGCCGCTCCGTCAAAGCCTCAAAAGGAACTTTGGCCGGTTTTAAAGCACCGCAATTTTCCGCCCCCAAAAGCACATCGCAAATGTCAGCCATCCCCCAAAGATTTCCTTTTTGCTCCACAGGAAAATCAGACAAAACAGCCACTTTAAAACCGCGTGCCTTAATTTCGTACATCAAATCCAAAAGATCAGGATAAGTGGGCAGGCTGACATAATATTTTAAAAGTCCCCTATAGCAGATTTTTTCAATCAACTGCCCCGCCGCCTCTTTTGAGATTTTCATTTTTTTTGCAAGCAGAGCCGCCTGTTCATCATAAAAATTTTGCCCGGCCAAAGAAGGATTATCCTTCGCCTTCTGGTGCAGCTCTTTTCTGACCTTAGAAAAATAAAAAAAGAATTTAACATTTTTTAAAAAGTAGGGCCAAACCCTGAAATAAAATTTGTGAGTCGGGTACATCGTCCCGTCAACATCAAAGGCCACCGCCCGAATTCCTTCCACCATAAGCAAATTATAATATGTAAAATTTTTCGTGTCTATCTTATTTTTTTTTGAAGCATACCGCCTGACCTTAACGGCCCTTCCGCCACTTGCTTACGCGCGGTCCTTCGGACTGCCTGCGGCATGGCTCCAGGACCGGCTAGGATGAATTTTGAATAGAAATACGGCATTCGTAAAGCAGAGCGTTCTTCACTTTTTTTTGAATAGAAAAATCATTTTCGTAAAGCGCCCGGCTTTCAAATCAATTTTTTACAATCGTGTAATTCATTATGGCACTGCCGCTTTCGCCTTCGGAAAAACGCCATGAAGAAATCTGCTGGGCAATTTCACTTTTTACACCAGGGGGCAGTGCCGCATCCGGGGAAAAAGTAATCTGTGACAAAGCCACACTGCCTGAGGCAGAAATGGGAAAAGTAATTGTTACAGTAACTGTAGAAGCAATCATCTCAGCAGAAGATTCAGTCAACTTTATGCTGGGAGAAGACGGCTGAATCAAAGAACGGAATTTTCCATTTACATTAAAACCGCTTCCCCTGCTGCCAGCGTCATCATAAGAAGTTTTAGACGTTGTGTCCCCGGTAGAAAGTGACTTTGATTTTTTTGTAGTTTTAATTTCATCCAGACTCTTTGAAATATCGCTTTGGCTTTTCTGGCTGGTTCTTTCAGACTGACTGGTAAGAGGTCTTGCATTTTCCGCAGAAGCCACTGCAGCCTTACCTTCAAAAGCCGAAAGATTTTCATTCACCTGCACCTTTTGACTTTGACTTGAAGCAGCATCAGAAGAAGATGCAGATGAAGATTCCATTTCTGCCCAAATGTCTTCTGCACTCTTTTTAACTTTTTTTTCTGTCTGCTTTACAGTCGATTTTGCATCCGGAAGAGAAGCGGCTTCTTTTTCTTCAACAGAGGCAAGACTTTTTTCTGTCACAGGACTAGTTTCACTTGCCATGCTTTTTTCTGTCAAAGGCTGACTTTGATTTTTTTCAACAGGCATTTCTTCTTTTGTCAAAGCCGGAGCACTTTCAAGAGGAATAATTTTTTCCTCTAAATCTTCTTCTACAATTTCTTTTTCACTTGAAATTATTTCCTTTACTTCTTCAGGATTTTCTGCAGTTTCAAAGGACTCTTCATTTGAATCAAAGTCAGCAATTTCCTGATTAGCATTTTCTGAAACCTGTCCCACTTCTTCCACAACAGGAGTCGTAGACAAATCAATTTGAATTTCATTATAAACAGGCTTTTCTTCAAAATGAATAAAACTGATTATCACAAAAAAGAGAATTGTAAAAATAATTGTTAGCGCAATAGAAAAAATATTACTCTGCTGACTTACAGACAACTTCATTTTTTACCGCCCTGTTTTTTCCTCACTGTCACGAGAACTTGTTCTAAGGCTGACGGAAGAAAATCCATTTTTCCTTAAAGAATCAAAAATTTTTACAAGGTTACCATTTGTAACTTCACTGTCAGCATTTATTGCGATTGGAAAATTTACTCTTTCTCTGCCGCCCACATCCAAAGCCGCAAGCTTAGAGTCCATTGTCTGGAAAGTAACCTCTTCATCATTCAAATACATTGTTCCATCTACCAGCACTGTAATAGTTGCCCCTGTCGCGTCACGGCTGGTAGCTGTTACGCTCTGAGGTAATTTTACATTTATTCCCGGCAACGAAGAAAAAGTTGTGGAAACCAAAAAGAAAAGAATCAACTGAAAAATAACATCAAGCATTGGCGAAAGATCTATTCCAGCCTTTTGCTCATTTTTTCTGCTTACTCTCATTTTAGTAACCCTTACCCTGAACAGTCATCATAATTTTTGTGATGAAAGTTTCCATGTCATTTACACGGTGCTTTACAATATTATTAAAAATATTATGGAAAACCAAAGATGGAATGGAAACGCAAAGACCACCTACTGTCGTAACAAGGGCTTCCGCAATCGCATTAGCAAGCGCTGTAGGATCCCCCATAGTTCCGCCTCCCCCCAAAACGCCAAAAGCACGGATGTTACCGGTAACAGTTCCTAAAAGGCCCAGCATTGTTGCAATATTTGCGATTGTTGCCAGAACCGAAAGAAAATGTTCGTACCTGGTAAGAGAAGCATCCATTTCAGTTTGCACCAGTTCCTTTAAATCATTTTCCTCAAGACGGCGGGAATGAACTACTGTGCGGGCAACATTTGCCAAAGGAGTTGCAGCAGTTATGCAGTCAGCTTCAGCCGCATTGTAATCCGCCTTAGCCAAATCCTCGTAAAGTTTTTTCATCATTTCTTTATCACGTTTGCCAGTCTTTAAATAGAAATAAAATCTTTCAACAACGATGTAAACTGCAAAGATTCCGCACGCAATGATTGGAATCATCAAAGGACCGCCACTTTTTATTGTTTCAAACATATTAACCTCTTAAAGATAAAATTTTAAAAGCAGGGCTAAGCCTGCACTGTTAATGCTGTAGCCTGAATTGTAATAGAATCTGTTTTCTCCGCTAAAAAGTTTTATAATATCATTTACTTCAAAAGCTGCCCGCATTGAAGATGTCATTCTATAATATCCACTCAAATTTATAAAGGGCAGCAAATCCTGGCTTTGCTTTCCAAACGCTTCTTTTACTTCCAGTTTTGCTCCCCACAATCCGGAAGCAGCATTTACGTCAAAAGCAGCACCTGCCGTAAACTGATATTCATTTGCCGGCACGTAAAGCCAGTGAGACTTACAGTCAAAAGAAAGATTAAAAATATTCCATGCAAAACCTGCCTTTACATAAGAGTCCAAAAGGGTTCTTGAAGTCTGCACAAAATCATAAAGATTATTTGAATTGATATTTTCATAGTCCGCAGTCCAGACTCCATTAGAAAAAGCAGTAGTTTTAAATAAAACATTTGCGTCTAAAGAAAAAATATTTCCAGCCGGAATCTGAATGGAAGCTTCTGCATACCAGTCACTTTCTTCAGTGGCCAGCTGATACATTTTTGCGAAAGAATAATTTTTTTCAACTTCCTCAAAAAGTGGCAGACTGGATTTTAAACCGCCGCCTGCACTAAAACGAAGGGGTTGTTCAGAATAATTTACAGGCCATGTAAAATCAAGGTTCAAATGGAAAGGCACAAGAAAATCCGCCTGGCTGCCCAAAGCATTTCCCACAAGAATATTAAAGGCTGAATCAAAGGCAAAAATATTTTTTTTGTAGGAAAGGCCTGCACCGAATGTTCCGCGATTTATGGAAGTCACAAGGGCAGAATCTTTTGCATCAGAGAAAAATCCTTCAAAAGAGTAGCCACCGTCAAGGGCAAAAGTAAAGTCCCTGTTTGACCAGTAAAATTTCATGTAAGGATTTTCTATAAGACTTGCAGCCTGTGCTTCCTGGGCCAGGTAAGAAGCGGTCGAATCTTTCAGGCCAGAATAGCGCAAATACCATGAAAGATTATTTGTAAGCAAAAGGCCGAATCCTAAAGGTAAAGTCCATTCAATTGAATCTACGGTGGAAAGTTTTTGTTTTGAAATGTCATAAAAAGTTTCAGACCGCTGCTGCAAACCTAAATCGTCTGCAGAAAAGGCTCCCTGTAAATTCACTTCCGCGTTTTTAAAAGTGATTTTTTTCTTACCGTCAAAATCGCTTGTCTTTGAAAAATATCCCTGGGAAGCAGAATTTCTTCCGTAGCCGTTATTTGTTGTGTGGGAAAAATTTAATGTAAAAGGATTTGAAAGGCTGTCTTTGTAAAGCTGGAAAAGTCCTGTGAAAAATCCAGGGTAACCTCCGCCCAGCTGACCTTCAGCATACACTTCTTTTTTTAAAGATTCCTTTCCAGCCGCAGCACTTTCTTCCGGCACAATCTGCGAATTTGCTTCCGGCAGTTTTGGCAAAGCCTCTTTTTCTGCGATAGGGTCTGCCTGAACTTGCGAAAAATCTGGGGCAGTCTCTTCTGTGACTTTAACATTGTCCCCTTCAAGGGTCGTTGTTAAATCCGGCAAAAGCACTTGACCACCTGCCTGACTATCTGAAAAGACATCCTGTACGCTCTGAGCAAAAATCCCAAAAGAGAAAAAAACTGTTAGTGACAAAAAAAATATTTTCTTCATTTTCAACATCCTTAAAATTTAATTCAGGGTCATCTGTAAAAATTGTAATTTTTAAAGACTCCTTTTATAAGGCCTAACCTTTTATCAAGGTTTCTGCCGCTTTTGTGTAAGAACTTTCTGGGTACAATTCCAGTAAAGTCTGGTAAGTTTTTTCTGAATCTTCAAAATAACTTCCCGCGTCAAAAGCTTCAGCCGCTCCGTAAAGAGCTTGTGCTGCAGCATCGCCCCAACCGGACATTCTGCAATATTTTGCCCTTTCCAAATAATATTCAGCAGCCTCTTTGTTCTGACCATTTTGCCTTGCGTACTGGGCCAGAATCAAAAGATTTTTTGCAGCGTAAGAACTTTCCTTTTCAATATTTTCTTTTTTAATTTGAATTGCATAAAGACTTTTTGCTAAAGAAAAAGCCCTTTCCTGATTTTCAACAGACTTCCACAAAGCTTCTGCAAGTTCACTTCCCTTAATGCGGCCTGCAAGAGTTTTGACTGAGCCTGCTTTTTCATAAGCCCTTTGTAATTCGTAAATGTCTTCATCTTCACCATTTGCAAGGTGAGTCAACATTACCACTTGGTTTACATTTTCCTGACTGTCAGCTGCATCAGAATATTCGGCAACAATTTCATTTGCTAAAGACAAGGCATTTTCAAAATCACCTGATTGCTTGTAAAGCAAAAGCAGATTTTTTTTGGCCGTATAACGGTAATTGCTTTGAGGAAAAAGTTCCAGGAAAACAAGGTACTGCATTATGGCCTTATTGTTTTGTGCTGACCGGGCATAAGAATCTGCCAGGTAAAAATTTGCCGCATCAGAAAATTTTCCATTTTTTATTTTTTCTATGTAAGAAAGATAGCGGGAAATAGCCATAGAATAATTTCCGGCCGCATAAAAAATTTCCGCCCTTCTGTAGCCCGCATCATCTGCCAGAGAATTTGCAGAGAAGTTTGTAAAAATATCATTGTACTTTTCGTCCGCAAAAGAAAGTTCATTTTTCTTTACATAGAGGTCTGCCATTTCATAACGGGCTGTCGCTCCAAAAGCATCATTTCTTTCACAATCATTTTTTAACAGGGCCAGAGCCTGGTCATATTTTTTTTCTTCTTTAAGAATGAGTGAAAGTAAAATTGCTGCCCTTTCATAATCGCTTTCACTTTTTTTATTTTCCAAAGCCTTTGATGCCAGACTTTCTGCTGCATCATAATCCGAAAGCAAAACAGCCGTATGACTTGCAAAATAACAGGCATCAAAAATCAATTCACTGTCAGGGTACTTTTTTATAAAATCGCAAAAGCCCTTGTATGCACTTTGATTTTTTTGCAGGCGGTACTGGGCATAAGAAGAATAGTAAAGGGAATAAGCGTTTTCATTTTCTTTGTTATACAAAGTCAAATAGCGTTCCGCATTTTTCCAGTCGTTTCTATTTACAGAAGCAAGGCCCGCAAGACACAAGGCGTTCCCCGCATTCACTTCCTGGGCAATTTTAAATGCTGAAGAATAATAGCCACACTTGTAAAGCAAAAGAGCGTAATCATACAAATCTTCTTCTTTTAAAAGATTTATTTTTTGCTGGCTTTCATAAATTAAAAGTGAATCATTCAATTTATTATTTTCAGCAAGCAGTCTTGCGTAAAGAATTTGCCTTTTATATATTGATAAATCCTGGTCTTTAGAAAAAGTCAATTTTTCTTTAGACAAAACTTTTTCTGCTTCAGAACTTTTACCACACTTGTAAAGACTCAAAGCGTAATAGTAAAGACTTTCTTTTTTTCCACAGACCTTGCCCCAGTCTGCTGCTTTTTCAAAATCACCATTTAAAGCATAAAACTTTGTGTAAGAGGCAGCGTAAGAATCGTAAGAAAAAGATTTTTCATTCACATTGTATTTTTCAAAATATTCATCCAAAAAAGAAAGAGCCTTTTTTACGCCATCAGATTTTTCGCCTGCCATTTCTGCCCTGTAAGGACCAATGACTTGAAGAAAATCATAAGAGCCTTCTTTTTCCGCATTATCAAAATAAGAAGCTGCCTTTTTTTTGTCACCCGAATTAAAAGCATCTATACCCAGCCTTGTCCAGACATTTGCCAGAAGTTCCGGATACTCGCTCAATTTTCTTTGCGCATTTTGTAAAACAGAACCCGGCTCTTCCCCAACTTCTTTTTGTTTTTCAAAAGCAAGACTGTAAGCATTAGTCAATGCCAGCGAAGCCATTTCAGCGTCGCCTTCGTTTAAAAGCTGAATGTAAGTGTCATAAGCTTTTTTGTACTGACCGTCAGCTTTAAAAGCGTGGCCGTAATAAAGAGTAAGATATTCGAAATTCTTTTTTGAAAATTTTTCTTCAGCACCGCACTGCAAAAGTTTTTCATATAAATCAATTTGATTTTCTGCCTGTGAAGAATTTATGTAGGCAAGGCTTAAATGCAGTGAAGATTTTTCATATTCTTCGCCGGAAAAATTTTCTCCATTGTAAATTACATATTCAAAGTAAGGAATGGATTTTTCAAAATCTTCCAGTGAATAAAAAAGTTCAGCCTGCCTGAAACATGCAAGCTTTGACAGACGTACACTTCTTTCGTCACTGACTTTTTCCAAAAGCATAATGGCATTTTCATAATCACTTTTTGCTTCATCAAATTTTTCTAATTTTTCATAAGTGCGGCCCCTCCAGTAAAATGCAGCCACTTTTGCCTGACTGTCATTTTCGCCAGAGCGCAATGCTTCCCCGGCTGCATGAAGAACTTCATCGTAGCGTTCCATTCGGTAAAGGGCTTCACTTTTATAGGCATAGGACTTTGCCAGATAAATTGAATGTGGAAAATCAGACTGCATTCTTACAGCCGCCTGAATTACAGTCGGGTAAGATTTGCTTCTGTAGGAATGTAAAATTTCATTGTAAAGGGCAAGGTCATTCGACTGTCCATAAAATGAAAAGGCCAGAGCAAAAATCAAAGTAAAAGTAAAAAGCCTTTTTTTCATGCAAAACTCCTAAAAATCAAATCAAGGCAAAATCAGGGCAGGCAAAAAAAACTGCACTTTTAAAAGGCGCCCTTCAATCAAAAAAAATTAAAAATTTTCCAAAGGATAAAAATCCTCGCTGCATTTTACGCGAACCAGGTTGACAAAAGAATCTTTATATTTATTGATAAATTCATCTAAAGTCATTTCCTTTCCGTTTTCAAAAACAAGGCAATCAAAATGTCCCATATCATCAAAGTAGGGAAAAATTGCCGCTTCATTATTAAAAACAAAATCTTCCCTGTTGGTAACAGAAAATTCTTTCACAGCACCAAGATAGGCATAACCCGGTTCAATAAGGGCCTGCACGTAAAGCAAAGGTTTCAGTAAATCAATTTGATAGCCGGTATCTTTTACGTAAGAAGGCACTTTTGCAAAATGATTGTAAGACACATCCAAACCGCAGTCTTTATAAGTAAGCTGCCGCGCATTTCTTACATTCCATGCTTTAAGTGCCAGGTTACGAGTCCAGTTTAAAGCAAACGCAATATCATATTTTTCGTTTAGAACACCGGTCTTACTCAAAAGATTAAATTCAACAGTCGGCTGGTAAAGACTCTGGCTGTCCGAATAGGAACCTGTGTATGGGTAAATCAATCCGTCAACAATCCATTTTATAAATCCCGCTGAATCTAATTGAAGGACTCCCTCTTTTTTTGCGGAATAAGGATTTTTGTCTTCATCCAAAAGAGTGTAAGGCTTGTCAGTCATGCGGTCACAAAGAATGCCATCTTCGTTGTAAAAGGCGTCCTGCAGATTTTCCATTTTGGGAAGATATTTTCTTACCGTCAGGGCTGTCTGTAAAAGTCCCCGGTACTGTCCGCTTTTTACACTAACCTTTTTCCAGGGGATGGAATTTTTTGTCCACTTTTGAATTTCTTCAAAAGATGCAGTGTAAAGGCGGCTAAAGGGCAAACCGAGCGGCGTATGCTTTACAAGATAAGTGTCATATAAAATTAAATCGGCGAATGTTTTTTTTGCTTCTGCACTGAATTCCAAAAAGACTTCACTGTCCGCATTAAAATACCAGCGCACTTTTTCTGCCTTTGAAGTTGAAAGATTTTTGTACAAAATCCAGGAACCGGCAGAGCCCTCAATAAAAACTTCTTTTTGCCGGCTTTCGCTTAATTCCCCGTTTTGATATTGAATTTCAATTGTGGTTTGAGGAGTAATGGAAATGATAAAATATTTTTCGCTTTCGCCAAAAGAAATCTGAAAATTTTCATTCAAATCATTTTTTAAAAGCTGATTTTCCTGAGTCCGCAAAAAATCCACAGGGGCATCAAAATAAACAGAAGAAATTTTTTCCCTTATTTCTGCAGAGTCAGGAATGCCGTAAGAGTTCCACGAAGCAAAAGCCGCAGTAAGTGTAAAAAAGGCAGCCATTGCCCCAAAAAAACATTTCTTAAACAAAGCTGTCTTTTTTATCATATTACTTTTGTCCTCCAGTGCCAGTTTTCACAGTAGAATTATCGGCAGATTTTCCGCCTTCATCCAGGAAAACAGCAGCTCCTTCTGCCAGTCGAATTTCCGCCTTTACCAGACTGCCGTCCTTTTTGCGGATCATTCCGTTTTCATCTTCGTCAGGATGCTTTCCTGCAGGCGCTGAACTCATCAAAAGTTTCAGGCGGTTCACTTGATTTACTTCTGAAGAACCAGGATCGTAATCAACTGCAGAAATATTTGCATTCGGATAGCGGCGGCGCAATTCCTTAATCATACCCTTTCCAGTTACATGGTTTGGCAAACATGCAAATGGCTGAACACAGGCTATATTCGTAACCCCGTCTTTTATCAGCTCAACCATTTCTGCTGTAAGGAACCAGCCTTCGCCCATGATGTTACCAGTTTGAACAATGTCGTCCACACCAGCCATCAATTTGTAGATAGACTCTGGTGCCTTAAAGCGGCGGCTCTTTTTCAAAAGGCGGCTGGAATAACTTCTGCCCCGTTCAGTAATTCTGATTAAGAAGCGGGAAAGTCTTTCTGTCTTTTTTGGAAAGGCCAGCTGCTGGTGGCGGAAAATTCCTCCCGCAAAAGAATACATAAAGAAATCAATAAAGCCGGGAACAACAGCCTCTGCCCCTTCCTTTTCAATTAAATCCACAATGTGGTTGTTTGCAGTCGGATGGAATTTTACAAGTATTTCTCCAACCACACCAACCCTAGGTTTTTTAACAGGCAAAAGTTCAAGGTTGTCAAATTCACGGACAATCTTGCGTAAAATTTTGTGATACTTTCTTTTGCTCAAAGATTCCATGCACTTTTCAGCTTCTGTCGTAAGCTTTAAGTAAAGGGCATTTGCAGATCCCGGCACTGCTTCATAAGGGCGTGTTCTGTAAAGGCACTGCATCAAAACATCACCAATAAAAAATCCCCTTACCAGGCGCAAAATCAAGCCAAGCGAATATTTAAAGCCAGGATTTTTTTCAAGACCGCCCATGTTCATGGAAATAACCGGCACTTTTTCAAAACCGGCATCCACCAGGGCACGGCGAATGAAGCCAATGTAATTTGTTGCACGGCAACCGCCACCCGTCTGCGAAATAAGACAACTGGTGTGGTCAAGATCATACTTTCCGCTTTGCAGGGCACGAATCATCTGCCCCGTAATCAAAATTGAAGGAAAGCATGCATCGTTATTCACATACTTAAGTCCTGTATCAATTGCCTTAGGATCATCAGAATCCATGACAACCATTCTGTAGCCCACACAGTCAAAAGCTTTTTTCATAAATCGGAAGTGGATAGGGCTTAACTGAGGACAAAGAATTGTATGGGTATACTTCATTTCTTTTTCAAAAATCCGCCTGTGGTAGGCAGCGGACTTCTGCTGAATTTTTCTGCCGGATCTTTCCCTTGCCTTAACCGCTGCAATCAAAGAGCGGATTCGAATTCTGATTGCGCCCAGGTTTGAACCTTCATCAATTTTTATAAGAGTATACATTCTGCCCTTGGCCCGCATAATTTCATCAACTTGATCTGCCGTTACAGCATCAATTCCGCAGCCAAAAGAAGTCAACTGTACCAGTTCCAGATTGGCCATTCCGGCAGTAAAAGAGGCAGCCCTGTAAAGACGGTTATGGTAAGTCCACTGATCCACAACGCGCAAAGGACGTTCCACTTGACCAAAATGAGCCACAGAATCTTCCGTAAAGACCGCAAGCCCCAAACCGTGAATCAATTCAGGGATACCATGGTTAATTTCCGGATCAAGGTGATATGGGCGACCTGCAAGAACAATACCCCTGGCCCCAGCACGAATCACTTCTTCCAAAGCCTCTTCACCCTTTTCTCGAATGTCCTGGTGATATTTTTCTTCTTCAGCCCAGGCAGCGTCTACGGCAGCATCAACTTTTTCTTTTGTTAAAGATTTAAAGTGAGGCGAAAGAACTTCGTACAATCTTTCTGCAAGACGCTTTTTGTCATAAATTGGAAGGAATGGATTTAAGAAAAGAATTGATTCATCCTGCCTTAAAGCTTCCACATTATTTCTTAAAACTTCAGGGTAACTGGTTACTATTGGACAGTTGTAATTATTTCCGGCACCAGCATCCTCTTTTGTTTCATAAGGGGCACATGGATAGAAAATAAATTTGCAGCCCGAATTTATTAAAGACTGCATGTGACCATGAGAAATTTTTCCAGGGTAGCAGACAGATTCTGAAGGAATTGTTTCAAGACCTTTTTCGTAAACACTTCTGCTTGAGCGCGGAGAAAGCCTTACGCGGAAGCCCAGTTTTGTAAAGAAAGTAAACCACAATGGATAATTTTCATACATGTTCAGGACGCGGGGCAATCCCACATCCCCCATGGTAGCTTCTTCTGCCTTAAGCGGCACGTAGTGGAAAAGCCTCTTATACTTCCAGTCAAAAAGATTGGGCAGATTTTTTGCATCATCCGCAGCACCTGTAATTTTGGAAGAATCCTTATTGGAAGCGTCAACAACTTTTTCCTTAGGATTATCCAGTTCAGCTCCACGTTCGCAGCGGTTACCAGTAATGAAAGTACGAGCCTTTTCATTTTCACCGCTGCCAGTTTTAAATGTATTGATTGTAAGCAGACAATTGTTTGAACACTTGCCGCATCTTCTTAAATCCAAAGAAACCTTAAATGATTCCAGCTGATCCAAAGTAGCAATGCTGGATTTTATAAACTTAGGCGTCTGGTCTGCATCTCCCGGTTTAGGTCGGCGCAAATCCTGCCATTGATCCAAAGCAATAAGGGCAGAACCATAAGCACCCATAAGGCCTGCAACATCCGGCCGGTAAACTTCCACACCAGAAATCTTTTCAAAAGCACGAAGAACTGCATCATTGTTAAAAGTTCCACCCTGAACAACAACCTTGCTGCCTACATCCTTCGAATTTCTTAATTTAATTACCTTAAAGAGAGCATTTTTAATTACAGAATAAGAAAGACCAGCAGAAATATCAGCAACTTCTGCCCCTTCCTTCTGGGCCTGCTTTACACGGCTGTTCATAAAAACAGTACAGCGGGTTCCCAGATCCACAGGATTTTTTGCCATAAGGGCAATTTTTGAAAATTCCTGGACATTCATTCCCATAGTATGGGCAAACTGATCCAGGAAAGAACCACAACCTGCCGAACAAGCTTCATTCAACTGAATAGACTGAATGGCACCATCCTTCATGCGAAGACACTTCATGTCCTGACCGCCAATATCCAGAAGAAATTCAACGCCAGGAACAAAAAAGTCTGCTGCCCTGTAGTGGGTAATTGTTTCAACTTCACCCGCATCCACATTCAGCGAAGCCTGGAAAAGAGCCTCTCCGTAACCCGTAGAAACAGACCGGGCAATATAAACATCTTTTGGTAAGATTTTATACAAATCCTTTAAAACCCTGACAGCCAGATCTACAGGATTACCGGCATTCACATCATAAAAGCGCCAGAGGATGCGACCTTCCGTGTCTATCAAAACAGCCTTTGTTGTGGTAGAACCAGCGTCCAGTCCCAAAAAAACAGGTCCCTTGGTAGCATTCAAATCGCCGGTCTTTGCCTTTTGACTTGAATGTCTTTTTGTAAATTCCGCAAGTTCACCTTCATCCTTAAAAAGAGGTTCCAGGCGCTGAACTTCCTGCATCTGGGCACCAACCAAATTTTTTAAACTGTCACGGAATTCCTTTATTGTAGAAAACTTATTTTGACCAGCATTTGGCGAATTAGGATTTATCAGTTTCAATTCCCTTTCAGCAGAATAAGCCGCCCCGCTTGCCACAAAAAGCTGGCTGTTTTCCGGAACAATAGCTTCTTCATCAGACAATTTTAATGTAACAATAAAGCGCTTTCTCAACTGATCCAAAAAGTGCAAAGGTCCACCCAAAAAAGCAACATGGCCGCGAATAGGCTTACCGCATGCCAGACCGGAAATTGTCTGGCTGACAACAGCCTGGAAAATAGAAGCCGCAATATCTTCACGGCGGGCACCTTCGTTAATCAAAGGCTGAACATCAGTTTTGGCAAAAACACCGCAGCGGGCCGCAATAGGGTAAATAGTCGTAGCCCCCCTGGCCAGTTCATTCAGACCGGAAGCATCCGTTTCCAGCAAAGCCGCCATCTGGTCAATAAAAGCACCAGTACCACCGGCGCAGGTACCATTCATTCTCTGCTCAACACCGCCCTGGAAGTAAGTAATCTTTGCATCTTCACCCCCCAGTTCAATTACAACATCAGTTTGCGGAATGGATTTTTTTACAGCAGTTGTAGCCGCAACCACTTCCTGTATAAAAGGAATATTAAGCCACAGAGAAACCGAAAGACCGCCAGAACCAGTTACTTTTACCGAAATAGTCTGGTTTTCACCTTCAGGAAGTTTTTTTTCAACTTCATCAAAAGCCTTATTTACCACTTGAATAATAGTGTTACGAATATCAGCCCGGTGCCTTTCATAAGCCCCATACAAAAGTTCATCATTGTGGCCCAAAATAACAACCTTTACCGTTGTCGAACCAACATCAATTCCCATTCTAAGCGGTTTTACAAATTTTCCAATAGAAGTAATTTCCTTAACGTCTTCAGCCATCTTAAAATTCCTGTCTGCACATGATTTTTTTCTAT
>CAVJHV010000014.1:0-12324 GCA_963649315.1 Treponemataceae bacterium | reverse complement strand
GGGCGAACCGCCTGCGGCGGCCGGGCTTTTCGGGGTTCCGCGCTTTCGCGCTCCAATGTTTTTTGCATGGCAAAAAACATCGACAGCGCTTGAAGCTTTGCTTCAAGCGCTGTCGCCCCTACAATCCCTTTCGCTCTTCTACATTCATCCCTCTGTTAAAAAAAAGGCTTGTCCTTCAAGGCGGATTTTACCGGATTTTCAGAAGTATCTTCCACATCAGCAGGACTTTCTTCCACCTTAGGAGGCAGTTTAAAAAGAAGGACAACTTCGTCCCCTGCCCTCATGGCCTTGTTTTCAAAAAGGGCTTCCCCTTCAGCTGCTTCGTGAACAGAATACAAGTCAGCAGGATCCGTTACACAAAGGGAATCTGCCTGGTAAAAATATTTTTCTTCTTCCTTATAAACGTGGCCTGCAGAAATAATTAAATTATTTCTAACAAGGGCAGCCAGTCCCGTCAAATTTTCGCTTGCCGGAGGAAAGTAAAGTTCAGCCTTGGAAGGGCTTTCTGCCCTGTAAACAAAACCATCTCCATGGCACAAAGATGCCAGAAAAGAATCTAAGGTTTCTGTTTTTACCTTTAGTTCTTCAGTCAAATTTTCCACCTGACCTTTAAGTTCTTCTTCGTTTTCAATATGCACCTTTATTTCAGCAATAGAAGCCTGGGCAAAATCATTTCCAGCAGAAAGAGTCAGCCGTGTAAAAGCCTTTGAATAAAGAGGTAAATCCTTTTTGTGCTCCACTTCCAAGGTACGGGAAATTGTAGATCCCAAAGCCTGAATGCTGTCATAATCATTTCTTAACTTTTGGAAGGCAGCCTTAAAATCACGTGAAAAATCATCATTCATCTGGGTACTCCACCTGGTACCCAGAAAGTTTTCTGTTTTAGCCGAAACATTTATGTTAGAAACAATTTTCTTTGTTTTTTTATCTGTAATTTCAGGGTCCAGGCGGCCAACCTGACTCTTGTATTTTTCAGTAACCTCTGTAACGGCCTGCAACTGCCTTTCCATATCACTTTCCTGAATGGAAGAAAGTTTGTCCTGCATTTGAAGCAGTTCGTTTTCATAATTATTTTTCAGCTGATTTTCCTGCATTTCCTTTAAGGCCTGACTTGTCTGTAAAGAAGCAGACTCTTCTGCACGGCGGTAGGCATCAGCATTATTTTTCTGGAAACTTTCAAGTTTTTCTTTTGCCAGGGCCAGATTTTCTTCCTGGGCCTGAATCCTGCGCTGGTAATCTTCAGTGGCACTTGCAAGGGACTGCTGGTAAGCTTTTTCTACTTCAGTCTTTCTTTTTTCAACTTCCTTTTCATCATCAAGTCCCAGTTGGTCAATGGTAAAAAGTTCAGCATCGCGGTTACGCTCAAGGTCAAGCTTTAAGACTTCCCATTCAGCCTGCAAATTTTCCAGAGTCTTTTCTTCTTTTTCATAAGTGCCTTTAGCATCATTTATTTCAGAAAGCAAAGACTGCAAATTTAAAGCTTCAAATGTATTCACATCAACTTTGACATTATCATTTTGATACTTTACATAAAACCAGACAGCCGTTGCCGCCAGAAGTACAATGGCAAGAACAATCAGCAAAGGCTTCCACATCCTGTGCCAGAAGTAAGAGACACCATTCTTTTTTGTCTTTGGAAATTCTTCTTCTACCCTGTATTTGTTTCCGGCAAAAACTTTATCAATTTTAAAACTAGTTAAAAGTTCATCAACAAAATCTTCCTGGCTTGAAAAAGATTTTATTTTTCTTTCATTGTCCATACGCCCCTCCATGTTGCACCTGCTGTACTTGAACGGCCCATTCTGTCAAGGAAAACTCCTGCCACATCCAGTTTACATTTTTTAAACTCGGTCTTTGCTTCCTTCCATTTGCCCTTATAGTAAAGAGCAAGTCCCTCTTCAAAGGCATCCAAATCCTCATGAACATTTTCATATTTCCATTCAGGCAAAGCACATTCCCTGTCGACCGGCAAATATATTTTTGCGGTTTCAGTTTTGCCCTTAACCGTAACAGTATCAATTTCGTAAAAAACATACCTCTTTCTTGCAGTCAAATCCTTTTGCACTTCCTGGAAAATGTAACTGCTTACAATAACCGGCAGTTTGTAAATTCTAGTCAAACCTTCAAGGCGGGAAGCAGAGTTTACGTTGTCACCGATTACAGTATTTGCAAGGCGGCTGCCAGAACCAATGTTTCCGTAGAAAACATTTCCTCCGTCAATTCCAACACCAATATCAAACATAACGGCGTCATAAACTTTTTTCTCTGTAGCAGTAACAGAACGGCGGGCCTTTATTTCTTCAAAGCGGTCAGAAATAGTTTGCCTTAACTGGGCAGTAATTGCTGTAATTTCCCATGCAGACTTTACCGCATTCAAAGATTTATTTTCTTTTGCACTTTCATCAATTCCGTAGCTGGCCAAAATTGCGTCCCCAATAATGGAACCAATTACGCCCTTATTATCAGAAACTTTTTCAATAACAGATTTGTAGTGAACGTTGAGGATTTTAATAATGTCATCTTCAAGCACTTCTGTTCTTGCCGTAAAACTTTTGATGTCCGAAAAAAGAATTGTAAGTTCCTTTGGTGAACCATCCAAAAGAATTGTGTGTTTTTTATAAGCTTCAGTAGCAACATTTTCAGGAACGAATTTCTGGAAAATCATCAAAAGGTCCTGGGTTGTAGAATAAAGTTCATTAAAGTTAGATGCCAGGTAAGTGATGTCATCGTTAGGAGAAGAACTTATGTCAATTACAGGCTTGTTGTCCGAAGAAGAAGCAATCCTGTTTTTTTCGTGGATTTCGTGAATGGCACTTGTGTAGCGGCGGATGTTTTCAAGAAGGCGTGAAAAAATAATTGTACCCGCAACTAAAGAAATCATTGTCAAAATAATAATTATAATAGAAATAACTATAAAATTTTTGTAAAGGGATTTTTGGGATTCAAGACGCATTTCGGCACGAAGCAGAAAACATGACCAGTCTTTCTGGTACTTGTAAACGCCAAAGTAAGCCATTCCATCCGGATCCTTAAAATTGAGGGAAGGAGAAGTTTCTTCCGTTAAAGAAAGTTTCATTTGCTCAAGGGCCTGGCTGTCTGTAAAAGCAGGCCACTCTTTTTCAATCTTTTCTCCACCAGAAAAAAACAAAATGGAACCGTCAGGTTTTACCCCTAAAGCAACGCTGTGCTTGTCAGACAAAATGGAATTACCTGCCGCCTTAAGCATTTCTATGGAAGCTTCCCTGTCACCGCTGTAAGACATAATCTGAAATTGATTGCCTGCATTCGTATACAGTTCATTCAACTGGTCAGCCGTTACCTGGTTAGTCAGTCTGATAATTTGATTTTGAGACAAAAACAAATTGATAATGTTGGTAATAAAAGATGTTACCAGCATAAGCAAAATAAAAACAAAAAGAATTTTTCTTTTGATTGGGACTATCGGTGTTGTGCCGACATACTGTTTTTTTGAAAACCTGCTCATTCTACCTGCAACTCTAAAAAAATGTTTGTAAGAAATGCAATTTTAAAAATCCGGAAATCTCTAAAAAGTGCATCTTTTCCTAAATATTACCTTCAATTTTATGCTAATTGCTTTTATTTTACAACAACTATATTCTTTTAATTTATGAAGACAGAAAATGAACTTAAAACAGAAAATTCTTTGGAAAAATCAGAGGAAAATCCCTCAAAAGAAAGCAAAAAATCATCTTCACTGCTTTCAAAAGGATTTACACTTTCCATTTTAACACTAGCTTCCCGCGTTTTAGGCCTTATCCGAGAAATGACAAAAGCAAAATTTTTGGGAACAGGCCATTTAGGAGACGCCTTTGGAATTGCCTTTCAAATTCCAAATTTTTTCAGAAGACTCTTTGCCGAAAATTCGGTGTCAGTTGCCTTTATTCCGACATTCAAAGACTACCTGGAAGATTCAAATACAGATGCTGCAAAAAAGCGCACACAGGAATTTATTTCCGCAACATTCACCCTTGTAACATTCCTTACGGTTGCCCTTGTCAGTCTGGGAATGATTTTTGCTCCTGTCATTTTAAAAATCTTTTTTAAAGACGATGCAGCCGCTGGCGGAAGTGAAGCAGTCATTTTAACCAGAATAATGTTCCCTTACCTGGTAGTCATTTCTGTAGCAGCACTTCTTCAGGGAATTTTAAATGGACTGAAAATATTTTCCATTTCCGGTTTTACACCCATCCTTTTTAATTCCATTGTAATTATTTTTACATACGCCTTTCACAACAAAATGGCCAACCCTGCCAGGGCAATGGCTGTTGGTGTCATTACAGGCGGAAGCGTACAAATGCTTTTTCAACTGCCCTTTGTTTTTAAAAACAACTGGAAAATTTATTTTGTTTCTTTAAAGAAGGCTTTCACAAATCCGGGCACAAGAAACGTTCTTCGCCTTATTGGTCCGACTGTAATTGGAATGGCTGCCTATCAGTTAAATGACATAGTTTCGTCTGCCCTTGCAACAAGAGCAGGTGTCGGCATTTACTCCAGCTTAAGTTATTCACTGCGCCTGCAGGAATTGATTTTGGGAATTTGCGCCGTCACAATCGGAACAGTCATTCTTCCAGATTTAACAGGACTGGCCAAACACGAACAGTGGGATGATTTTTCAAAACTGCTTTTGCAATCCGTAAAAATCATGACATTCATTTCCATTCCAATCACTTTTTATTCGCTCATTTATGGTGAAAATCTGATTACCCTGGTTTATGGAACAGGCCGCTTTGACCAGGAATCAATTAAAACTACAAGCCAGGTTTTTAAAGCCCACATCATCGGACTTTTCTTTATTGCGGTAAACAGAATTGTTTCGCAAAGTTTTTACGCCCAGCAGGATTCAAAGCACCCGGCTTTTGCAGGACTTATAAACTGTTCAACGAATATTTTACTGGCATGGCTTTTCGTTTTCCTTTCTAAAAAATTCAATTTGAATTTGGAAGGAGCTGGAATCGCCCTTGCCCTGACTCTTGCCTCAATGATAAACACAATTCTGCTTTATATTTTCCTTGGAAAGAAAAAACGTTTTGATGTAAAGAAACTTTCTTTTTCTACAATCATTTATGCTTTAAAGATGTGCCTCTTTTCTATTATTGCCAGTCTGCCTGTTTATTTTTTAAGGGAACCACTTTTAAAACTTTTCCAGGGTCACAATCGTTTTATTTCGCATGGTCTTCCAGTTTTTATTTCTGCTTTGATTTTTGCTTTGATTGGAATTCTTTGCATGATTGTAACAAAAGATTCCATGGTCAAAATTGCAATAAATAAAATCCGCAGAAGAAAATAATTTTTTAAAGGAGTTTTTTATGGACATTTCAAGTGAAGAAAATTTTGATTTAGAAAAAATTTATAAATCCAGAAGACAAAAAGTCTATTCTTACATGAAAGAAAATTCTATTGATGTTGCAATTTTTTCTGACAATGAGGATTGCCGCGACCACAGCCTGCGCTATCTTACAGGCCACCCCAGCGATGCCCTTGCCATTTTAGCTGCCAGCGGAAAATGCATTCTTATTCCATGGGACATAAATCTTGCAAAAGAAAAAGCTCATGCAGAAGAAATTATTCCTTCAACAAATTTTGACCGCAACGATTTAAAGGCCATCAGGGAATGTTTAAAAAAAATTGATTTTTCTTCTTCAAAAAAAATTGCACTTCCTCCCGCAACAACCTATATCAATTTTGAAAAGTTCAAAATTGAACTAAAAGATTTTAACCTCGAATGTAAAGAAGAAAGCCTTCACAGTCACGTAAAAAAATTGCGTTCAGTAAAAGATGAATATGAAATTTTTTCTACAAAAAAAGCATGCGCCATCACAGACCAGATGACTCAAATCATTGTGGAAAATGTAAAAAAAGGAATTTTTAAATACGAATGTGACGCTGCCCTTTTCGCAGAAAAATTTTTGAGGGAAAGCAAAGCTGAATGCACCAGTTTTGACACCCTTTGCGCCGGCCCTGACCGCAGCTGGGCAATTCATGCTTTTCCTTCCTACACAAACGCAAAGTGGGGCAGTAAGGGACTTTCCATTTTAGACTACGGAGTTTGCGTAAACGGTTACGCAAGTGACTGCACCATCACGCTGGCACGTGACATAAATGCAGGGCAAAGAAAAATGCTTGACCTTGTTCAAAAAGCCGCAGACGAATGTGCAAAACTTTACAAAAAAAATTCTTCTATTTGTGAAGCCGCAAAAAAAGCTGATGAAATTTTTGCAGAAGCTGGAATGAAAATGCCCCATTCTTTAGGACACGGCACAGGACTGGACATTCATGAAGCTCCTTTCATCAGGGTAAAAAACGAAGACACTTTCCAGGCCGGCAACATCGTAACATTAGAGCCAGGTCTTTACGAAAAAGATTTGGGTGGCTGCCGTTTGGAAAATGACCTTTTAATCACAGACACCGGTAACGAAATTTTAACTCATTCTAAAATTTTTTATTTATAGGATTTGGGGGAATGATGGGGATTGGAAAGGAGGAGCTGAAAGAGGCAAGCCTTTTGTAAGGCAGCAGGTCTTTTGAAAAGAAAAATTCCTTTCCTAAAGCAGGGCGCTGTTTTGGAAAGAGGCAACTCTTTCCTAAAGCAGTGTCTCTTTTAAAAAGAAAAATTTCTTTCGCAAAGCAGGGCGCTGTTTTGGAAAGAGGCAACTCTTTCCTAAAGCAGTGTCTCTTTTAAAAAGAAAAATTTCTTTCGCAAAGCAGGGCGCTGTTTTGGAAAGAAACACCTCTTTCGTAAAGCAGCCCCCTCTCCAAAAGAAAAATTTCTTTCGCAAAGCAGCCCTTATCAATACCCCATCTCTTTAAAATTCTCAATCGTGCTTTCAAGTTTTGAATCTAAATTTTTAGAAAAGTCAGACTCCGGCAAATGGCTGATAAGTCCTCGAAGATATTCAAACAAAGCCTTTACCTTACCGCCTTCACTCTGCCCTTTTTCTTCAAGACACATTTTTTCTTCACTCACATGATCCTGCAAAACTTCTGCTGCCTGCAAAAAAGTTTCGCTGTTACCGGTCAACTTACTGATGATAAATTCCAAATGCAAATACTCTTTGCTTGAATGAAATTTTTCTTTTATTTCCTCAGGTAAAAAATCTGCCAAGTCTTTTAAAGTAAGAAGAAGTGAAGCAGTTTTTTCCGCCTCTTCATTTGAAGGCTGGGCTGAACTTTCAAATGCAGGGCCTTCGTCTGAAGGTTCTGCCACAGTTTCTTTAAAAGCGTCTTTTTCTGGAACTTCACCATAAGAGTCACCTGTAAGTTCTGGTAAAGTCTCTTCTTCTACTTCCGGCAGCTGTTCAAAAAAAGTATCTTCGCTTTCCGCCTCAGTCAAAGATTCATCCGGACTTTCCTTTAAAGATTCCTCGTCTTCAAATTCTTTATTTTCGTTTCCTTCAACAAATTCTTTTAGGGCATCAAGACCTGGAATAATTGTTTCAGGTTGGCTGGGGGCATCACTTAAAAGAGAATCCACAGTCGGAATTTCTTCTTCAAGAGCATCACTTGTTTCTGCAGTAGGATTTTCCTTCTGGTCATCAAGGTCTTCTACTTCAAAAGGATTTTCGCTTTTATCACTTTCATTTTTGGCATCTTCATTTTCAAAAGGCGACTTTACATTTTCAAAAGAAGCTTCTTCCAACTCATCCAGGTCTTCTATAAAATCCGGAGGAGTTAATTCTATTTCTTCAGGAGAATCAGCAAAATCATCATTCAAAAAAGATTCTTTCAGGAAAGATGAAGGTTCTTCAACAAAGTAACCGTCAGACGAAAGTTCCGACGGGTCACCTTCTTTTTGCTCCCAGGAATTTTCAAAAGTTTCCTCAGGATTTTCATCCTGCAAATTAAGGGAAACATTATTTTCTTTAGCAAAGTCTTCCACGTTTTCACCGCTTTCAACTTTGTCAAAATCATTTTCAAATTCTTCTTCTATTTTTTTGTCAAAGCCTTCATTAAAATTCTTTTCAAAATCAAAATCATTCGGATCAATATTTTCAATATCAGAGACAGCCTTTGCTTCATGAACAAGTTCATTTTCAAAAGCCAGATCCGTAAGCTCTTCAAGATTTCCACTACCATTATCAGATAAAGGCTCTGCTTCTGTAGTCTCTGGCATAACATCTTCAAAGGCAGGAGAAACTTCTTCAAAAGCCATAGCCGTATAATCTTCAGGGCTTACCCCCTTTGCTTCAGAAACAAGATCCTGGGCCAAAACTTCTTTCTGCGGCAAACTTTCTATGCCAGAAAAATCTTTTTCGAAAAAAGCCCCGCTTTCTTCAAGCGCATTCCTAGCGTCACCAGCACCTCTTCCGTTAGAAAAGCCCCCTTCGCCGGCAACATCATTTCTTCCGTCAGAAAAATCTTTTTCGCCAGCCACTAAGCCACTATTTCTTTCGTCAGCACCACCCCTTTCTCCGGCAACATCACTTCTAGCATCACTGACATTCCTGCCGCCAGCAAAATCTTTTTCGCTAACAGCCGCCCTGCTTCCTTCAAGCGCATTTCTGCCGTCATCACTGCCACTTTTGTTAGAAAAGCCTCCTTCGCCGGCAACATCATTTCTGCCGCCACCAGCATCTCTTCCGTTAGAAAGCCCTCCCTCTCCAGCAACATCATTTCTTCCGCCAGAAAAATTTCCTGCCCCAGCAATATCATTTCTGCCGTCACCACCATCTCTTTTGCCAGAAAAGCCCCCATCACCAGATGCACCATCAGCAAGGCCACTTTCAAAATCGTCTTTTATGGTGTCAGGAGCCCTTGTGCCATCAGTTAATTCCATCACCTGGTCCTGGTCGTGACCAGGCGAAAGTTCTTCTATACTAAAGGCATTTTCCATTTCATTCTCCGGGCCGGCATAAGGATTTTTACCAGACGAAGAAAAAGGATTGTTTTCAAAAAAGTCATTTGCTTCATCAATAGGATCTTTTTGAACAAGGGACTCAAGTCCTGAAGCAGTATCATCATCTTCACTAAGTTCATCCGCCTTGATTTCATCATCCAGCTTGTCAAAAACTTCCCGGGTATTCATGTCATCTTCAATCAGAGAATCCATATCAAAAACAGCCTGCTTATCATCCTGGGAAGCAATAATCTGTTCTTCCAAGGAAGGCTCTTTTTCTTCAACTTCAAAATGGCTTTCATCAACAATCGGCCCTACCTGGCTGTCATTAGAATCAGCATCTCCAAAATCCGGAGCAATATTATCATCCACAAGAATATTTTCGTAAATAGATTTTTCTGCCTCAGATTGACCATCATCATCAACCAGACCAAGCTTTACACGGGAACGGTCAAGCCCCTTTTTGTAAGCAAGATTTGCACAATCAATTTTTTCAAGTTTTTTGTAACAGTCCAGACTGCCCTTATAATCTTCTTTCTTTTCCAGATAGCGGGCCCTGTTATACAAAGCCCTTGAACTATCAGATTTCAAATTTAAATATTTATCATTATATTCAATAGCCTTGTCCAAATCATTTTTCTGGAAATAGCGTTCAGAAACATCCTTTAAATATTCCTTGTACTTTGGATTCAAAGCATCAATCTTTTTAAAACAGCCAAAAGCCTTAGCCTCTTCACCGCGGCAAATATACCACTGGCCCAAAAGATTTAAAGTCTGCACATCATCAGGATTTTTATCCCAGACCGCCTTAATTTTCTGACCAGCTTCATTCAGCTTATTTGCGGACATAAGAATGTGGCTGAACTGCTTTAAAACATCATCTTCATCCGGATAAAGAGCATCCAGCCTTTCCATAGTGTGAACAGCCTGGGCCTTTTTCCCTGACGCTTCATAAGTATCCGCCAGACCTGAAAGTGCATTTTTATTTTCACTGGATTTTTCCAAAACAGAATTATACTCTTCTTCGGCAGCATCAAAATTATTTTGCTCCCTGTAAACCTTGCCCATCTTGTTGTGCAAATCCACATTCTGCGGATTCAAAGAAAGAGCCTGCTTAATAAGTTCCTGGGCCTGCTGAGTTTTACTCCTGTACAAAAGCAATTCCGCATAACCATCAATAGCATCCAGCCAGCCCGGCCTGTAGCGCAAAGCATTTTCGTATTCAGAAATAGCCTGCTCATAATTTTCCAGACTTTCATAAGACTTGGCAATATTCAAATGAAGAATAGGATGGTTGGGATCAATTTTTAAACCGCGCTGGTAAGAAGCAATGGCCTGGTCATTTTTATTTTCCAAAGCATAAATTGTCCCCAGATGATTGTAAGCCAAAACATCATTAGGATTATTTTCAATCACCCTTTCAAAACAAGTAATGGCATCATTGTACTTGCCCATCAGTTTGTAAGTAAAACCCAGATTGTAAAAAATCTGAGTATTGTTTTCGTCAAGAATTACCGCCTTAGACAAAACATCAATCGAATCCGCATAACGCTTAAGGCGGCGGTAAATAGCCCCCAGTGAATTTAAAGCATCCAGATTTTTTGGATCCAAGCGGACAATCTCATTGTAAACAGGAATGGAAGCACTGTCATTTCCAGAACGCTCATAAAGGTCACCCAGATTTTTAAGAAGCACAATATTTTCAGGATCATTTTGCAAAAGATTTTTATACATCCTTGCCGCCAGCTGATAGTCCCTCGCAAGAACCGCCTGCCTAGCCCTGTCCATCATAATTGCCGTCTGTGAATTAAAGTCCTTCATATGCCCATTCCTAAAAAAGTGTTTTTCAATTATAGCACAAGAAAAAAACTCTGTCATTTTTTATTTTTATTTTGAAGCATACCGCTTTTTGTTTAACGTGCTGTCCGTGACTACGCTTTCGCTCCGGTGCTCAGCTTCGCTTCGCACGCACTTCGTGCTCACTACCATCACGGCTAGGCGCATTTTGAAACCTGAAAATAATTTCGTAAAAGGGAGCCTCTAAAAATTGCAATTTTTAGAGGCAACTATGAAAATGCGACATTTTAAGTCTTTGTATTTCAAAGACTTAAAATTCGAAGGCATCTGGTAAAAAAGCATTGAAAATGTTTTTTTTATCAGATGCCCAAAATAAAAAAGCAAACAAAATATACTGTTTTAAAATTCGCTTGAATGCACTCCCGCCGGGAAGGTGTCTGGGGGCTCAGCTGGAGCTTCGCTCCAATGTCGCACTTTTTAGAACCCCGGCTCCGCATATTCAAGCAAGGCCTTTAAAAACACAAAATCTTTTTTGAAAAAATCGCGCATTTAAGCAATGTTTTTGTGGCAGGTGGCATTTTCTTTGTAAGGGATGGGAGAAGAAGAAAAGCGCCAGTCCTTTCTTACGGCAGGTCTGTGAAAAAAAGTAAAAGAAAAGTAAAAAGAAACTGGGTAAAAAAGAACCCCCCGGCAGCTTTGAGGGCCACCGGGGGGACAACAGATCATACTGTTAAAGATAAATTACAGGGGGTAATTATTCATCTCCACCAGGGGTTGTACCATCGCCTGTGCCTGTACCTGAATCCTCAGTGCTTTCAGGATTGATTTCTACATTGACATCCCACTCAGAGAAGTCAATTGAAGCTGGACCGTCAGAATATGCTGCTGCCTTATCTTTATATCCGAGAGAATCTACTGGATCAATATAAACTACAAACTGTATAGGATTCTTAAATGCACCATTGCTGAGTAATTTATTATCTACCTCAGAGATTAAAGTAAAAGTTGAAACAGCACTTGTAAACGTATCTGTTGCTGACTCTGCCTTTTCAGATCCTAACACACACGCTTGCTCTGCAACTATTTTCCACCAGCCTGCAGCTTCAGAATTATCAACTAAATTAGCCTGTGCAAACTTAAATGCCGTTTTAGATTTAGCAGAAATTGTAATTTTTACAACATCACCTGGCTTTATTGTCTTTCCAGCCAAAACATCGCTATCAATTATCTGATAATTTTCAAATGTTGTTACATCCTGTGTACCAGCTGCTGTCCATGAATAATTTTTTGGAATTGAATAAGCAGGTGATCCTACCGGTGTATTCGGATCATTTCCTGCATCAGGACAACCTACGAATGCCAATGAGATAGCAGCTAAAGCAACTACTGCCAATAATGTCTTTTTCATAAAATTCCTCCGTTTATGAATAAGTTTTTTTTGGGGTCCGACAGGCGGAGGCTGTTTTTTTTACAGTCTGTCTGGGGCGGGCCCCGATTTTAGTTTTTTTTGCCTTTTGTGAGCATACTGTCTGCCAAAAGACTTGTAATAATAATACAAGTGAAATTTTGAGGGCGCTACTGTAATAATTAGTGGACTTTACTCTTTTTTTTTTAGATTTTTAAGTAAAATAAAGTGTTTTTTTTAACTTCACTTAAATGCGTTCTGGGGCAAA